>CBDTXZ010000275.1:0-3423 GCA_965364515.1 uncultured bacterium
CGCCCGATCGTTGGCCGAAGGCACCCGGGCCGAACGGGTGGTCATCTCAGTGCTCGTGGATGACGAAGCGGCCGAAGCCGCCGCCTGGCCCCCGGAAGGCACTGCGGTGGCGACCGAACCGGCGTCTTTCAACATCACCGACGGCGACACCACTCTCGGATCGCTGGACGTGTTCCTGCCCGCCGGGCAGCAGCTCCATGACGACGATCGCCGCTTGGCCGAGCAGCTCGCTTCCGGCATGGGCCTCGCCCTCCGCAACCAGCTGTTGACCGAACGGCTGGAGGCTCGAATCGAGGAACTGCGCGAGTCACGCCGCCGGCTGGTCGCCGTACAGGACGAGACGAGGAGGCGCCTGGAACGAGATCTGCATGACGGCGCCCAACAACAACTGGTGGCATTGAAGGTCAAGTTGGGGTTGGGCAGGGCGATCGCCGAGAAGGACGGAGCCACCCAGACCGCCCAGCTCCTCGAACGGTTGAGCGGGGAGGCGGATGCGGCGGTGGATGCGATGCGGGAGTTCGCCCGTGGCGTGTATCCACCACTCCTCGAGGCGGAGGGGTTGGCGTCGGCGATCTCAGCACAGGCGAGACGAGCTCCGATCCCGGTCACCGTCGACACCGACGGCATCGGCCGTTATCCGCGTGAGGTCGAGGCCACCACCTATTTCTGTGTGCTCGAGGCATTGCGGAACATCGTTCAGCATGCCGACGCCAGCCAGGCGGTCGTGACCCTCACCCAGTCGAACGGCTCGCTCGAGTTCCGAATCAGTGACGACGGCGTCGGGTTCCCCACCCAGGCCGATATGCCCGATCGAGGTGTGGGACTGACCGCTATGGCCGATCGGCTCGATGCCCTCGCCGGTCATCTCAGCATCCACACCGAACCCGACAACGGCACCACCCTCACCGGCACCATCCCGGTACCTGTCGAGGTACCGGCATGAGCAACCTCACCGACGGCACCCGCCGCCGAATCGCCTCCCTCCTGATCGCGTCCGTCACGGCATCGATCGTGACGCACGTCTGGCTCTCGATCTCGATCGGCGAGACGGACGAGGTTCTCGACAACATCGTCCTGGGCGTCGTGTTCATTTCGGTGCTGGCCGTTTCCGTCCGGGCAGCACCCCGAAACGGAGCCGTCTGGGCCCTGCTGTGGGCCGCGTTCTTCGGGGCGCTTGGCGAAGCTGCGCAGGCAGTCGCAGTGTCTCGAACTGGGCTCGCTGCATCCGACATCGAGTTCGGCAACGTCTCGATGGCACCATCGGCGCTCGACCTCCCGAGCGCCATCGCACTGAACCTCAGCCTCTGGGTGTGGCTGCCCGGAGTATTCGCGCCAGTGATTCACCTCGTGATCCTGTTCCCGAGCGGACGAGCGCCATCCGAACGTTGGAGGTGGGTTGCATGGGGGTCTGGACTTGCGATCGCCGTGATGGCTGGATCCATCGCCATCGCCTATGCGCCGTGGGTCGATACACCCTATGGCGAGATCTCCACCCCGTTGCAGTTCCTGACGACGGCGCTCTTGTTGATCGCTGTCGCATCGATCGTGAATCTCTTCATTCGCTTCCGACGAAGTTCTGGAATCGAGCGACTTCAGTTCCGCTGGATCGCCTGGGCCATGGGTTTGAACGCCGTCACTCTCTTCGGATTCCTCGGGGGCTCATTCGAGGTCTTGGGTCTTGGGCTGGGCACCCTCGCTCTGGCAGCCATTCCGATCTCGATTGGGATCGCGATCACTCGGTATCGACTGTTCGACATCGATCTGGTGATCAGTCGATCCTTGGTCTTCGTGGTGCTGGTGGGGTTCATCACTCTGGTGTATGCCGGCGTGGTGGTCGGGGTTGGTTCGCTGGTTGGTGGATCGAGTGTTGGCTGGTCGATCGCTGCGACTGCGTTGGTGGCTGTCATGTTCGAGCCGGTACGTGATCGCGTCCAGCGGTGGGTGAACCGCCTGGTGTTGGGACGTCGGGCGACGCCGTATGAGGTGTTGTCTGATCTGACAGGACGGCTGGCAGCGACCGAACGCGAGGAGGGCCTGTTGGATCGAATGGCACAGCGACTGGCGGAAGGCACCGGCGCAGATCGGGCGATCGTGTGGACAGCGGATGGCGCCGGTCTGTGGCCATCCGCATGTGCGCCGGCGCTCGAGGGAGTCGGATCGGTAGAGAGCTTGGACAAGATCCCCGGGGCTGTCGTACCGATCTCTCACGACGGCGAGATCTTGGGCGCGCTGTCGGTGGAGTCGCGGCGGGGGGATGCGTTGACGCCGACCGAGCAGCGACTGGTGGAGGATCTGGCGGGATCGGCCGGCTTGCTGATGCGTCGGCTCCGTCTGGATGCCGAGTTGGAGCGCAAGGCTGCCGAGTTGGAGGAGTCGCGGCGTCGGTTGGTGGATGCCCAGGATGTTGAGCGTCGACGCCTGGAGCGGGAACTGAACGAGGGCGCGCAGCAGCAGGTGGTGGCACTCAAGGTGCAGCTGGGGTTGGCAGAGCAACAGGCCCACGCCGAGGGAGCGGACACTGCGGCATCGCTGATAGCTCAGATGGCCGGCGAGACCCAGGCCGCGATCGAACAGATCCGGGCGTTGGCCAACGGCATCTTTCCGCCGCTATTGGAAGCCGAAGGTCTGACGGCGGCGGTGACCGCCCTCGCGGAAGTGGCGCCAGTCGAGGTTGTGGTAAATGCAGGCGTATCTCGGCGCTATCCGCTGCCCACCGAGGGGGCGGTCTACTTCTGCATCTCCGAAGCCCTCACCAACGCCGTCAAACACGGCGAAGCCCCGATCACGGTCGAGGTCTCCGACCGGTCCGGTGATCTGACCTTCACGGTGTCCGATTCCGGGCCCGGGTTCGACCCCAACTCGGTCATACGCGGTTCGGGGTTGAACAACATGGCCGACCGTCTCGACGCCCTCGATGGGACGATCAGCATCGAGTCCGCTCCCGGACAGGCCACCACCGTCAAAGGAACAGTCACGCTTGCAATGCCGGCCGAGGCAGCGGTATGACGACTTCGACACCGATCTGGAAGCCGGCGTGGATCATCGGTGGAGCGGTGGTCGCAACGATGGCAGTCCTCGTCGTTGTTTCGTTCTGGCTGACCACGTTGAACGTCTCGGCTCAACCAGAGGTGCTGAGCGGAGCGGAGTTCGCCTTGAACTGGGCGGAGTTCGGCTGGAGGTTCGATGCCGTCGTCTTCGGGTCGTCGGTGGTGGTGGCGAGCTTGATCCTCGCCCGTGACAAGGCCCATCGCTACGGCTGGGTTCTGCTTGGGGCAACCGGAGTCGCCCCGATTCTGACCATGTCCGTCTTATCTGCTCTGCTGCTCAGCATTGATGGAAAGCTGCCGATTTCATGGGCACCTTGGCTCGCAGCCTTGATTCCTGCGCTCGTCGTTGTGACGATCGCAAGCTTCCTTTCGGCAA
>CBDTXZ010000276.1:0-3392 GCA_965364515.1 uncultured bacterium
CGCCACGCTCGTCACGTTGGCGTCTGGAGGGCACCTGGGGCTCGGCCAAACCGGTACGGTCCGCAGCGCCATCGCCGACTTCCTCGAGACGGCGAGCGTTCGCTGACTGCGGCTTCAGCTCAATCGTGAGTGGCCAGAGGCCTCCGTTCGAGCATCTGTTCCTTCGCCTAAGTCCCCGACTCGAGCCTGCTCGCGTCATCGGCAGCGGAGGGAGTGCGTGGCTCGACGGTCGCGGACGAAAGCTCTCCTGATTCGCAAGAGGGGCGACCCAGCGAAGGGTCGCCGCTTTTCGCCGGAATCAGTACTCGCCTTTGATCACGAAGAACGACCCGCGAATCGTGCCCGCCAGCTTGGACTTCTGCCGTGCGAACTTGAAACGAGACTCGAGCTCTTGGGGGACGTCCATTCCCTCGGACAGCTTGAACCCGACCGCCCGCTTCCCTGCATCCTCGTTTGTGTACATCACGTTGATCGACAGCCCGCTCTCGTAGAACACGTAGGCCATCCGGATCCCGTCGACCTCGAACATCGTCGCTTCCAACGGTGGTGAGGCGATGACGATGTCCCGTTCCTCCTCGAGGATCCGATGCACCCAAGAGATTGCATCGGCCACCTCGCTCGCCGGTTCGGTGATGAACACGTGGTCATACTTGTTCTTGAAGTAGCGGGCTTCATTCGCTCGCAGACCGGCGAGTGCGTCGGCCACCGGCGACGACTCGAGGCCTTCGGTCGAGACTTCCTCGAAATCGACGATCGGCATGAGGCTTCCTCCATCTGAATCGCAGCGCTTCGCTGTCTGCAAGATACGACCGTCGCAACCAACGCGGCTTCTCCGTCCCTGTCGATCGGTGCCGAATGCAAGCAGGCCCTGTCCTGCCGATGGTCGATGGACGACCGACCGCACGACGTCGCCCACGTCGACACACCTAGTCTCGGCGGCATGAGCAGACCCATCCACGACGTGATCGAAGAGCTGGCAACGGTGTCCAATTCGGACGGTGTCTGGGATCGAGGCCACGCGTTCACATACGTGTTCGACGGACCCGACACACAACAGCTGGCGGACACCGCTTATCACCATTTCGCCGGCGCCAACGGCCTCGACCCGACCGCTTTCCCGAGCTTCGTACGCTTCGAGAACGACCTCGTCGCGTTCGCCCGCGGGCTGCTCGACGGGGGGCCCGACATGGTCGGCCACGTCACATCGGGAGGCACCGAGAGCATCATCCTGGCGTGTAAGGCGGCGAGGGATCGCGCACGTATCGAGGGCCTCGACGGGCGGGGTGTGCTCGTTCTGCCGATCACCGCCCATGCGGCGTTTCACAAGGCAGCGTCGCTGCTCGACCTCGACGTTCGACCGACAGCCGTCGACGACCAGTTCCGGGCGATCCCCGAAGCCATCGACGAGGCCGTCGACGAAAGGACGGTTGCGGTCGTCGCCTCGGCACCCTCGTATGCCCACGGCGTGGTCGACCCGGTCGAGGAGATCGCCCAGGTCGCCCGAAGTCGCAACGTGTGGATGCACGTCGATGCCTGCGTCGGCGGCTTCGTGCTGCCGTTCATCGATGGAGCTCCGCCGTTCGGATTCTCGATCCCGGGCGTGCGATCGATCTCGGCCGACGTCCACAAGTACGGGTACGCCCCCAAGGGCGCGTCCTTGGTGTGTTACGCCGACACGACCGACCGTGCCTTCCAGTACTTCGCCACCGCCGACTGGACGGGCTACCCGGTCGCCAACCCGGGCTTGAGCTCGACACGGTCGGGCGGGCCGTTGGCGGCCGCATGGGCGGTCGTCGAACATCTCGGGATGGACGGCTACCGAGCCGCCACGGCGTCCGCATGGTCTGCGACTCGCACGATCGTCGACGGAGTGAATGCTGCAGCTGCCTCGACCCTTCGGGTGGTGGTGGAGCCCGATGCCCCGTTGCTGGCCATCACCTCCTCGAATGTCTTCCGCCACGCCGAGCGCATGCGCGACCGCGGGTGGATGCTGACGGTCACACCCTCGTTCGGCCCGTCTCCGGCGCACCTCCACCTGACACTCACTGCTGCCCACGAGGAGCTCGCAAACCGACTGCTCACCGATCTCGTGGAGACCGCATCGGAAAACAACGCGCCGGTCGAGCCCATCCCACTTCCGCCCGGCACCGACGCTGCGACTTTGCGGGCTCTGCTCGGCCAGATCGACATCTCAGCCGATCGGGTGGCCGTCGACGCAACGCTCGATGCGCTCGATCCGACGACGCGAGCAACCCTCGTCTCCGCATACATCCAGTCGCTGTTCACATGACCGAGCTGGCCCTCGCGGCGCTCCTGACCGGTGTGCTCGTCGTCGCCTCCAGGGCCGCTCCGACGCCATTGCGACGGTCGCTTCCCACCGCGGTGCTCGGAGGTCTCGTTGCGCTGGTGCTCCGACAGGTCGGTGCGTTGCCGGGTTCGGTCGTGGCATGGCAGGACGTCGGCTATCACCTGTTCGGGGCATCGTTCCTGGCGATCGGGCTCACGCCGTCGGAATCGAAAGGCATCTCGCTGCGTGACGGAGCCGCCTGGATGGGTGTGGGCCAGTGGGTGAGCTTCCCGTTGCAGGCGATGGTCGGGGGACTCGTCACGTGGATCGCGATCGGCGCCGGAACCGACCTCCACCCGGCGTTCGGGTTTCTGGCACCGATGGGCCTCAACGAGGGCCCCGGGCAAGCCGTTTCGATCGGCCGGCTGTGGGAGGCGGAAGGACTGGCGAATGCGCCGAGCATCGGCGCGACGATCGCCTCGCTCGGCTTCGTCGTTGCCTACGCCGGCGGTGTGCTCGTGACTCGGCGCATGCGACGGGGCGACCGCAGCAGACCGAGAACTGCCCCCCGTCCCACGTCGGGGCGGCTCGATTCCACGGCCGATGGCAGCCTACGGCCGCCTGCGAAAGCCATGGATTCGACGCTCGTGACGGCGCTCTCGGTTGGGATCGGATACACGGTGATCTACCTGGTCGTGCGCTGGAGCACCGGCCTCATCGGTCCAGACATCCAGGATCTCGTGCTTGCCGTGCTGTTCTTCGTGTGCCTACTGATCGGGATGGCAGTGCGGTCGATGCTCGGCCGGGCCGAAATCGAAGTCGACGTCGGCGCGTTGCGAACCGTCACGGTCTGGGCCGTCGACGGCCTGACAGTCGCCATTCTCGGATCGCTCGCCTGGGAGAACGTCAGCGGCGTCGCAGCCCCCATGACCGTCGTCGTCGTACTGGCCGTTGCAGCGACGGCAATCGCAATCTGGCTCATGGGTCGCCGCCTGCCGACACTCAAGCTCGAGCGACAACTGGCGTTGTTCGGCACGGTCACCGGCACGGCTGCGTCGGGTCTGGCACTGATCGCCATGGTCGACCCCGACATGGAGACGTCAGC
>CBDTXZ010000277.1:0-3357 GCA_965364515.1 uncultured bacterium
GTCTTGCGATCCAACTCGCTGCCGACCGCGTGGATGCCGAGGATCAGGCCGGCAGTGGCCAGCGTCGACGGGTAGTCCATGGCCCGATCGATCACGAATCCGCCGAGGATCACGAGCAGGACCGCCCGCGGATAGCGCCTGCGGAGCACCAGCGGAAGTGCCTGGACACCGATGAGGATGCGGGACCAGACGTCTGGCTCGCGTGAGAAGACCTCGGGAGCGGCGTCGGAGATCTCGATCTGGCTGGTCAACCCCAGTGCGAACACCGCCACGGCGATGAGCGCATCGATGGCGATGGGCGGCAGACGTCTCCGGCGTTCCATGGTGATCAGGCTACCGACGTGTCGAGACGCGGACATCGTCCCCGAGGACGATCCGACCCTCATCCGCAGGCAGGATCGGGCTCAGCTGCCATGAACCAAGGGAAGCTCCTCCCATGGCGCAGCCGCTCCTCGGCGGTGCAACTCTTGATATCGATCGGCGCCCAATTCCCGCTCCACGCGGTGCTGGGACTCCTCGAGTCGGCGGAGATCGAAGTCGAGCGGGCTGACAGACCCGGCTGCGCCGATCGCATCGGCGTAGCCGGCGAGCACGGCGGACACCTCGAAGTCGCCTCGTCGTTCTGCGACCATCGAGAAGAAGTGGGCATCGAACGTTCTGTCGAGAACCGTCGTCGCCGTGACCACGGGTGTGTCCGTGTACTCGGCGACGGCCTCGTCGAGCCGGCCCATGTCGATCAGGAGCATGCCGAGCTCCCAGAACGACGCACCCTTGCCGGCGATCCGGAAGGTGTGATGGGCGCGCCGGACGGAATTCAATGCCTCCTCGAACCGCCCCAATGCGCGGGCGGAGTGGCCTGCGAACGTCAACAGCATGGCCTCCTCCCACTCATCGATTGGTGAGTGGGAGGAGACGAAGTCGAGGACTGCCTGATAGTCGCCTTCCATCGTCCGAAAGCACATTCGAACGACGTTTCCATGGATGTTCGTCTTCTCGGACTCGGCGACTGCGACCAGCTCGAGGATCTCGGCCTTCGACGACGCGTCGTTCATCAGCCACGCCGTGAGCATCCGGTTCTGGAGCGGCGACGCCCATCGACGGGATCCGGCTTCTCTGAGGGCGAGGTGAGCCTCTCGGAAGAGCTGATCGGCGTGTTTGACGTCGCCGGACAGGACGACCGCGGCCAGCGCGTTCGAGAGCAGGCCGGCCGGTGCACCGCTGCTCACCGAGAGCAGGCGTTCGGCCCGGGGCTGCAGCGAGCCGATCACTGGCTCGTCACCGAGGTTGCCGGCATCGGTGAGCGCGAACGCCAACGCTCGTGGCACGCTCGGCGAATTGTCATCCACCAACTGGAGCGCGCTGGTCAGCCACTTGTTCGATTCCCGGTACATGACCCGGTTCCAGAAATAGGGCCTGAGATCGGATGCGAGCTGGAGCGCGAGTTCGCCCCGTTTGGCGTCGATCGCCCAGGTCATCGCAGCGCGGAAGTTGCCGAGATCGTCGGTAGCGATCTCCATCCACTCCGAGTCGGCACTGTTCAACCGGTCGTCGACCGTGACGGCAAGTGACCGGTAGTACTCGGCATGACGCTCCCTCGCCTCGTCGGCTTCGTCGGCTTCGACGAGCTTGTCGAGCGCGTACTGGCGGACCGTCTCGAGAAGGCGATATCGAGGGCGCAGGTCGGCTTCGAATGTCACGATCGACGCCTCGACGAGTCGACCCAACAGGTCGAGCACTTCGAAACGCAGGAGTGTCTCGCCCGAACACACCTCTTCGGCGGCTTCGAGGGTGAACCCGTCGTAGAACACCGCGAGGCGGCGGAGCAGGGCCTGCTCCTCGGCGCTGAGAAGGTCGTATGACCAGTCCATCATCGCTTTGAGCGTCCTCTGCCGCTCGACCGCCGTACGACTGCCGCCCGTCAGCAGCCGGAATCGGTCACCCAGATGCTGTGAGATCTGGTCGACGGTGAGCATCTTCAATCTGGCGGTGGCGAGCTCGATGGCGAGGGGGATGCCGTCGAGTCTCACGCAGAGGTCGGCGACGGCGTGGAGGTTCGCCTCGGTCACGGAGAATCCCGGCTGAACCAGACGTGCGCGATCGGCGAACAGCTCGATGGCGGCGGCATCATCGTCGACTCGGAGCGACGGCACGCGCCACAGGACCTCGCCCATGACTGCGAGGCCCTCACGGCTCGTGGTCAGGATGTGCACGTCGGGGCACGTCCGCAGAAGCCGGTTCGAAAAGTCCGCGACATCGTCGATCAGATGCTCACAGTTGTCGATCACCAGGAGGGCGGTTCGATCCGACAAGAAGCGCACGAGCCGATCATCCGCCGAAACAGTGGAGTCGGGCGGCACGGACAGCGCGTTCGAGACGGTGTCGGCGAGCAGGCCGGCCTCACCGAGTGAGGCCAACTCGACGAACCAGGCGCCGTGCTCGAACTCGCCCAACAGCTCAGCGGCAACCTGCAGCGACAATCGAGTCTTCCCGACGCCGCCGATCCCCGTGAGGGTGACCAACCGGGCCTGTCGAACGAGATCGGTGACCTCCTTGATGTGCCCCTCCCGGCCAACGAACGTCGTCAGCTGGACCGGGAGATTGTGCGGTGCCCGTTCCAGCGTTCTCAGGGGGCGATCGTCTTCGGCGCCGGCACAGACGAGCCGGTGGAGGCGGATCGGCTCACCCAGATCCTTCAGCCTGTGCTCGCCCTGATCGACGAGTTCGACACCTTCTGGTAACTGGTCTCCGACGAGTCTTCGAGCCATGTCGGAGACGACGATTTGGCCCCCATTCCCCGCATCCATGACGCGAGCCGTCCGCGTGACGGTCGAGCCGAAGTAGTCGCCGTCGACCGGCTCGGCTTCACCCGAGTTCACTCCGATCCGAACCGCCAGCGCCGGCCCGTCCCAGGGGCCGGACGCGAGCGCCGCCGACACGGCTGCAGCCGCTGCCAACCCGGCTGTCCCCGACTCGAACGCCGCGGCGAAGCCGTCTCCGGTGTGCTTGAAGACATGCCCACCGGCGCCGGCCACGTTGTCCCGGAACACCGCGTCGTGGCGGGCCAGTGAACGCCGCATGCCCGCCGGGTCCGCCTCCCAGAGCCGGGTGCTGCCCTCGATGTCGGAGAACAAGAATGTGACGACACCGCTGGGCAGGTTCATAGGGGCACGTTACCCGGGCTGTCTCAGGGCCAGCTGACCCAGATGGCGTTGATGAGGAGCTCGGCCACTTCCAGTGCGTCGAGCGACGTCGTGTCGATCTCGATGTCTGCTGCTCTCCGATACGCACCGATCCTGCGCTCGTACAGCTCCTGATGCCCCTCGGCGCTCAGCGGTCTTCGATGGTCACCAGGAGCGA
>CBDTXZ010000278.1:0-3352 GCA_965364515.1 uncultured bacterium
TCGGCCGACCTCGTGGCGGCGACGGCGGGTGCAGCCGGCGACCTGATCGAATCCGCCGAGGTGTTCGACGAGTATCGAGGGCTGGAGGACGGCCGGAAATCGCTCGCCATCCACTACGTGCTCCGGGCACCCGACCGAACCCTGTCGGGTGAGGAGGTTGCACCGGTTCGTGCCGCAATGATCGAGGCGGCGAGCGCCTCGGGCGCCGTCTTGCGTGGGCAGGCATGAGTTTCCTCACGATCGCGCAGGCGTCCGCCGATCGGCTCGCCTCGCTCGTCGAGACCGGCCTGGCCGTCAAGGCCACTCCGAACGACCATCGGACTGCACTCGACGGCCGCTCGGTCGGGTTGTTCTTCCAGAAGCAATCTCTCCGGACCTGGGTCAGCTGCGACATCGCCACGATCCAGTTGGGAGCCCACCCCATCGTGATCCGCAACGACCAGACCGGTCTCGGGTCCCGCGAGGCTCCGGCAGACGTCGGGCGTGTGCTCGGCCGCTACCTCGATGCGCTCGGGATGCGAGTGTTCGATCACCGCGATCTCACCGAGATCGACGATGCCACGGAGATCCCGCTGATCAACCTGCTGTCGGATCTCGAGCACCCGTGTCAGGCGGTGGCAGACATGATGACGGTCGCCGCCCACTTCCCGCTGGACGAGGCAACCATCACGTACGTCGGGGACGGCAACAACGTCTGTCACAGCCTCATGCTCGCAGCCGTCAAGCTCGGCTCGACGGTCCGGGTGGTGGCGCCACCCGGCTACGAACCCGATGCCGGGGTCACCGAGATGGCTCGGTCGATCGGCGAGGTCACGATCACGTCGGATCTGGTCGAGGGTGTGTCCGATTCCAACGTCGTCTACACAGACGTCTGGACGTCGATGGGGCAGGAGGCCGAGGCAGAGCTCAGACGCCGTCACTTCTCCGGCTATCAGATCACCCCTGAGGTGTTCCGACACACCGACGACGACGCCATCTTCATGCACTGTCTGCCGGCCCACCGTGGCGAGGAGGTGTCGGCGGAGATGATGGAGCACCCCCGGTCGATGATCTTCGACCAGGCCGAGAACCGTCTCCATTCCTTCAAGGCCGTCCTCCTGGATGAACTCGGCTGACCTGTCATGGCTCGGCGCCACCGCCGATGAAGTCGCGCCCCGACTGCTCGGCATGGTGCTCGCCACAGCAGTCGCAGGCTCGGTGACATCGGTCGAGATCACCGAGACCGAGGCCTACCTGCCCGACGATCCCGCCAGCCACACCTTCCGCGGACCCACGCCGAGAAACGCTCCCATGTTCGGGGATCCCGGTGGGGTGTACGTCTACCGCTCCTACGGGATCCACTGGTGCGTCAACATCGTGACCGGCCCCGTTGGTTCGGGTCAAGCGGTCCTGATCAGAGGTGGGCAGCCGATCGAGGGTCGCGACATCATGATCCGCCGCCGGAGGAGAAGCGACCACCTCACAGACGGCCCGGGCAAGTTGTGTCAGGCGATGGGCATCGACGGGTCGTTCGACGGCAGCCGGCTCGGAGAACTCCTCGAGTTGAGAGGGATTCCGGGAACGCGCCGGTGGATGGCGACTCCGAGGGTGGGGATCAGCGTCGCCATCGACCGACCGCTCCGCTTCGTCGCCTCCCGTGGTGCTGGGTAGTCTCGCCGCAGATGAGAGTTCACAGCCCACAGTTCACACTCCTCGGTCGTGCGCCAGACGGCCGATCCCCCGATCGCCGCAGGGCCGAACGGTTGTCGGCAGTCAGGGGCCGGCGAAAGTGACGCCGCTCGATCGACTGATGCGCGGGGTCGACACCGTCGCTCCGGCCGAGGGACTCGAGGAGAAACTCGAGTTGGGCAGACCGCTCCGGGTGAAGCTGGGTCTCGACCCCACCGCTCCGGCCGTGACGCTGGGCTGGGCCGTCGTGCTCAGGAAGCTGCGACACTTCCAGGAACTGGGCCACACCGCGGTCCTCATCGTGGGGGATTTCACCGCCCAGGTGGGCGATCCCAGTGGCAAGTCGGCGACCCGCAAGCGCCTCGATCGTGACGAGGTCATGGGATACGCCGCAACTCTCCTCGACCAGTTCTCCGAGATCCTTCTGCCGGACAACCTCGAGATCAGGTACAACTCCGAATGGCTGTCGTCGTTCGACATGTACGGAATGCTGGAACTCACGTCGAAGGCGACCGTTGCACAGATGCTCGAACGATCCGACTTCGCGAACCGGTACGACGCAGGTTCACCGATTTCGGTCATGGAGTTCATGTACCCGCTCCTGCAGGGCTACGACTCGGTCGCCGTCGATGCGGACATCGAGCTCGGCGGGACCGACCAGCTGTGGAACCTGATGATGGGTCGTGTGATTCAGCAGCGGTACGGTGTCGAGCCGCAGGTTGCGATGACCATGCCCCTGCTGGTCGGGACGGATGGAACCGAGAAGATGTCACAGTCGCTCGGCAACTACATCGGCATCACCGAGTCACCCGAGGAGATGTTCGGGAAGACGATGAGCATTCCGGACACGCTGATGGGGCAATGGTTCGAACTGGCGACCGACCTCCCGGTGGGTCGCGTCGGCGAGATCCGCCGAGGGCTCGAGGACGGATCGCTGCACCCGGGGGAGACCAAGCGTCTCCTGGCCAGATCGATCATCGAGCTGTATCACTCCGCAGAGGATGCCACCGCAGCCGAGCAGTCGTTCGACCGCGTCTTCCGCCAGGGTGCCGTGCCAGAGGAGGTCGACGAGTTCGATCTTCCCGCCGACGAGGTCGTGTCGATCCCACACCTCGTCCATGCGGCGGGGCTGTCGAAGTCGATCGGTGAGGCTCGCCGACTACTCGATCAGGGGGCCATCAAGATCGACGGCGACAAACTGAGCGATGCCGAGCAGCAGCGGTCCGCCGTCGAAGGCAAGGTGCTGCAGGTGGGAAAACGCCGGTTCGTCCGGCTCGTCCCGTGATTTGACACGCCGTTCGGCACTGGTACTGTTCTCCTTCCTCGCAGTCAGATACGTCTCTCCGCGAGGGACCCTCTCAAGGAAGAGAGTCCGACCGTGCCCCGAGCGTCGGTGGTCACAACCACGATTTGCATCGGGTAGAATCGGTCATCTAATATGAGAGGTCTGCGCCGATGGGCATTCGCCCTGCGGCGCTCAGAGCAAGTCAGGCTCCTTGACAACTGAACAGCGTGAAAAAATCAGCATGTGCAAAATCGATGTTCGCATCGGTTCTGCGCAGCATCACAAGTCCACGACCATCGGCTTCGGCCGGCGGTCACGGATCGATTGAGCTCGGAAGAGCGTGCCTCAACGTCACTCTCTTCCGGGACCCAAATCATGAATCCGGATCTCGCAGATGAG
>CBDTXZ010000279.1:0-3349 GCA_965364515.1 uncultured bacterium
ATGATCGTGCTGGCAGCCGTGCTGATCCTCGCCCCCGACCTGATGCAGAACCTCGCTGGAGTCGGCGTCACCTTCGGAGCGGCCGCCGTCGTCTCGGGGGTCATCCTCGCCATCGAACGCCGACGCAGCCCCAGTGAACCCCGCCGCCTGGCGAAGACCCGCTGACTTCGCGCCTGCGGGTGCACGTACAGGTTCACCGTGATGCGCTGCGGGCGGTGCGAGCACCGCCCCTACCCGAGTGACGAACGGCCGCGCCCGACAAATACCGGCACGGTTGGAGATGAGCCCGGTGGTTCAGTCCGTGTTTCGTGCTTCGACAGTTCGCACAGGCGACGTCTGCCCGCCGGCTGCAAGACAGGTAGGGGCGTCCGCTTGCGGCGCCCGCAGCTCGGGCCGTCCAGACGATGAGACCCGGACCAGGCGCGATCGGACGTCCGGTGTGCAGAGGTCCTGACCTGGACACCCGCTGCGATCAGCGGTCGACGTCGCCCATGACGGGGTCGAGGGAGGCGATGGTGGCGACGGTGTCGGCGATCAGCGAGTCCGACATCATGATCGGGAGCGCCTGGAGGTTGTTGAACGAGGGTGCCCTCGTGTGCATCCGCCACGGTTTGCCGCTTCCGTCGCTGACCAGGTAGCAGCCCAGCTCGCCACGAGGTGACTCGACGGCCACATATGTCTCCCCTGCCGGGACGGTGAATCCCTCGGTGAAGATCTTGAAATGGTGGATCAACGCTTCCATCGACTCGTCGATCCGACCACGCGGCGGCGGGGTGATCTTGCGGTCGTCGATCCGGTAGTCGCCCTTCGGCATCCGTTCCATGGCCTGTTCGACGATGCGCATCGACTCTTTGATCTCCTCCACCCGGATCCGGTACCGGTCGTAGACGTCGCCTCGGGTCCCGGTCGGGATGTCGAAGTCGTACTCTTCGATGCCCGAGTAGGGGAACGCCTTCCGGAGGTCCCATTCCACGCCGGTCGAGCGCAGCGTCGGGCCGGTGATTCCATAGGCGCGGCATTCCTCGGGGGTGATCACACCCACGCCCTGGGTACGTTCGAGCCAGATCGGGTTGTTCTCGAGCAGGTCGTCGTACTCACCCAGCTTCTCGGGGAGCATGTCCAGGATCTCACGGACGTCGGCTCGCCATCCGGCAGGCAGATCCACGGCGACGCCTCCGGGCCGGATGTAGTTGTTGTTCATCCGCAGGCCGGTGGTCTTCTCGAAGAAGTTGAGGATCATCTCGCGGTCACGGAAGCCGTAGATCATCATCGAGAGCGCACCGATGTCCATGCCGTTGGTCGCCAGCGCAACGAGGTGTGAGGAGATCCGGTTGAGCTCGGACATGAGCACCCGAATGACCTTCGCCCGCTCGGGAACCTCGATCTCGAGGAGTCGCTCGACTGCGAGCGAGTAGCAGAGCTCGTTCTGGAGCGGAGCGAGGTAATCCATGCGCGTGACGTTGGTCGGGCCCTGGAGGTACGTCAGGGTCTCGGCCGTCTTCTCCATACCGGTGTGCAGATATCCGATGATCGGCTTGGTGCGCCG
The DNA here is from genome assembly GCA_965364515.1 of uncultured bacterium. Taxonomy (GTDB): domain Bacteria; phylum Actinomycetota; class Acidimicrobiia; order Spongiisociales; family ZC4RG35; genus JAHEDH01. The sequence goes on from CBDTXZ010000279.1 coordinate 1,547, forward strand.
GACGATCTCGCCTTCCAGCTCGACCTGCAGGCGCAGCACGCCATGCGTCGACGGGTGCTGGGGGCCCATGTTGACGACCATGCGCTCGTCATCGGCGATCATCTCGGCCATCAGACCGGGGTCCTGGTCGATCACCGAGCCGAACTGATCGCGCAGGCGCGCCTCGGTCTCGTCCCAGGACATCTCCTGGGCACCCTCATCGGTGGTCTCGGCATGCCATGCCGAGTTCGGCTCTTCCGTCCCCGAAACCCAGAGGTCCGTGGTGACGGTCTCTTCGTTGGTTTCCCGTGTGTCGCTCATGAGCTGCCCTCGGCTGTCGGCTGTCGGCTGTCGGGTTCGGATTGCCGAAAGCTGATTGCCGACGGCTGACAGCACATCTCTGCGGTGTAGGTCTCTGCTCTCGCTTCCACGTCTCTTCACCTCACCTTGTGTGAGTCTTTGAACTGGACGGGGACGGATCCCACGCCGAAGTCCTTGCGGAGGGGGTGCCCCTCCCAATCGTCGGGCATGAGGATGCGGGTGAGATCGGGATGACCCTCGAAGTCGATTCCGAACATGTCGTAGACCTCGCGCTCGGCGAACCCGGCACCTGGCCAGATCGGGGTGAGGGACGGGACGGAGGGTTCGGTTCTCGGGACCGAGGTGATCATGCGGAGGCGTAGGCGATGCTGATGCGAGAGGAGGTTGGCGACTACGTCGAAGCGGAGCTCCCGCTTGCGCATCCAGTCGACGGCGGTGACGTCGACACACACCTCGAAGCCGGCGTCGTGCGCCGCCTTGCCGAACTCGGCGAACTGCTCGAGCGGCACGACAACCACATCCTGGCCGTGCGACAGGTGCCAGGAGACATCTTCGAACACATCCAGGAGCGCGCCGATGACGTCACTCTCGGGGCGCTCTCCCGGTTCGGGCTCGTCGACGACGTCGTCGTCTTCGGGTTCGTCTTTGACCTCAGGTTCGACTTCGGCCTTCGCAACGGAGGCGTCGTCGGCCGGTGCATCTGCGGGCGGCGGTTCGGTGACGCCTCCGGGAGCAACGTTCTCTCCGGAACGGCCGTCACCGACCTCTTCGAGGCCTTCGCCTTTCTCACTCTGCTGTTCTTCGCCGCTCGGAGTCTCGGTGCTCATCGGTTGATCTCGCCTGCCATGATCTTGTCGTGGAGCGTGAGGATTCCGTGCATGAGGCTCTGCGGCCCAGGCGGACAGCCCGGGACATAGATGTCGACTGGCACCACCTGGTCGACGCCCTGGACGAGGGCGTAGTTGTTGAACATGCCTCCCGACGACGCGCAGGCTCCCATCGAGATCACCCACTTCGGATCGGGCATCTGGTCGTAGACGGTGCGCAGCACCGGGGCCATCTTCTGGCTCACCCGTCCTGCGACGATCATGAGGTCGGCCTGTCGCGGTGAAGCCCGGAAGACCTCCATCCCGAAGCGGGCGAGGTCGTAGTGGGCGGTGCCGCTCGCCATCATCTCGATCGCGCAACACGCGAGACCGAAGGTGGCGGGGAACATCGAGTTGGTCTGCGCCCACCGGGCCACCTTGTCGAGGCTGGTGGTGAGCAGTCCCGGGGTCGTCGTGGGTGCAACGGCCATCAGGCGGCTTCCCGGTCGGAGGGGGTCATGTACCGGGCACGGTGCTTGACGTTCCAGTCGAGCGCACCGCGCTTCCACACGTAGGTCAGGGTCTCGAGGACGAAGAGCGTGAAGATGCCGACGGCTCCGATGCCATACCAGCCGAGGTCGTTGAACCGTGACGCCCAGGCAAAGAGGAAGATGATCTCGACGTCGAAGATGACGAA
>CBDTXZ010000280.1:0-3343 GCA_965364515.1 uncultured bacterium
CCCGCACCGAGGACTGCGGGGCCTGGCCATCTACCGGGACGGTGCCCGGCTCTGGTACGACAGCGAGAGCCCCCGGGGGCGTATGTTCGGGAGATGGACGCTCGGGTTCGAGACTGGCTCATGGAGGGAGATCCGGCGATCCGGTGGCAGGCGGAACGGGATCTGCTCGACTCGCCGGCCAGCACGTGGTCCGCCACGCAGGAACGAATCGCCGATGAGGGGTGGGGAGCCCGACTGCTGGCGGAGCGATCACCGAGCGGCAGATGGGCCGGCGGCCTCTACGGCCCGAAGTGGAAGTCGACCACCTACACCCTGCTCCAGCTGTGGCGAATGGGACTTTCTCGCAGTCATCCCGACGCCGTCGCCTCGACCGAGTTGCTCCTCGACAAGCCGGTGTGGCAGTTCGGTGTCGGCCGCGACGAGTGCGTGGCGGGGTTCGCGTTGGCGCTCTCGAGTTGGTTCACGATCGACGACGAGAGACGGGAAGCGCTGGTGAGTTCGATCCTCGAGAACCAGCTGGAAGACGGCGGTTGGAACTGCCGTCATCCGAGGTCGGGCTCGACACACGGCTCGTTCCACACCACGATCAACGTGGTCGAAGGGCTCCGGGAGTATTCGTTCTCCGGGGGACGGCAAACCGACGACACCGAGGCGGCAGAAGAGCGGGCGATGGAGTTCTTCGGAGCGCATCGCCTGTACCGGTCTCACCGTTCCGATCGGATTCCAGATGAACGGATGACGCGGATGCCGTTCCCGCCGCGCTGGCACCATGACGTGTTGCGCGGCCTCGACTGGTTCAGAGCCGCGGGCGGTCCGCACGACGAGCGCCTCTCGGACCCGGTCGACGTGGTCGTCGGGCATCGTCGCAAGGACGGCCGCTGGCCGATCCACGCGAACTACTCCGGCCAAGAGTGGTTCAAGTTGGAGTCGGGTCGCTCACCGAGCAGATGGAACACGTTGCGGGCCCTGCGGGTACTCAGGTGGTGGGACCCGTCGTTCGACTGAGTCGTCTGCCTCGCCTCCACTGCACGCTTGGAGGTCAGGCGATGAGTGAGCGCCTCAGCATGGCGTGCACGCCCTTGTTGCCGTCCACCAGTTGTGTCACGTGGAGGTCGACGGCGAAGCTGGAGAACATGTAGGCCTCGTCCGGTCGGATCTCGAGTACATCGACGAGCCATCGGATCATGTCCCGGAGCGCATCCTGGGCTGCGCAGTCGAGGTCAGGATCGAACCCGTGGGTGATGTAGTGGGACGGGGTGATCGCTCGGGGTGATCGCAGGGGCTCGCCGTCGTGTAGCGAGAGCCTGATCGTCCCCGTGAGGCAGGTTTCGAGGGCCGTCAGGTCGACCTCGCCGTCCCCCTGCACGGCGTGTCCGTCCCCGATCGAGAACTTCGCTTCGTCTGCAAACACCGGCAGAAACACTCGGGAGCCGGTCACGAGTTCCTTGTTGTCCATGTTGCCGCCGTGAAGGTCCGGTGGTTTCGAGCTCACACGTCCCGCTTCGTTGGGCGGCGCCACGGCGAGGATTCCGAAGAACGGTGCGAGCGGGAGCTCGGTGCCCCACGGCATCGAGGCGACCATGGCCTCACGGTCGATCGGGAAGTGACGCACCCACCCGTCCGGGAATTCGTCGACCGGTAGGGTCCCCAGGCCCGGCTTGTGGACGTTCCATCCCCAGTCGGTGTCGAGAGAGATGTCGAGGATCTCCACCTCCAGTGTCTGGCCGGAAGCGGCTCCACGGACGGCGATTGGACCGGTCAGGATGTGCGGTCCGAGCTCGGGCTCGACGTTCGCGTGGATCTCGGTGAGGGAGACCGGAACCTCGTACGGAGGAGCGGGCATGTACTCGGGAGCTCCGGAGACGGTTCCGACCTCGACGATGTCTCCGGACTCGATCTCCAACACCGGATCGAGGCCGGCGTCGAAGTACCCCCAGTGGACGGTGTCGGGGGAGGGCATGAGGATGTGCTTCGCCATGCCGTGACGCTAGTGAGAGGCGTCCGCGTCGGGTTCGTCGGGAGTCGTTTGCGGTGCCCATGATCGGGCCCCGGTCGATCGTCGCGGGGCGGGTCGGATCAACCGACGATCGTTGCCACCGGCGAGTCCGACTCCAACGGGGGAGGGTCTTCGAGCTGCTCGGTCGAGCAGGACTCTGGGTCTCGATCCGGCCGCCACCGCAGCATCTTGGTCGTCCCTCGGAACCGGCCGGCCGTCGACCAGTTGTACTGCACCTCCACGACCCGGTTGGGGATGACCGGGATCCACGACTGGTCACGGCCGTTCGCGCCACTCCACCGATTGGGCGCCCCAGGCATCGAACCGTCGGCGTTCGATTCGGCATCCATCCACTCGGACCAGGGGTGCTCGGAGATGTCGTCGAGGGCGAGCGGCTCCATCTCGGAGAGCAGTTCCTTGCGTTTCTTGGCCGTGAAGCTGGCGGCGACGCCGACGTGCCACAGCTTGCCGTCCGGGGCGTACAGCCCGAGGATGAGTGAGCCGACGCCGTCGCCCGACTTGTGGATTCGATAGCCGGCGACCACACAGTCGGCGCTGCGGACGTGCTTGAGCTTGAACTGGGTGCGCTTGTTCGAGATGTACCGATCCTTCAGGGGCTTGATGATGAGTCCGTCGAGTCCGGCGGCCTCGGTGGTATCGAACCAGTGCATGGCAGTGTCGGGATCGCTGGTGGCGGGTGCCAGGTGGATGGGTGGCTCGAATCGCTGGGCGATCGATTCGAGTGCTGCCCGCCGATCGGCGAATGACCGCTCGAGATACGACTCGTCATCGAGCGCCAGGAGATCGAATGCGACGAAGTCGGCGGGGGTCTTCTCGGCGAGCATCTGAACACGCGAATCCGCAGGGTGGATTCGCTGCCCGAGGGCGTCGAAGTCGAGCTTGCCGTCGATGCTCACGATCAGCTCGCCGTCGACGACGCACCGCTCCGGCAGACTCGACTTGAACGGCTCGATCATCTCGGGGAAGTAGCGGTTGAGCGGCTTCTCGTTTCGAGATCCCATCACGACGTCGTCGCCGTCCCGGAACACGATGCACCGGAAGCCGTCCCACTTCGGCTCGTACGACATTTCGCCCTCCGGGAGTTTCGGAACTGGTTTGGCCAGCATCGGCTTGACCGGAGGCATCACGGGAAGATCCATCGACCAGAGAGTATCGCCCCACTCGACGCCCGGTCGATGGGTGCGGGTGGTGGGTGTTGGGTGATTGCTGCACCGCCCCGGTTCGACGTTTCATCGTCCGGACCGGTTCCTGGCGATTCCGGTGGTAGCCAAGCACTGCACTCGCGCCTGTCGGTGTGGTCTCAGGTGACCGTCACGTCAGGACCGC
>CBDTXZ010000281.1:0-3324 GCA_965364515.1 uncultured bacterium
TCAGGGCGCGGGCGATCTAGCGGCGTCGCTTCTTGCGCTTGCGCTTGGGCTTCTCTTTCTCGGGCGGGGGTTCCCAGTTGTAGAGATCGTCGAGCCGGTCGTCGTTGCTGAACATCTCGACGATCGACTGGCGGATCCCCGCCACCTTCTGGATTCGCTGGACCTCGGGAACCTGGTTCCACTCGACCAGTGTGACCACCAAGCCCTCCTCACCGGCACGGGCAGTCCTCCCCGAACGATGGAGATAGGTGGTGGCGTTGTCCGGAGGGTCGTAGTGGATGACGATGTCGACCCCCTCGATGTGCAGGCCGCGGGCCGCGACGTTGGTTGCCACCAGCGTCGTGAGCTTGCCCTTCGAGAAATCGGCGAGCACCTTCTCCCTCTGGCTCTGATGCTTGTCACCGTGGATGGCGGCGACTTTCACGCCGAGGTCCTGGAGTTTGGAGGTGACCTCGTCGGCGCCCCGTTTGGTCCGCGTGAAGACGAGCAGCCGGTCGGCGTTGCGGCCGATTCGCTCGACGATCTTCGGCTTGTCCATGCGATGCGCCTGGATGAAGCGGTGCTCGGAGGTGTCCACGATGACGGTGTCCGACTCGACCTCGTGGAAGATGGGATCGTTGGTGTAATCCCGGACCAGGCCACCCACCTGACCGTCCAGGGTCGCAGAGAAGAGCAGCGTCTGGTGCTCGGCGGTGATCTGCCGCATGATCTTTCGGACCTGGGGCAGAAATCCCATGTCGGCCATCTGGTCGGCCTCGTCGATGACCACGATCTCCACGTCGTCGAGGCGAAGCGCCTTGCGATCGAGCAGATCGATGAGCCGGCCGGGTGTGGCCACGACGACCTCGACGCCGTCGCGGAGCATCTTCGTCTGGTCTCCGATCGAGACACCGCCATAGACCGAAACGAGGGCTTGACCCCGCGCTGCGAGCAGCGGCTCGAGCGCGTCGGACACCTGGGTGCAGAGCTCTCGGGTCGGGACGAGCACGAGCGCCTGAGGGAGCTTCGGCTTGGACTTCCCGATCCGCTCGATGAGCGGCAGACCGAACGCCAGCGTCTTGCCGGAACCGGTCTTCGCCTTTCCGCAGACGTCTTCACCCTGAAGCGCATCCTGGATGGCGAGGATCTGAATGGGGAACGGAGAGATGATGCCCTGGTTCTCCAGGACGTCGACGAGGTCTTGTGAGACTCCGAGATCGGAGAATCGAACTGTGTCTTCTTGTTCTGTGGCGATCGCCACGGTGCTCCTATCGATGAATGCGACCCGAAGGGCCAAACAAAAAGATAGCCCAGATCGGCGATGTTCCGGATTCGAGGGCTCGGGGTATGACACACCCATGACATCAAGCACGACACAACCGAACCCGGGCGGACCACGAATCTCCAAAGCGGAACAGGACCACCAGAGACGACTGTTTCAGGTGAAGGCTCTCTTCCTCATCGCAGGATTCCTGAGCTTTCTGCTGTCCGTCTATCTGTACTTCCTGGTCGACGAGCAGCAGGGGATCTACGTTGGGCTCTGGGTCCCATCGATCTGGTCGCTCGGAGCACTCACCCTCTCGACAGAGACGAGGAAGCCATGAGCCCCGGCATCCTCTTCGGTCTCGGCGGCGTGGTGCTCATGATCGCGATCGGAGCACTCGCCGTGTACGGAATCACCTACTCGAAGTCCAAACTGCGAGTCCAGATCGGTGACTCGTTCGATGGCTTCGACAACTCGGACAACAAACCGGGGACACCGGTCTGAGTCAGAGGCGCTCGGACATCTCAGATCTGAGCATGGCCAGACCCATGGCACCGTTGCCGATCATCTCGGAATGAAACCGCTTCAGGTCGAAGTCGCCTCCGAGCCGACGCTCGGTCTCGGCTCGGATGGAGAGGATCTCACGCTCGCCCAGCTTGTAGCTGATCGCCTGCCCCGGCCATCCCAGGTAGCGAAGGACTTCGGCGTGTGACTGGGCGTCGGTTCGAAACCCGAATCTCCTCATGTACTCGACCGCGATCTCGTAGCTCCAGGGCGCACCGGCGCCGATCGGAGCCTTCTTCGGCAGCCTCAACTCGAGATGCAGCCCGATGTCGACGAGCACCCGGGTGGCGCGATACAGCTGCTTGGCGAGCATGCCGAACTCGTACTCGTGACGTTCCAGGAACCCCAGCTCTCCCATGAGACGTTCTGTGTACATCGCCCAGCCTTCTCCGTAGCCGGGATACCAGACGGTGAGTCGATGGGCTCTGCTCAACCGCTGGGAGTTGGCCATCGCCGTCCCGATCTGGAGGTGGTGACCGGGGAAGCCCTCGTGGTAGGCCGTCGAGATCTGGTGATACAGGGGAAACTCGGTCTGGTCGCCGACCGAGTACCAGACGCCTCCGGGACGAGTGAAGTCCTCGCTGGGTCGCAGGTAGTAGGCGCCGAGGGCCCCTCCGGGAGGTGCGATGTTCACGGAGATGGCGTGGATCCGGGGATCGACATCGAAGTGTGATCCGTCCAGGCGCTCGACCGCGTCGGCCAGCCGCATGGCGATCGCTTCGCAGAACGCCTCCGGTGATTCGGCTCGGAGCTCCGGATCGGCCTCGAGTTGAGCGGTCATCGATTCGAGCGAGGAACCTGGAGAGATCCGCCGAGCCACGTCGGTCATGGCTGCGACGATCCGATCGAACTCCTCCCAGCCCCATCGGTAGGCCTCGGTTGCGTCGATCTCCATTCCGAGAAACTGCGCAGCCTTGCGTTCGTAGGTCTCTCGACCGACGGCGTCTCGTTCTCGACTCGACGGGATGTAGGTCTGTTCGAGATAGTCGGCGAACGCCGCCGCACCCGCCATGGCGCTCGCTGCCGCGGCGCTCAGCCGCTCCGATCCGAGTCCCTTCGAATCGGCCGTGTTGACCAGCCTCCGGTACGCCGACGCTTCGCCCTCGAGGGCCCGGGACTGCGCAGCCACCGACTCTGCCTGCCGGCGGGCCACCACTCGGCCCCCGATCCGACCCGCTTCGAGCCGGCCGGCATATTGCTCGAACGCCTCGGGCAGCCGCTCGAGGCGCCCTGCGATGTCATCCCATCCTCGAGCGCTCGACTGGTCCATGGTGTCGAAGGTGGTGCGGAGCGAACGGAACGTTGACGCCAGATGGGAGAGGTCCTCGAGATGGTCACCCGCTTCGATCGATTCGATACGGCGGTCGAGGGACTCGGTCAGCACACGAGCGGCCGTTCGCTCGTCCCGATCGGGGTGATCCAGGTGATCGGCGAGGCGTGCTCGCGTGTCGGTGGCGAGCTCGAGGATCGCCTCGGTGCCGCTCACGCCGAGGTCGCTCCACCGGTCCGCTCCACGA
>CBDTXZ010000282.1:0-3264 GCA_965364515.1 uncultured bacterium
CACCCGACAGCCAACCGACTGCCAGAGCGGTATTCGACCTCCACAACGCAGCCCCAAGAATGATCACTTGCTCCAGGATGTCCTTGTCGAGATCCGTCATTTCGTGACTATTGCGCATGTGCTCAACGGCTTTGGCCTTCATCTTTTCGTGTGTCTCGGCGCGCGCTTTGAAGTCACACCCGGGGATGATGCGGTCGCAAACAAACTCGAATATGGGACCTCGCTTGACGATCGGTTCGGAGTATGTGCACAAGTTCCGCTCAGCCACCCGAAAAGTGACCTGATTGTCGGCACTGGCTCCTCATCGGCTGAGATCGCAGTTCAAGACCATGCCCATCGACGTGACTGCTGGCCCTCCCGAACTGTGACAGCAGGCCCGATCAGGCGCCATGGATCGACGAACTCCGGTACCCTCATCGGTATGCAGACGATCTTCGAGCGTGTCGGTGGGATGCGAACTGTGAGTCGCATCATCAGCACGTTCTACGACCGGGTCATGAACACGCCGCAGCTGATCCACTACTTCGAGGGTGTGGACATGCGTCGCCTCATCGACCACCAGACCAAGTTCGTCGCATCAGTGATGGGAGGGCCGGCCTCGTTCACCGATGAGCACCTGGCACGGGTCCACAAGCACCTCGGCATCGATGACGCCTCGTTCGAAGAGGCCGTACTGATCCTGAGAGAGTCGATGGAGGACCACGACATGAACGAGACCGACATCGGGGACGTGATGTCGCAGGTGCGGTCTCGTAAGCAGTTCATCGTGACGGGCTGACATGAGCCAGCCGCCGCTTCGCAGCATCCTTCAATCGCTCCCCAGCGCGATCGCGTCGTTCGATCCGGTCACCTGGCAGATCGACTTCGAGAACGCCAAGTTCTTTCAATGGTTCCCCGCTCCCGTCGACCAGCCGGAAGCGGGCCTGGACGTCCGCATCCCGGCCCTCGACACCGATCGGACGGCGAAACGCATTGCCGACGGACGGCCCTTCATGTCGGAATCAGAAGTCACCAGTGGACCGCGAGCGATCCCTGTTCGGATCCAGATCTCGAAGCTTGCGACGGACGATGGCGAACGCGCCGTGTGCGTAGTCACAGACATCTCCAAGGAAATGGAGTCGCAGTACATGCTCGACTCCTATTCACGCATGGCTGAGAAGAACGCCCGGGACCTCCAGAAGGAGAAGGAACGCACCGAGCGTCTCCTGCTCAACATCATGCCGCGCGCCGTGTTCGAGGAGATGCGCGACTACGGGACCGCCACACCACAGAAGTTCGATTCGGCCTCGACATTGATGCTCGACTTCGTGGGATTCACCGACATGGCCATCGCCGACGACCCGAGTGCTGTGGTGTCCGAACTCAACGACATCTTCTCGGCATTCGACCGCATAGCGGAGATGTTCGGGTGCGAACGACTGCGAACGATTGGCGACGCATACATGGCGGTTTCGGGCGTCCCGGAGACGACACCCGAGCACGCCCAGAACATCGCACGTGCGGCTCTGAGAATGCGTCGGTATCTGGAGCGGCGCAATCAAGCTCACCCCCAGAAGTGGGAGGCGAGGATCGGCATCAACAGCGGGGCGGTGATCGGTTCGCTGGTCGGCGTCCAGAAGTACGTCTACGACCTGTTCGGGCCAGGCGTGAACCTCGCTGCACGGATGGAGACCATGTCCGAGCCGATGATGATCACACTCAACGAGTCCACGAGACAGCTTCTCGAAGAAGGGTTCACCTTCTCCTCCAGAGGCGATTTCGAGGTGAAGGGATTCGGAACGCAGCGTCTCTATTTCCTCGACGGGGAGTACGGCGAGAAATTCTGACGATCACGGCTGTCGAGCGATGAGTAGCCTCGCACTATGACCGAGCCAGTGCGCCGCCGCGTCGCCGAATCAGTGGAGGGCACCTCCTCGAGCGATCTCGGAATCGGCGACTGGGCTCAACTGGTCCTGGTCGGAGCGATCTTCGGCTCCGCCTTCCTCTGGATCGCTCTGTCACTCCGTTCCTTCGCACCTGAGACCATCGCGTTCGGCAGGGTTGCACTGGGCGCATCGGCACTCGCGGTGGTCCCGGCTGCGCGATGCAGGATCGAGCGGGAGGACTGGCCGAGGCTGGTTGTCGCATCGGTGGTCGGGATCGCTACACCGACGCTCCTGTTCGGATTGGCGGAAGAGCGGATCTCGTCAGCGCTCGCAGGGATGCTCGTCAGCGGTTTGCCGATCATTGCCGCCATCGTGACCGCCGTGGAAACGAGAGAACTCCCGCGTCGAGAGCGGCTCGCAGGGCTCGGACTGGGTCTGGTCGGAATAGGTCTGCTCACCGGGCCTGCGCTCAGTGATCTGACCTCACAGGGCATCGGCGTTGGGCTGGTCCTCATCGCCGTCGTCTGTTACGCAGTCGCCACGACGCTTTACGCCCCTCTTCAGCAGACCTACGGTTCGCTCCGGGTCACGCTGTGGGTGCTGGTCGTCTCGACGATGCTGCTCGCTCCGCTCGGGTTGTTCGGTCTGCGCGCATCCACGCCACAACCGATCGCGGTCTTTGCACTGCTCATCCTGGGCATCCTGGGCACGGGTGTCGTCTGGACGCTGTTCGTCACGCTGGTTGGCAGGGTTGGAGCGGTCCGGTCATCGATTGCGGGCTACCTCATCCCCGTGTTCGCACTCGTGTTGGGCGTGGTCGTGCTGGACGAGACGGTCGAGTCATTGCAGGTCCTCGGGGTCGGCGTCGCCCTCTCCGGGGCTTATCTCATCAGCAAGCGCCCACCGCAAGCAGTACCCAGAGAACTCGGCGGCGACAGCGCATACATCCCACCGGCGCTCGAGATGTGTCGCTGACTCGAGGCGCTTCGAGCGGTAGATTCCGTCAGATGGAAGATCTGAGCGTTCGGCTCCGGAGTCTGCGGGCAACTCGTGCATACACCTCCGATCCGGTTTCCGAAGAAGACCTTGCTCAGATCCTCGAAGCGGGCCGGTGGACTGGCTCGTCTCTCAACTCACAGCCTTGGACATTCGTGATTGTCCAAGATGCCGAAACCAAGATGCAGCTCTCGGAGGCGGGACGGTTCTCAACTCATCTCGCCTCGGCCGCTGTGGTGGTGGTGTTGGTCGGTATGACTCATGAGCGCTATCCGCCCGTACGCATGACGAAGGCATCAATCTCCGGTCCCCTAACTACCGCGGTGCCGCCGCTTCCACTCCTCCGTGCCCCTGCGGGGGCGTTTGAGATAGCCCAGCTTGTACGCATCGTCGTAATACTTGA
>CBDTXZ010000283.1:0-3184 GCA_965364515.1 uncultured bacterium
AGGTGAAGCCGAAGGGAGCGACGGCCTGGACGGCGATCGACCCTGCGGCCACGTATGTCGTGGTTGCCAACAGCTTCATGGTCGGTGGCGGTGACGGCTACGCCGTGCTTGCCGACGTCAATGAAGACGGCAGAGGTGTCGATACGTTCCTCGACTATGCGCAGTCGTTCATCGACTACGTCGTCGAAGATTCGGGTGGCACGATCTCCAAGCCGACCGACTACTCGACTCAGAGCTACACGCCGGCTCCATGAGCTGAGCGCAACGTCATCGGGGGCCGGTCGGCCGACCGGCCCCCGATGCGCGTTCGAAGCGGCTCAAGACGTGTGTCCGCTGCGCCGACAACAACTCCGATGGGTTTCTCACACAAGGTCCGTCGCGTCGCTCCGGTGGTCGGCATCGTCGTTCTTGCGCTCGCCACAGTCGCGTCGGCACAGGCGCCGTTCGGCGACGTGCCCGATGACGCGTACTACTCGGATGCGGTTCAGTGGATGGTCGACGAAGGTCTGACGACCGGCGACGTGGACGGCAGGTTCCGACCTGAAGATCCCGTCACGCGCGGGGAGACCGCCGTCTTCCTGTGGCGACTGGCGGGCCAACCCAAGGCACGTGTGCACACGTTCACCGACGTGACCGTGGGATGGCAGGACGACGCCATTGCGTGGATGGCTCAAGAGGCGATCACCCAGGGCTCGACCCCGACCACGTTCGATCCGGATGGGCTCGTCTCGCGAGGGGCGCTGTCGGTGTTCCTCCACCGTCTCGCCGGAGAGCCGAGTGCGCCAAACCACAGCTTCGTCGATGTCGACGCACAGACACTTCAAGCGCCGGTGTCGTGGGTTGCGGCCGAGGAGATCTCCTCGGGAATCGCCCCAGGAGAATTCGGGCCCGACGTTCCCGTCGTGAGGGGCCAGCTCGCGGTCTTCCTGCAGCGATTCGATGCCACCGGCGTTCTCGACGGCATCGAACCCGACGAGCCCGGCCCGCCTGTCACGGCCGTCTCCGATCCCGATTCCACTGCACCGAGCGCCGTGCTGAGCGTGTCTCCAACCAGCCCTCGGGTCTCAGAGCGCATCACCATCGCCGGCGGGGGCTTTGGCCCGGGCAGCGTGTTGCTGACCATCGGGGACGAGGTGGCGGCAGTGACGGAGACCAATGCGAACGGTGCGTTCGAGGTGACGGTGGTGGTGCCCGCGATCGAAGCAGGGATCCAGCCCGTGACGGCCGTCTCCGCAGGAACCGTGGTGGCGTCGAGCCGCATCGACGTGAGACCGGAGGCGCCCAGCTCGTACCTTCTCCCGATCGCGTTTCTGGTTGCGGCACTCTCTGCGGTGGCATGGTGGTCGTGGTCCCGGCGTCGCGGAGGCGTCGAATCCGAAACCGTGGCGGACGCCGAAGAGCCTCCGCACGAGGTGGCTCGACCGGAACCTGAACGGGTCGAGCGGCGGTCCTCGGACGTCTTCTCGATTACACCGATCGATGCCGGCGTCATCGATGGCCTCGCAGAGCTGAACGGCGTGTTGTGGGGCTCGGCGAGGGTCGAGTTCGATGGGATCGACCATGCCATGGTGCTCACGACTCCTGATCGAGGTCAGGAGTGGTTGACCGCTGCCGACCTCGGGCCCGGCTACATCGATGCCGTTGCAGTCTCCGATCGAGACGCAGTCGCCCTCGGCTCTCGTTTCGTTCCCACCGAGTTGGGCATGGCGAGGCGGCCCACGATGTGGCACTCGAACGATCTCAGGTCGTGGATGGCCATCGGCCTGCCTCCGGGCGACAGCTTCGAGGAGGCCTCCTTCGACGGCGTCCTCGGTCTGGACGGTTCGATGGTGGCCTACGGGCGGAATGAACACGGGCCATGTCTGTGGACCGGGTCCGACGAGGGCTGGGTGTCACAGCGAATGATGGGGCCGATCGATGTGGTCGCTGCGACCCGTCAGGGCGTGCTGTTGTTCGGCCGGAACTCCGAGCAACGCAGTGGGATCGCCCTCGTCTCGGACACCGGGACCGATTGGGCCGTGAACGATCATCCGTCGACGGAGCTGCTCTCCTCGGCGACGGTCCTCGCGGTGACCGACTTCCAGGGAGGGCTCGTCGCCGCCGGATACGACAACCTCCGCGGCACCGCTGCGGTGTGGGTCAGTGACGACGGTCTGCAGTGGCACCGCAGTCCCATGGAGTTCGACGAGGACACCGGCGTCGAGCACCTGGTGGTCGTGGACGGTGTTCTCGTGGCGGTCGGATCCATCCGCACCACCTCGGCCGGAGCCCGCCGCTCCCGGATCGGGGTCTGGACCTCGATCGATGCCGTCGACTGGACGGTCGCCGACGATGGCGGTCTCGGTGTCGACGGTCGCGTGCACGCCGTGATCGCCGACGGCTCCAACGTCGTGATCGCCGGCAGCATGTCCACCGACACCGAGGCACCGGTCGTATGGCGGTATTTCGGAGCGGGTCTCCGGGCAACTCCGGTCTGAGAGAAGAGTGTCAACCTTGTTCGGGAAGATGCGCCCTGTCGCCCCGCGCTCCGAGGTGGGATACTCGGAGCAACGGAAGGAGCGATCATGGAGGTCAAAGACCTCGAGATGGGTCTGGGTGTCACCGATCGGATCATGGATCGGGTGAGGCAGCTCGTCGGCGTCGAGCACGTGTTCGGCGAGCCGATCGAACGCGACGGGGCCACGGTCATCCCTGTTGCCAAGATCCGCACCGGGGGTGGTGGCGGAGGCGGGGGCGGAGGTGACGACCATGCCGGTGGAAGCGGCGAAGGGGGCGGCTTCGGCGTGATCGGCAAGCCGGTGGGTGTGTACGTCATCAAAGATGGCGGCGTGGAGTGGCAGCCATCCGTCGACGTGAATCAGATCGTGTCCGGGGCGTTTTTCACGCTGACCACCTTCTTCATGTTCGTCTGGCTCCGGAGGCGGTGACACCGGGAGCGTCGACGAAACGCCTCGCCGCCAGCACGCCGGCGACCGAGCCGATCGTGTTGGCGACGAGGTCGAGCATGTTGTTCCCGTAGTCGCCGACGCTGGTGTTCTCGAAGAGAAGAGATCCGATGTATTCGATGATCTCGACGAAGGCACCGGCACCCGCTGCGACCATGACCGCGACGAATGCCGCGGCGCCCGCCCGTGTGATGCCCCACCGTCGGACCGCCTCGTAGGCGGCCCAACCCGCCACACCG
>CBDTXZ010000284.1:0-3173 GCA_965364515.1 uncultured bacterium
CGTGGAGGAATACACGGACGCCGAGTTGTTGGCGGCCGCCGGTGAAGGAAACGGAGATGCCTTCGGCATCCTGTTCAAACGACACGTGCGGCCGGTCACCGGATACGCCGTTCGTCGCTGCGACAACGCAGACGATGTCGCCGACCTCGTATCGGACACCTTCATGATCGCATTCGACGCCGCCCACCGATACGTCCCACAGACCGACACCGCACTCCCGTGGCTGTTCGGGATCGCCCGCAGGGTCCACACCCGCCAACGGAGACGCACGAAGAGCTTCCTTCGGCTCGTCTCGAAGAACACCAACGCGCAGATCGCGTATGCCGGCGAGGAGACCTCGGCCATCGAATCTGCCATCGATGCGGCCAGAGCCGCCAACGAGATGCGCGAAGCAATGCAGAGGCTCTCGGCCGGTGAGCGGGAGGTACTCGAACTGGTCGCGCTCGAGGGGCTCTCGCCGAGCGAAGCGGCACTCGCACTCGACCTCACACCGAACGCCGCCCGACTCAAACTGTCTCGAGCCCGCAGGCACATGCGGCGAATGTTGGGTGACGAGCTCCGTCCCTCGTTCGAACAGGAGGTCGGCGGTGCGTACTGACGTTCCCGAGACCCCCGAGTTCTGGAACCGACTCGACACCGAACTTCGCTCACACCCTCCGCGCCCGCGGCGTCACTCCTTCGGGGTCCCGGTCACTGCGATGCGCACGCTCAGGACGTTCACCCGCCACGCCGTGCACATGAGCGCGGTGGTGGCGCTCGCCGTCGTCATGGTGATGGGCTCCTCCCGACCCATGGGCGACACGGCACGGGTCAGCATCGCCTCGGATCCCCAGGTCCCCGCCTATGTCGCCCAGTACGGCGGCGCATCGAACACCGAGTCGGCAGTGGCTCAGGCCCGCTCGAACGGCTACGAGGTGGCGGTTCGGAGGATCTTCACGCCCGATCCGTCCGAAGATGGCCGGATCGTCGATCAGTTCCATCCGGGTTCGGACACGGCGACGCAGGCCCGAGGACCGATCCTCTTCGTGATCGGATTCACGATCGGACAGGGCGACAGGACCGCCGACTGAGCAAACCGGCGGGTCATCCGACGCGGCCTACGCTTGCGACCATGAAGATCGGATTCCAGGGCGAGCCCTTCAGCTACTCCGACCAGGCGTCGTCGGAGTTGTTCCCCGACAACGAACGCGTCGGTTATCCCAGCTTCGTCGCCGCCTTCGACGCCTTGAGGGATGCCGCCGTCGACCGACTGGTCCTCCCCATCGAGAACTCGACCACGGGCAGCGTCCTCCCGGTGCTCGACCGACTGCTTCCCGGAAACGTCTATGTGACCGGAGAGCACCTCGTGGAGGTTCGCCATGCCCTCCTGGCAGTCCCCGGGGCGACCGAGGAGGGGCTCGAGACGGTGCGATCGCACCCCGAGGCACTGTCACAGGCGGAAGGTTTCCTCACCCACCACGGCCTGAGGCCCATTCCCACCCATGACACCGCAGGCGCGGTCCGCCAGGTCGCCGAGCATCAGGACCCGACGGAGGCTGCGCTGGCGCCCGAACGCGCCGCGGAGCCACACGGATTGGTCGTCCTGCGAACGGGCGTGATCGACCGCTCGCACAACACCACCCGTTTCTTCGTGCTCGCGCCGGGTTCCCAGCAGGTCCCGGACGATGCAGACAAGACCACCGTCTCGTTCGTGACCAGCCACCATCCCGGTGCGCTGGCCCTGGCTCTGACCGAGTTCGGTCTTCGCGGGGCGAACTTGACCAGGATCGAGTCGCGACCCTCCGAGGCAGCATGGAACTACCGCTTCTACGTGGATTTCCGCCACCCTCCCGGAGAATCCGGCCTCAAGTCGGTTCTCGACCCTCCGATGGCAACGCTCGCCGACCTCCGAATCCTCGGCACTTACGTCGCAGCGGAGCACTGAGAGCCTCGCTTGGCGGCTCGGCGCTGTCGGCTGTCGGCTGTCGGCTGTCAGCCGTCAGCGATCGGCTTCAGCGGTGAACCAGAGCTGGTCGGAGCTCCACGAAGCACCGGATTGCCTGGCGATGGGTGCGGCACAAGCAGGGCGGATAGCCGATGGCTGATGGCCGACAGCACCCCGCCCCGACTGCGGGCTCCGAACGCGACCACCGTACGATGTTCGGCATGACGACCTCGCCGCAGGCTCCGGTGATCGAGCCCGACACCGACGACTCGACCGATCTCGATGAGGTGTGGAAGGTGGTCGTGTGGAACGACCCGGTCAATCTGGTCTCCTATGTGGCATGGGTGCTCCGGACACTGTTCGGACACTCCAAGGAGAAAGCGATGCGCTTGACGATGCAGGTACACAACGAGGGTCGCGCCATTGTCAACGACGGCCCCCGAGAGCAGGCCGAGATGGACTGCTACCGGCTCCATCAACACGGGCTGTGGGCGACGATGGAGACATGAAGATCAAACGTCGCGCCGACGGGTTGTTCCTCGAGATGCCCGACTGGATGGTGGGTTTCCTCTCGGACATCCCAGAACTGCTGGCCGGCATCGGCCAGCCCGGGACCGATCCGGCCGCCGACCGGTTCCAGGTCCCGGTCTACCTCGACGATGCCGAGGCCAACGGCGACTGGTGGCGGTGGATGGGCTCCGAACTCGACGAGTCGAAGGCAGCGGACCGCTCGGCGTTCGCAGAGGTTCTCTCCGAGGCGGCCGACGGCGTGGTCATCTCCGAGCTCGAGGCGTTCGCCATGCTCCGAGTCCTCACCGAGACCCGCCTGGTCGTGGCCGCCCGCGCCGGCCTCGAGGTCGAGGATGACTACGAGACTCTGGACGAGCACACCCTCGCCGTCCTCAACACCCTCGCCCTCCTGCAAGAGAGCCTCATCGAGGCCCTCGGCAGGTGACACCGACTCGGACCCTGGCCGGGCTCACGCGTGCGGTACGAAACAGAGCGGGGTGACAGAGCCATCTGGCTCTGCCACCCCGTCTTGTGGAGGGCCGCGCTGGGGTTGTTGGGAACCCAATGCGGCATCTTTCGTCCGACGAGTTGACTCGTCGGACGAAACCGGTCGCCGTCACGGACACGCCGATGCGTCGGTTTGGCTCATGCTCTCGATCACCTCTCATCGTCCACGAGGCACGCCCCGACGCTGAGTGCATGCGGTGACCGTCCGGGGTGTGTCACGCGGCCGGGCGCG
>CBDTXZ010000285.1:0-3166 GCA_965364515.1 uncultured bacterium
GTGAGCAGCCCGACTTCGGTTTCCCGATTGCAGCCCACGACGAACTCGGCTCTTCGCTCGACATCATCGACACCGAGCGTGGGACCAAGGTCTCCGGATCGCGCTTTGGGTACCTCAAGGGCAAGGCGGTGATGCTCGAACTGTCACTCGTCCGGTTCGCCATGGATCGTCTGATCGAATCGGGTTTCACGCCGATGGCACCGCCCGTACTCGTCCGGGAAGAAGCGCTGGTCGGGACCGGGTTCTTCCCCGGGGACAGGGAACAGGTGTACGCGGTTCCCGAGGACGATCTCTTCCTGGTCGGCACGTCCGAGGTCCCGCTCGCCGCCTACCACATGGACGAGATCCTCGAGGCCGATGCGCTGCCGATCCGGTACGCCGGCTTCTCCACGTGTTTCCGCCGCGAGGCCGGTACCTACGGCAAGGACACCGCCGGGATCTTTCGGGTCCATCAGTTCGACAAGGTCGAGATGTTCGCCTTCGTCCATCCGGACCACTCGGTTGCGGAGCACGATCGCCTGCTCGGGATCGAGGAGAGCCTCGTGCAGGCGCTCGAGGTGCCGTATCGAGTGGTGAACGTCGCCGCCGGCGACCTGGGTGCTTCGGCGGCGAAGAAATACGACATCGAGGCGTGGTACCCGTCGCAGGGTGCGTATCGCGAGGTCACGTCGTGTTCGAACACCACCGACTACCAGGCCCGCCGACTCAAGGTGAGGGCGAGGATGGAGGAGGGCAACGAGGTGATCCACACGCTGAACGGAACGGCAGTGGCGGTGGGACGGACCATTCTCACGATCCTCGAGAACCATCAGCAGGCGGACGGTTCTGTGGTGATTCCCGAAGCACTCCGACCCTATACGGGCTTCGATGTCATCGAGCCCGCATGAGTGAGCAATCCGATCCGATCTTCGCTCGGATCGCGCGTCGTTACGACTTCATCAACCGGCTTCTCTCCTTCGGCCAGGAGCAGGCCTGGCGACGACGCGGTGCAGTCCATCTGCCCGCCGGCAGGATCCTCGACCTGGGGAGCGGGACCGGGGCAGCCGATCCTGTCCTCTCCGGCTTCGACGTCGTGGCGCTCGACCCGGTACAGGAGATGCTCGAGTTGTCACCGATGTCACGACGGGTGGTCGCGATCGGAGAGTCGATGCCCTTCGGCGATGAGACATTCGACGGGGTGTTCAGTGCGTACGTCTTCCGGAACCTCACCTCCATCGACGAGACCCTCAACGAGATCAGGCGCATCCTCCGGCCCGGTGGAAAGGCTGTCGTCATCGACTTGTCGCGACCGAGGAATCCGATCCTCCGACTGCTTCATCGCGTCGGCTCGGCGATCGCGCTGCCACTCGCCGGGCTGATCGTCAAGGCGCCCGGTGACTACTGGTACCTGCACAAATCGCTGGACAAGCTCCCGCCGGTCGAAGAGTTGTACGCGGGCGGGCCGCTGACGGTCGAACGGACCTGGCGAATGGGGCCTTTCGGATTCGTCTACGGAGTCGTGTTGACGCGATGAGGCGATTGCTCGCCATCGCCATGGTGACCGGGCTGGTAGCCGCCTGTGGCGGAGAGACGGACTCGATCGAAGGCGATCTCGCCGCCGCATCCGAGGTCATCGAGGCGCCGGCTGCGGCGATGGAACCAGTCGGACGGGACCGGTACGGCTTCACATCGGCGAACGCCGAGGCGACGATCGACGTCTTCGAGGTGGAGGCCGCCGACGCGTCGCGGTTCGAGGTGTTCAGCGCACCCCGGGACGACGTGATCGAGTTCGTCCGCAATCCGGTCTCCCGGGGGGCACTGGCGAACGTGCTGGACCCAGCCGACTCGTTGGTCGTCATCCTCATCCCACTGCTCGACCCCACCCGGGACTTCCGCGTCGACTTCGACGCCTTCTTCATAGCGCTGGACGAATCGGGAGCGGTGGTTGCATCGGACTACTCGGAGACGACCACAGAGCGGCTCGACGAGTTGTTCGACCTCGGTCGTGGCTCGGGTCTCGAGCCGGCGGAGATGTTGGCGCTCACTGCGAGAGCCATCAACGCCGAATCCCCAACCGGGCTCGAGTCCGAGGCGCTCGCCATTCTGCGGGGAGAGGCGTGATGAACGAGTCGCGTCCCTCACTCGGGAGGGCGTTCGCCGGATGAGCCAGGCACTCCTGCGGCACCCGGGACAAACCTCTTAGGGCTGCTTCCTTCCGGACCTGACCCGGTTCGTGGTGTCCCGCTGCGCAGGACCCGCGCTCGGGCGAACGCCCACCCCAGTGAGGGACTTCGAGTGTACGACACCGTCGAGGTCATGGCGAAAGGCGTGGATGACGACAACCCGTGTCCGGGGTCGATCCGGAACACCTCCGAGGACGGGTTTCCTGGAGGGTTCGGCTGAGACCCTGTCGGGCCTCTTCAGCGGCGTTCTGCGAAGAACTCGCTGAGGAGGTTCGAGCTCTGTTCGGCTCGGATGCCCGAGGTCATCTCGACCCGATGATTGAGTCGAGCATCCTGGGGAATGTTGAAGAGCGACCAGCACGCCCCCGCCTTGAGGTCCGCAGCTCCGTACACGAGATTCGCCAGCCGGGCTTGCTGGATGGCCCCGGCGCACATGGCGCACGGTTCGAGGGTCACGATCAGGGTGTGGTCCGTCATCCGCCAGTCGGTGGAGCCTGCGGCGACCCCGAGCACGAGCATCTCGGCGTGTGCAAGCGGGTCTTTGCGCTGTTCGCGTCGGTTGTGATCGGAGGCCACAACCGTTCCCGAGCCGTCGACGAGTACGGCGCCGATCGGGACGTCCCCGTGGTCTGGTGCTCGGCGCGCCTCGGAAAGCGCGAGGTCCATCCAGGCTTCGAGCTGTTCGGGGGAGTGGGTCATCTGGCCTCACGGAAGGAGTTTGAGTACTCTACGGCTTCGCCCGATCACGTATCGAGGCCTCGGAGGGGTCGCATAGTCTGGCCTAGTGCGCAGCATTGGAAATGCTGTAAGGGTTCACGCCCTTCGAGGGTTCAAATCCCTCCCCCTCCGCCCGTTCTTGTGACGGCAACGGCTGTCATATCGCTGTTCCCGTCACAAGAACGAAGTCGCATTGGGCGTCCCGGCACGTTCGGGTAGCCTGACGGCCCTCGGAGGGGTCGCATAGTCCGGTCTAGTGCGCTGCACTCGAAATGCAGTAAGGGTTC
>CBDTXZ010000286.1:0-3132 GCA_965364515.1 uncultured bacterium
CGGTGCCCGCTCGCAATGCCGAGATGGGCGGTGGGACCTCAACTCATTCCACGGAGACTCTCGGCCCTTGGTCCAAGGGCCGTGTCAAGACGTCACGTCCCCGAGTCGGCCCATCCCATCTCTTGGAGCATCATCGAGGCAAGCTCGAAGCTCATGTTCTCGTGTTCTCCGACCTCTGATTCGTCCGGGTAGCCGAAAGATGTCCCGGGCGGGAACACCGTGATGCAGAGCCATTCCTCAGAGTTGGGTCCTGACAAGACGTAGGCCCCCCCGCGAACCTCGTACCTGCGTGGTAGACCACTCCCTCAGGGAGCCTCGGATCGGTCTGCAAGACCTGGCCACTCGGACTTGCAGGATGGTCGTCCCCGTTGTGGACCGTGACCCGCCAGCCGCTCGCATCGCACCTCCACCACCTCCACCGGGAGCCGTCTGGTTCGAACTCGGCTTCGGGGTCGTTCATGGACTCGAACACGGCTTCCGCGTCAAGACCCGCACCTCGGTACCGCCAGCGTTGGTGCTCATTGGTGGCGATCTCGATCCGGGACCGCATTCGTGTCATTCTCGGTGGGTTGTCCTTGCGTTCAACTTCGAACTCGATCACGGCGAGCTGGTAGTCGAAGGGCAGCATCTCGGAGTACCGCTCGAGGTTCTTCAGGAGGCAGGCTGCGAGCGAGGCGCACAGCAGCTCGGCGGGGCCGGGCCGGTACCCCTGGGGGATCGATGCAGTGTCGACCTTGACGTCGGAGGCATTACAGCGGATTCGCCCGTGACCCGCCCGGCCCGCCGATGCCTTCAACGCGGTAGGCCAGCAATGTTGCCGGGTCAGTCATGTTCGTGGATCCGGTCACGCGAAACCGAGTCTTCGACCTGGGCCGATGGAGGTCTGGCGGGCGGCGTCGATCGCAGCGGCGCATGCCTGGCATCTGATGCGTCGTTGAGGCGGTTCGATCGGAGTCTGGGTGCTGGTGGCGGTCACGACGGTGAGCACGTAGTGGTGCTCGATGGCGTGGTCGGCACACATTCCGGCGCCGCAGTCGTGGCAGACGCCGATCGCTGCGGTCGTGTTTCCGAAATGGTGGCAGTCGTAGTAGATCATCTGTGCTCCGGTTGCTCGGATGCGTAGAAGCGGTGGCGGGCCCAGAGGGCGACGTAGACGAGTCCGACGAGGACAGGGACTTCGATGAGGGGTCCGACGACGCCAGCGAGGGCTTCGCCGGACGTGACGCCGAAGACGCCGATAGCGACAGCGATGGCGAGTTCGAAGTTGTTGGAGGCGGCGGTGAACGCAACGGTGGTGTTCTTCTCGTATGACAGGTGGAGGCGCAAGCCGAGGGCGAACGACACGGCCCACATGACCCCGAAGTAGGCGAGCAGAGGCAGAGCGATGCGGGCGACGTCGAGCGGCCGGTCGATGATGGTCTCACCCTGGAGGGCGAACAACACGACGATGGTGAACAACAGCCCGTACAGCGCCCATGGTGCGATTCGGGGCATGAATGTGCTCTCGTACCAGTCGATCCCGCGGGCTCGTTCGCCCCAGGTGCGGGTGAGGTACCCGGCGGCGAGCGGGATACCCAGGAAGACCAGCACGATCTTGGCGATGTCCCACATGGTGACGTCGAGGGTGGCGGTGTCGAGACCGAGCCAGTCGGGCAGCAGCTGGAGGTAGAAGTAGCCGAGGATCGAGTATGCGACGATCTGGAACACCGAGTTGATGGCGACGAGAACGGCGGCGGCTTCCCGGTCGCCGCAAGCGAGGTCGTTCCAGATCAGCACCATGGCGATGCAGCGGGCGAGTCCGATGATGATCAGCCCGGTTCGGTACTCGGGCAGGTCCGGGAGTAGCAGCCAGGCGAAGGCGAACATCAGCGCAGGGCCGATGATCCAGTTGAGGACCAGTGAGGTGGCCATGAGCTTGCGGTCAGTGGCGATCTCGCCGATCTGCGAGTAGCGGACCTTGGCCAGCACCGGGTACATCATCGCCATCAGGCCGACGGCGATGGGAAGCGACACCGTGCCGATCTTGACGGTGTCGAGCCAGTCGTTGAGGTCCGGGATGAGCCGACCCAACACCAGGCCCGCGGCCATGGCGAGCCCGATCCACGCCGGCAAGAATCGGTCGAGGAGGGACAAACGCTCCAGGACCGGCGCCTTCACCAATCCGGTGTCCGAAGAGGTCATGACGTCGCCCCGCGGACCAGGTTCGTGAGTTCTGCGACGGATGGGATCCGTCCGGCAAGAACAACCCGGTCATCGATCACGAGGGCCGGGGTCGACATGACGCCCCGGTAGATGCCTTCACGCCTGCCACCGAGCAAGGCACGGGTCCGCTCGACACTCATAGAGCTCCTGAGAACCGTCACCGCGAAGATGATCCCGGCGAGCAGCAGCAGGATCTTGGTGGTGTCGTAGACGAAGAACTCGACCGCCGACCCGAATCGAGTGCCCAGGTCGAGGCGTACCACGTCCCCTACCAGCCACGCCCACCAGCGACCATTCACCCCGTACGCCACGATCCAAGCCAACGCCGCGACCACGAGGCCCAGCCAAGGTGACGCGGTTGCAGAACGGTTGGGAGAAGCGACCCTCACACCGCCTCCTCTTGCATCAGGCCCGCCGGAAGAGCGGCCATGAGCGTCTGGTCGGCATCGTGAACCAGCCGATAGTCGACCCAACGTCCACGCCGGGTCGACTCGACCAGCCCGGCCTCCCTGAGCACCCGCAGGTGATAGGACAACAGGTTGGGAGCGATGTCGGGGATGCGCTCCTGGATCTCGCAGACGCACCGTTGCTCGGCGGACAGACTGTCGAGGATCCGCAGCCGAATCGGGTCGCTCAGAGCTGAGAAAACGGCAGTTCTCGATTCAAGCGTCGTTGCATCAAGGTCTGTTGAACTCACGCCCGCATTGTCCGCCCGGCGTCCCCACGACGACAGTGGCGTTGGTCCCGATCCCAGAGGGTCCAGACTCAGTCGGCGGAGTGCGGGACGACGACCTGATCGGCGACCTCGTCGATGGTGGGGAACAAGTAGTGGACGAGCCCGATGGCGATGAGGACGCCCGAAGGCTCTAAGGAGCAGGTTGGTTGCCGATCGGCGGGTCGGTGTCGTGAGGAGGCTCGAGATGGTCAAGA
>CBDTXZ010000287.1:0-3093 GCA_965364515.1 uncultured bacterium
CGAAACCGGGGTGTCGACTCACTGGGCGGCCGATGCTCGCTCTCCTGATCCGTCGCGCCCCAAGGGAGTCGATCGCCTCCAACGAGCTGGTCGCCGTCGATCAGCACACCACGATTCGAGCGCGCCCGATGAACCGGTCAGCTCCGAGGTCAGCCACTCGGGGTGGATCGGAGAAGAGTCGGTGAACTGCGTTGCGAGAAGCTCCGCTCAGCGGCCGCCCGCGATCGAGGTTCCCGGTATCGTGCCGACCGCCGGCAGACACCGGCGCTGAGGAGGAGATGATGGTCGGCGTTCCGTACGTCGATCCACGAGACCAGGAGGCGTACGACGCACTCCAGGCCCGATTGGTCCCGCTGTGGTCATCGCTGGAACGCCTCAACGGTGACGAGCAGACCATCGTGGTCGTTCCGTCGATCGAGGCCGACGTGGATGTCTCCTCCAGCGAGTTGCAGGCTTACGAGGAGCGATTCCTCTTCCTGCTGTTCCTCCTGCGCCAGCCGCGGGCACGTCTGATCTTCGTGACCGGGCAGAGGATCGCCGATGAGATCGTCGACTACTACCTCGACTTACTTCCGGGCGTCATCCAGTCCAATGCCCGCAAGCGACTGTTCTTCGTATCTCCGATGGAGGACAGGTTCCGTTCGGTCGCCAAGAAGCTGCTCGACCGGCCGCACATCATCGAAGAGATTCGCAACCTCATCCCGGATCGCCACCGTGCCCATGTGGTTCCGTTCATGACCACCTGGGAGGACCGCGAGCTGGCCATGCGCCTGGACGTCCCGTTGTACGGCGCCGACCCCGCACACACGATGTACGGGACAAAGAGCGGAGGCCGGAGGTTGTTCGCGCTCGCCGGCATCCGGCAACCGCGAGGCGTCGAAGGAATCCGCACCCGTGAGGACGTCGTCGATGCACTGCTGGATCTGGTGGCGACCGATCCCAGCATCGCGAGGGCACTCGTCAAGCTCAATGAAGGCATCTCGGGATTCGGCAACGCAATCGTCGATCTCGGAGGGCTCGGTCAAGGACTCGATCGCTCCGAGATCGAGTCCCGACTCGACCGTCTCGAAGTGCACGCGGCCATAGGCGACGTCGAGTCCTTCTTCCGCCAGCTGGCCGGCACCGGCGGTGTGGTCGAGGAGATGGTCGAGGGTTCGGTGGTCCTGAGTCCTTCGGTGCAACTGCGCATCACTCCGTTGGGCGATGTGGAGCTGCTGTCCACCCACGATCAGATCCTGGGAGGTACGAGTGGGCAGGTCTTCATGGGTTCCCGGTTCCCGGCCGATCCCGCCTACGCGCGCCAGATCTCCACCGACGCCGTCGCAGTCGGCGAGATCCTCGCCACCAAGGGGGTGATCGGGAGGTTTGCGCTGGATTTCATCGTGGTGGAACGTGATGAAGGAACGTGGGACCACTACGCCATCGAGCTCAACCTGCGCAAGGGCGGAACCACCCATCCGTTCCTCACCCTCCAGTTCCTCACCGACGGGACCTACGTGCCGGATCGGGCGGTGTTCGTGGCGCCCGACGGCGTCGAGAAGCACTACTTGGCTTCCGATCACGTCGAGATCGACGGACTCGAGGTGCTCAGACCCCAAGACCTCCTGGACCTCGCATTGATCCACGACCTCCACTTCGACCAGGCGCGTCAGACCGGGGTGGTGTTCCACATGCTCAGCGCCATGCCCACGCACGGGTTCGTCGGATTGACCTGCGTCGAGGATTCGGCACAGGCCGCGGCCGATCTGTACGACCGGGTGATCGTGTTCCTCAAGACCCAAGCCGGTCGCCTGCGATCCACCCGTCAAACCTGACGTCGGTAAGCCGCTGACGGGCCCGGAGCACGATTTCGAGCGCTCACGGACCACAGGCGGATAACTGCGAGTCGAAGGCGCGCCTCTTCAGTGGCCGAGCGCGTGTTCACCCCACGCGCGCAGAATCGTGCGAAAGTGGTCCTGACCCTCCCAGAGCCTGTCAGGAGAACGGTACACCCTGGAAGGATCCGGTAGGTTGCCGGTTCCAGGAGACGTTCAATGTCTAGTCCTCAGCATGCCCTCTATCTCCCCCGAATGCTCCTGGACTGGCTGCGCCACGAAGAACGGCGACGGGATCGGGTGCGAGAGTTAGGGAGTCGAGCCGATTCTTAGGATCGCCGCCTGATCCCGAAGACCGGCCGCTCTTCTCTCTCTCTGATGGCGCGTTGCTCCGACTTCGACATCGGAAGCCGTCGGCCCCAGTTTCCTGCCTCGGGGTGTGTGCATTGGTCTGCTTGTCTCGGGGCCGGGAGTGTGTCGCCGGTCCCGTTCACCCGGCAGGCACGCAGAGAGCGGCCCCCTGGTGTGAGCCAGGGGGCCGCTTTGCACGTTTGCTGCCTACGCACTCACTAGTGAGAGAAGACCACGTATTCGGCGACGAGACATTCAGCGGGGTCCCCGGGCAGCGTCGGCAGATCGTCGCTGCTGAGCCCGAGTGTGACCTTCACGAGTCCTCCGTCATCGGACCGCCCCGCTCCATGACCGAACTCGGCCGACCCCCAACTCCATCTCCCCTCGAAGTCGCCGATCGTCAACGTCTCCATAGCGAACGTCCCAAAGGCCGGCGACTGGGACGAGATGTTGGCGCCAGCAACCGAGGTGACTGTCCCGAACGGCACCCAAGTCCCGTCTTCGAGCAGATAGTCGATATACAGATTCTCCACACCACGGACGTGGTAACCGCCCTGGCCGGTCAGCCACATCTTCATCTCCGAGGCGTTTTGAGGGTTGCCCTCGGCTGCGCACTCGGCGATCGTGTAGGCGGTCTTGGTGACCGGCTCGGCTCCCGCCGGTAGTGCAACCATCCCGACGAGCGCCAAGATGGCCGTGAGCAGAATCATGCGACGCATGAAACACCACCCCTTCCCGTGTGCTGGCACCGACCCGACCTGGGTGATGCCTGTCCGCACACGCGCGATTTCGATTGTCCGACCCGCGCAAGCTGGCCGACAGTGCCGATCGTCCTCGTCTGAACCCGTCACACCCGCCCGATACGTTCCGACAATGGAACTCCCCGACACCCACCTCGAGACGCTGAAGACGATCGCCGGCGGTCCAC
>CBDTXZ010000288.1:0-3090 GCA_965364515.1 uncultured bacterium
CCACCTTCAACTCGACGACTCGGGGACCATCACGGACGCCGGTCTCGGCCTCACCGCCGTGTACCAGCACAACCTCAAGGTGACCGAGGCCGAGCAGATGATGATCGGCCAGACACCGTCCGACGAGCTGTTCGCCGAAGCGGGCGCCATCGCCGCCCGGACATGCGAACCGGAGGACAACGTGAGAGGCCCGGCCGACTACAAGCGGGCCGTCGTCGCCGAGTACACCAAGCGGGCATTCGCAACTGCGCTGGCCCAGGCCAACGGAGGACAGTGAACATGGAGATCAAGGTCACGATCAACGGCACCGCCCAATCCGCAGAGGTCGAGAACCGCAAACTGCTGGTCGACTTCCTGCGCAGCGATCTGGGCATGACCGGGACTCACATCGGTTGCGACACGACCTCGTGCGGAGCATGCACGATCCTGCTCGACGGCAAGCCGGTGAAATCGTGCACGATGTTCGCCGTGCAGGCGAACGGGCACGAACTGACGACCGTCGAAGGGCTCAAACAGAACGGCAGCCTCCATCCGATCCAGGCGGCCTTCAAGGAGGAGCACGGCCTCCAATGCGGGTTCTGCACCCCCGGAATGATGATGGTGGGTGCTGCGCTCATCGAGGACAACCCAGACCCGACCGATGACGAGGTCCGGTGGGCGATTTCGGGAAACCTCTGCCGGTGCACCGGCTACATGAACATCGTGAAGTCGATCCAGACCGCAGCCTCGATGCAGGGAGAGAACTGACATGGCACTGACGGAACACACCGACACAGACCACCTGCCCACCGCCCCCGAGGTCGGCGGAATCGGGCATTCGGTGAAGCGCAAGGAAGACGACCGCTTCATCCAGGGTGCCGGCGAGTACCTCGACGACGTCGTGCTGCCGGGGATGCTTCACATGGCGATCCTGCGATCGCCGGTGGCGCACGCCACCATCACCAACATCGACACGTCCGAAGCGGAAGCCATGGAGGGCGTCGTGGCGGTCGTCACCGGGGCACTGCTCGCCGAGCACAACCTGGCGTGGATGCCCACACTCTCTGGAGACACCCAGGCGGTGCTCGCCACCGACAAGGTGCGCTTCCAGGGCCAGGAAGTGGCCGCCGTCATTGCGACCGACCCCTATCTGGCACGTGATGCGCTGTCGGCGATCTGGGTGGACTACGACGAGCTGGAGCCGATCACCACCCCGCAACAGTCACTGGCGACCGACACCGTCATCCGGACGGACAAAGAGGACAAGACCGACAACATCGCCTACGAGTGGGAGGCCGGGGACAAGGGCCTCACGGACGCCGCCTTCGCGCGGGCTGCCAAGGTCGTGAGCCTCGACACCCACTATCCGCGTTCGCACCCCTCGCCACTCGAGACGTGCGGCGTGGTCGCCGACGTCAATCCCGTGACCGGCCAGGTCGACGTCCACATGACCAGCCAGGCACCTCATGCGATCCGCACGGTGTTCGCGCTCGTCACCGGGCTCCCCGAGGAGAAGATTCGGATCAAGACGCACGACATCGGAGGCGGCTTCGGCAACAAGGTTCCCGTCTATCCGGGCTACGTCGTGGCGACGGCGGCATCGCTGCTGATCGGCAAGCCGGTGAAGTGGGTCGAGACTCGAACCGAGAACCTGATCTCGACCGGGTTCGCTCGTGACTACTACATGCACGGCGAACTGGCGCTCGACGAGAACAACCGGATCATCGGGATGCGCGCCGACATGCTGTCCGACCAGGGAGCGTTCTACGCCGACGCCCAGCCCACCAAGTTCCGGGCGGGTCTGTTCCACATCTGTACCGGGAGCTACGACTTCGGCGCGGCGCATGTCACCACCAAGGGCGCGTACACCAACAAGGCGCCCGGCGGCGTGGCCTACCGGTGCTCGTTCCGAGTGACCGAGGCCTCGTACCTGATCGAGCGGCTGGTCGATGTGGCGGCCAAGGAGATCGACATGGAGCCGACGGCGTTCCGTGAGCTGAACTTCATCAAGAAGGACCAGTTCCCGTACCTCTCGCCGACCGGGTTCGTCTACGACTCGGGCGACTACCACGCAGCGATGGACGTGGCCAAGGAGCTGATCGACTACGACGGCTGGCGGGCCAAGCAGGCAGAGCACAACGCAGATCCGAACGGAACGACCAAGATCGGGATCGGCGTGGCCTCGTTCACCGAGGTGGTCGGGGCCGGCAACTCGAAGGACTACGACATCCTCGGCCTGAAGATGTTCGACTCCGCCGAGCTGCGCATTCATCCGACCGGCAAGGCGATCCTCAAACTGGGCGTCCAGACCCAGGGTCAGGGCCACGAGACGACGTTCGCCCAGATCGTCGCCCAGGAGCTCGGCATCCCGTACACCGACATCAAGGTGATGTACGGCGACACCGACAACACTCCCTATGGCCTGGGAACGTATGCGTCACGATCGACTCCGGTCGGCGGCGCAGCCACCGCGGTGATCTCCCGCAAGCTGCGGGAGAAAGCCCGGAAACTGGCGGCCCACCTGCTCGAGGCGTCGGAAGACGATCTCGAATGGGAGCCGGGGAAGTTCACGGTCAAGGGCACCGACGTCTCTGCGACGATCCAGGACATCGCCTTTGCTGCCTACACCAACCACCCCGAGGGGATGGAGGCCGGGCTCGAGGGCGTCCACTACTACGACCCACCGAACATGACATACCCGTTCGGCACCTACATCGTGGTGGTCGAGGTCGACACCGGCGACGGGTCGTGGAAGGTCCTGGACATGGCCGCAGTCGACGACTGCGGCGTCCGGATCAACCCGATGATCGTCGAAGGCCAGATCCACGGGGGCCTCACAGAGGGCTTCGCCATGTCGAACATGCAGTGGATCACGTTCGACGACAACGGCAACTGCATCGGCTCGAACTTCATGGATTACCTGATCCCCACGGCCTACGAGACGCCGAAGTACAAGATGGGCGAGACGGTGACCCCGTCGCCGCATCATCCGATCGGCGCCAAGGGCGTCGGGGAGTCGGCCACCGTCGGGTCACCGGCGGCGTTCATCAACGCCGTGGTCGATGCGGTCTCGTCGTACGGCGTCACCAACATCGACATGCCGGCGTTGCC
>CBDTXZ010000289.1:0-3026 GCA_965364515.1 uncultured bacterium
CGCCAGCCTTCGACTCGAGGCGCCGCTGCCCGAAGGCCTCACGGCCGACATGATCTATGACGTCTGCTGGCGACTCGACGGGTTTCCCCGTCATCTCGGGATCCACTCTGGGGGCATGGTGATCGCCGACCGGCCGCTCCATCAGGTCGTCCCGCTCGAGTGGGGCAGGATGGAGGGCAGGACCGTGCTCCAGTGGGACAAGGACGACTGTGCGGCGATCGGGATCGTCAAGTTCGATCTGCTCGGGCTCGGCATGCTCAACGCCCTCCATCTCGCCCATGATCTGATCGAGGATGCCCATGGTGTCGATGTCGATCTGGCGATGATCCCTCAGGAGCCGGCGATCTACCGGTCGTTGACGGCGGCCGACACGGTTGGTCTGTTCCAGGTCGAGTCGAGGGCACAGATGGCGACACTGCCGCGGATGAAGCCGAAGACCTTCTACGACCTGGCGGTCGAAGTTGCACTGATCCGCCCGGGGCCGATCCAGGGACAGTCGGTGCATCCCTATCTGCGTCGACGCAACGGGGACGAACCGATCCGCTATCCCCACCCGTCGACGGAGCCGATCCTCGCCAAGACCCTGGGAGTGCCCATCTTCCAAGAGCAGCTCATGGAACTCGCCCGGATCTGCGCCGGGTTCGATGGCGGCCAGTCTGATCGGCTCAGGGCGGCGATGACCCACAAGCGAGGCGATGAGGAGATGGCGAAGCTGGCCGACGAGGTGTACGCCGGGATGGCCAGGAATGGGATCACCGGTGCGGCTGCCGACGAGATCTGGGAGAAGCTCCAGGGGTTCTCGAGTTTCGGGTTCCCCGAGAGTCATTCGGTCAGCTTCGCCTACATCGTCTACATGTCGGCCTGGTTGAAGTTCCACTATCCAGCCGAGTTCCTCGCGGCACTGCTCAATGCCCAGCCAATGGGTTTCTACAGTCCCAACAGCCTCGTGCAGGATGCCCAGCGACATGGTGTTGTCGTGCTCGGTCCGGACGTCAATGAATCCTGGCACGACTGCACGATCGAACATCACGATGCCGATCCGAGTGATGTCGCAACGTATCTCGGTGATTCGTGGAGGCGGGGGAGGGGCCATGTCGACGATCCGATTCGACCGGCGGTCGCAGTTCGGATGGGGTTGCGATATGTCCGGAATCTCGGAGATTCCGAGATCACCAGGATCGAGACGGCGCGGTTGATCGACGGACGTTTCGAGTCGGCCGCCGATCTGGCGATGAGGACCGGATTGGGCGTCGACTCGCTGGAAGGTCTGGCGGCGTCAGGTGCCCTCGAGTCGGTCGGGCTCGGGAGGCGGGAGGGGCTGTGGGCCGCCGGTGCTCTCGCCCAGGTCGGCCCGGAGAGACTTCCACTCTCGCCCGGTTCCGAGCCTCCGACACTGCCCGGGATGAGCGAGCAGCAGGCACACCTCGCCGACCTCTGGGCCGTCGGGGCGTCGACTGCGCATCCGATCCAGTTCGTGAGGGCCCGCCTCCAGGAGGCGGGCTGTGTCACTGCGGCGGAGCTGCTGTCGATTCGAAAGACGAAGAAGGGCGTCCGGGTCGGTGGGGTGGTGACCCATCGTCAACGTCCCGGTACGGCCAACGGGGTTCGATTCTTCAATCTCGAGGATGAGACCGGGCTGGTCAATGTCGTCATTCTCCCACCGGTGTGGGAGGCGAACTACGAGATCGCCAGAAAGGCTCCAGCCATGATCATCGAGGGTCTGGTCGAATATCGGGATGGCGTCTCGAACCTCGTCGCCCATGGGTTCGAGCCTCTGCCGGTGGAATCGGCGGGATCGCGCGACTTTCGATGACGTCGATCAGATGTCGGTGCCCTGGACGATACGGTCCTCGAGCGCAGTCAGGGTCGGGCTGCCATCGAGCCCGACATTGCCGAGCACTCCACGCAATTCCGCGCACGCTCGGAGCGCCTCTACTCGCCGCCCTGCTCTGGCGAGTGCCTCGATGAGCAGCAACCAGAGTCGTTCGCGGTAGGGATTCTCCTCCACTGCGGATTCGAGTGTCCCGATCACCAGCTCCGGATGGTTCATGCCGACCTCCGCTTCGAGCTGGGTCTCCATTGCGATCAGGCGCAACTCGTCGAGTCTGATCGCTTCGAGTCGGAACGGGTCGATGTCGGCCAGGTCGCCGAAGGGGTTGCCACGCCAGAGGGCGAGAGCCCGGTGGCACAGGTCACGAGCCTGGGAAGGCGGGCAGTCGTCGTCTGTGGCCGCCCGGATGAGCCGTTCGAAATCGAGCGCATCCAGATTGTCCACACAGACGTCCAGGCGGTACGAGTGGTCGACCGTTTGGATGGCTTCTGCTCCGAGCTGGCCACGCAGCCGTGAGATGTAGGACTGCATCGTGTTCATCGCGCTCGCCGGCGGATCGTCTCCCCACAACACCTCGACGAGGTGGTCGACCGGTACCGTCCTGGTCGCTGCGATGCACAGCGCCCCGACCAGCATTCTCGGTCTCCGCCCACCGAACGACTCTGTTCCGGTCGGTGTGAGGAGATCGATCGGGCCGAGAACACGGATCTGCCAGTTCGGAGTGCCGGTCTTCGCGGTCATTTCGATTCGTCGACATCGTCGGTCGAGCCGGTTCGAGTGACCAGTGGCGAAGGTCATGGCTGCATCAATCCATCTGCAACTGGCGGTCATGTGCGTTGCAGGAGTTCAGGCGGAGGATGAACACGTAGGAAGGAGGGATCTGATGACGAAGGTCCTGGAGCGAGAGCCGACTGGAAGCACGCTGGAGCGACCGGTCGAGACCAAGCGACCGCCGATCGAGATCCCGCCGCGGCCGGAAACGCCGACGACTCCTCGCCGGCCCTATGTCCGCTGGATGGGATGGATGCTCGCGGTGGTCGTCATTGCAGTGGCTGGAGTCCTGGTGGCCATCCAGAGCGAGGATGCCGTCCTCACCGACGACGGCTCATTCCAGGCCAACGAACTGGCTCGAATGCTGGCGTTGGCGCCTGATGCTGTCGTGACCGACAGTTCGTTCGAAGCCAACGAACTGGCT
>CBDTXZ010000290.1:0-3007 GCA_965364515.1 uncultured bacterium
AACCAGACTCGATCCTCGCGAATGTCCGTGCGCACCAGAGGACCCCGCCGGATCAGTCGATCCCGTCTGGGCTCCCTCTGACTCGCCGTTGCGCTCCCGATCCATCACCCGAACCGATCACCCCCGGTAGGGTGACGGCGTGGCGGACAACCATGGCGTGCAGTGCCCCGCATGCGGACGGACCAGCGACCCTGGGAGCTCGTTCTGTACGGGATGTGGGACCTCGCTCACGGCGAGTTGCCCTGCATGTGCCGCGCCCGCCTCTCCAGACGACGCCTTCTGCTCGAACTGCGGTGCCCGGCTGGGCGGGAACGATGCTCCGCCGAGCACTGATCTCGCCCGCTATGTCCCTGCCGAGCTCCAGGCGAAGCTCGAGGCCGCTCGCGCAGGCAAGGCGATGGCCGGAGAGCGGCGCACGGTCACCATGCTCTTCGCCGATCTCCAGGGCTCCACTGCTGCCGCCGAACAACTCGACCCCGAGGAGTGGGCCGAGATCGTCAACGGCGCCTTCGAACGGCTGATCGGGCCGGTCTATCGGTTCGAGGGGACGCTCGCCAGGCTCATGGGCGATGCCGTCCTTGCGTTCTTCGGTGCGCCGATCGCCCACGAAGACGACCCCGAACGTGCGGTTCGGGCCGGGCTCGAAATGCTCGCCGCGGCGGGGCCGTATGCCGCAGAGATCGAGACAAGGTGGGGGGTGACCTTCGACCTGAGGGTCGGCATCAACACCGGGCTGGTGGTGGTGGGCGAGGTCGGCTCGGACCTCCGGGTCGAGTACACCGCCATGGGTGACGCCGTCAACGTCGCCGCCAGGATGGAGCAGACCGCCCGACCGGGGACGCTGCAGATCTCGGCAGCGACCCACCGCCTCGTCGAGTCGCTCTTCGAGTTCGAAGAGTTGGAACCCGTCCACGCAAAGGGGAAATCGGAGCCAGTCACGGCCTACAGAGTCATCGGTCCGCGCACCCGACCGGCCACGACTCGCGGGCTGCTCGGTGGCGACACGCCGATGATCGGACGCGACGCGGAGCTCGACGACCTGCGGAAGATGGTTGAGGACGTGCGATCCGGCCGGGGGCGCATCTGCACGGTCATTGGCGAGGCCGGTGTGGGCAAGTCCAGGCTGTTGAAGGCGATCGAGTCGGAGCTGGGGGCCGCCGATCGACTCACGCCGTGGCAGACGGAACGACCCGACGGCCTGCGGTGGGCCGAGGCGCGGTGTCTCTCCTACGACACCTCCGTCGCCTACGCGCCGTTCGTAGACCTGTTCACGCGCATGTTTGGTCTCGGCCCGCAGACCGACTTCACCGTTGCCCGGAGGCGGGTGGAGGAGGCAGTGATGGTCGCGGGCCCGCCGAACCCCGACCTCGTCGTGACGGACCTGTGCGTCCTCCTCGGAATCGAGCCGACCCCGGAGGAACAGACCGCCCTCGACGACATGGAGCCACCGGTTCTGCAGAGACGGGTCTTCTCTGCCGTCGTCGGTTATCTGGAAGCCTGCTGCTCGTCGACGCCCGGCATCATCGTGTTCGAAGACCTCCACTGGGCGGATCCGGTGTCCCTCGCCCTGCTCGACGAGTTGATGCACTCGACCGGACGGACCCAACTCGGGATCGTCGCTCTCACCCGCCCCTATCGCCAGGACGCCGCCTGGCGCTTCCACGAGACCGCAGCCGGCGCCCACGCCGACCGATACAACTCGATCACGCTGCTGCCACTCGACGACGACGCCGCCGAGCACATGGTCGAACGGCTGCTCGGGGGAGATCGCCTGCCCGACACGCTTCGTACGGCGATTCTGGAACGCTCCGACGGGAATCCGTTCTTCGTCGAAGAGATCCTTCGCGACTTGATGGAGTCCAGGACGCTGGCGCTCGAAGACGGCACCTGGACAATTCGAGGCGACGCCGGCCGAATCACCATCCCCGCCGGAGTCACCGGGCTGCTGACCGCCCGCCTCGATCGACTCGAGGAGGCCTCCCGGTTCGTCGCCCAGCTGGCGTCGGTGATCGGGCGGGACTTCGAATTCGACGAGCTGGCCGAGCTGGCTGCGGACATCGAGCAGGCCGAAACGGCGCTCGACGACCTCGTTGCGCGCGAACTGATCGTCGAGCGGAACGACGGCCTCGGACGGGCCTTCGCTTTCCGCCACGCACTCATCCGGGAGACCGCCTACAACGCCATCCTGCTCAAGTCCCGCCGCGAACTCCACGCCAGGGTCGGCGAGCATCTCATCACCCGAGGCGCCGAACCACAGGAGATCGCTCGCCATCTGCTCGAGTCCCGACAGGAGAGCCGGGCGGTGCCGTTCCTGGTCGACGCCGGCGACCGAGCGGTACGAGCGATGTCGCTCGCCGACGCCATCCGCCTCTACGACCAGGCCTCGACGTGGCTGTCCGAGGGCGCAGACGTCGAGCTGTTGCGGCGCGTGCATGAAGGGCTGGGCGCCGCCCACACCCTGATCCCCGACCTGACCGGGGCGGCAGCCTCCTATCAACAGATGCTCGATCTCGGCCGGGCTCGATCCGTACCGTCGATTCAGATCTCCGCCCTCAACCGGTTGGGCTTCACTGCAGCGTTCCTGGGAGGGGACCTGGAGCAGGCGTCCCGATACCTCGATGACGCCAGACGGTTGGCCGAGGAGGTCGGCGACGAGGCAGGCCTCGCCGAGTACCACATGAACAGCTGCATGATCGCCACCACCCGCGGCGACATGGAGGCGGCGGCGGAGCACGAGGCCGACGTCACCAGGCTCGGCACGGCAGTGGGATCGGAGCGTCTCGTCGTCGGCGGGCTGCTCCGCCGGGTGCTGTCGCTCTTCCTCGCAACTCGGTGGGACGAGGGCACGCGCACACTGGAACGAGCTCGCGAGGCGACCACCGGTGTGACCGATCCGACTGTGCTGGCGACGCTCGCAGAAGCGGAAGCCTTCTCGCTGCTTCGGGACGGTCGATTCGCCGATGCCTGGGCCCTGGCTCGAGACGCTGCCGAAGAGGCGGCGCGCGTC
>CBDTXZ010000291.1:0-2976 GCA_965364515.1 uncultured bacterium
CGGCGTCGACGGATGGGTGACAGCCGTACTCGTGCTGGTCGGCGCCGCTCAGCTCGTCACCGATGTCGCATGGTCCACGAAGGCATCAGACTGGAAGAAGTTCCGTCGGGAGATGGAGTACGCCGGTTCCTGATTCAGGGCTCCCAGCGGCGAAGCCTGAGGCTGTTGGTCACCACCGAAACGGACGAGAAGGCCATCGCTCCGGCCGCGACCATCGGATTGAGCAGACCGAGAGCTGCAAGCGGGATGGCGGCAGTGTTGTAGAAGAACGCCCAGAACAGATTCTCACGAATCGTCTTGAACGTCTTCGTGGCGAGCCTGATGGAAGTGTCCACCAGGACCGGATTGCCGGACATCAGAACGATGTCTCCCGCCTCGATCGCAACGTCTGTCCCGGTGCCGACGGCCATTCCGATGTCGGCTCTGGT
The DNA here is from genome assembly GCA_965364515.1 of uncultured bacterium. Taxonomy (GTDB): domain Bacteria; phylum Actinomycetota; class Acidimicrobiia; order Spongiisociales; family ZC4RG35; genus JAHEDH01. The sequence goes on from CBDTXZ010000291.1 coordinate 429, forward strand.
CAGCGCAGGAGCGTCGTTGATCCCGTCGCCGACGAATGCGACAGTCTCCCCGTTCCGCTGGAATCGTTCGACCTCTTCCGCCTTGCCTCCCGGTAGCACGCCGGCGACGACGTCAGTCATCCCCAGTTGTGCGGCGATCGATTCCGCCGTCCGTTGGTTGTCCCCGGTGATCATCGTCGCGTTCACTCCGGCAGCGGTGAGGGAGCGAATTGCCGCAGCCGAGCTCTCCCTGACCTGATCGGCGACGCCGATCACACCGACCGCCTCACCGTCGATGCCGACGACGAATGCGGTCCGGGCAGCGGTCTCGATCGCCTCCATTCGGTCGGTCAATGGCGCAGGGATCAGGACCCCGCGATCGGCGAGGAACTTCGGTTTGCCGACCACGACGCGGCGGCCCTCGACCGTGCCGAGCACACCATGGCCGGACACGGACTCGAAATCGGTCACGTCGACGAGCTCGATGTCTCGCTCCTCGACGCCGAGTGCGACGGCTCGACCGATCGGATGCTCCGAGGCCGCCTCCACCGATCCGGCGAGCCGGAGAAACTCGTCAGTTTCAATGTTCGTGTAGACGTCGGTGAGGCTCATCACTCCGGTCGTGAGTGTTCCGGTCTTGTCGAACAGCACTCTGTCGATCACCCGGGAGCGTTCGAAGACGTCCGCCCGCTTGAACAACACCCCGAGCTCGGCGCCACGCGCCGAACCAACCATGATGGCGGTCGGCGTCGCCAGCCCGAGCGCACACGGGCAGGCGATGATGAGCACCGCAACGGCCGCCTGGATCGCAGCAGCGGTCGAGTCGCCGACGACCATCCAGGCGGCGAAAGTGATGAGCGCGATGGTGATGACGGTCGGTACGAAGATCGCAGACACCCGATCGGCCAATCGTTGAACGGGGGCCTTCGACGCCTGGGCATCCTCGACGAGCCGCACGATCTGGGCGAGGGCCGTGTCCGAACCCACCTGTGTTGCCCGCACCTCGAGTCGACCCTGCTGGTTGACGGTCGCCCCGTACACGGTGTCTCCCTGAGCTTTGTCGACCGGGATCGACTCGCCCGTGAGCATGGACTCGTCCAACGACGAGGTTCCCGAGAGGATCTCGCCGTCCGTGGGGATCTTCTCGCCGGGACGGACGACCATCACGTCCCCGGGGAGCACACGGTCGATCGGAATCGTCGTCTCGGCGCCGTTTCGCAGAACTCGGGCCTCCTTGGCTCCGAGTTCCAGAAGGGCCGTGATCGCAGACGATGCCCGCCCTTTTGCACGCGCTTCGAAGGCGCGGCCCAGCGTGATGAGGGTGATGATCATCGCAGCCGTCTCGAAGAAGACCGCTTCCTCGGCGAAGACCGCCCACACCGAATAGGTCCAGGCGACGAGGGTGCCGAGCGATATCAGGGTGTCCATCGAGGCGCCGAGCGATCTGAGTTGCTTGGCGGCGACGACGTGGAACTGCGCCCCGATCCAGAACACGACAGGCGTCGCCAGGACGAGCTGGACGATTCGGTTCCAGAGCGTCTCGGGGCCGAGCATGGCCAGCGCCATGAGCGGGGCGCTCAACGCGACGGCGATCCAGAAGCGACGCCACTGCTGCCGTTCCTCTTTGGAGTACTTGTCGACCAGAGATTGGCGCTGGTCGTCCTCGGCCACGACTCTGATGTCGTAGCCGATCTTCTTGACGGCTTCGCGCAGAGACACCGGATCGAGTGCGACGTCGGATCGGACCTTCGCCTCGGCCCCGGTGAAGTTGACGACTGCGGTCTCGACGCCCTCCTGCTTGCCGAGCACGCGCTCGATGCGGTTGGCGCACGCAGCACAGGTCATCCCGTCGACCTCGAAGGTGAGTGTCTCAGGAGGGTTCGTGACGGCGGTCATGGGCTCGCTCTCCGTATCGGGCTCAGTTCGACGCGACGTCGTAGCCCTGTTCCTCGATGGCTTCGATGATGGTGTCGAGGCTCACGTCGTCTCCGTAGGCGACGTCGACGGTCTTGTCGTCGATCGAGACTTCGACGCGCTCGATCCCGGACAACTCGCTGACAGCGCCTTCGATCGACATCTTGCAGTGACCGCAGGAGATGTCTGGGACGTTGAGTGTCTTGGTGTTCATGGTGTCTCCAGTTCATGGGGTCCGGGTCCGGTGACCGCGGCGGTGTATTTCATCGTTTCGAGGAGCTCGTCGACGATTTCGGCCGTCCGCCCCTCGGCTACGGCGTGAGTCACACACGTCTCGAGGTGGTTCTGCAGGAGTACCCGATTCACTTTCTCGAGAGACGCTTGCAGTGCCGACACCTGTTTCATGATGTCGGGGCAGTATTTCTCCTCCTCGACCATGTCGATGACGGCGTTGAGATGTCCTCGCACCGTCTTGAGCCGGTTGAGCGCCGACGTCTTGTGCTGCTGCTTCACGAACTCGAATGTACCACCCCACGGGGGGTGGGGTCAAATCGAAGCTGAAGTCCTCGTGCATCGCTGCCCGGTGAAGCGGAAGCATGGGAGAAGACAGGATCCCGGCCGTGTGTTGGGCCGGGATCCTGGGCTCAGAGTGTGG
>CBDTXZ010000292.1:0-2925 GCA_965364515.1 uncultured bacterium
GGTGAAGCGCAAGGTCGTGACCGAGCGCTACATGGATCTGTTCGACTCGATGTATGACGACGCAGTCGAGTCGATCTGACCCGCGAACGCGGTCGATGCTCGCTGGTCCGGCCCTGCGCCTTTCGGTGCGAGGTTGGTGCTGGCTCTCATCGAGTAGGCCCAGCGAGTGTCGGCGGAGGATCGACATGGGCGAACATCCGACGAGAACGGTCACGGTCATGTTCGTCGACGTGGTGCAGCTCACTGCTTGTGGGACAGGCATCCCGGACTGGCTGCTCGTTGGTCTCAGCGATCCGACGGGTCTCTGCTGACTGCCACACCTGACCTTCGGCACGGCTCTCTCGATTCGAGGCGGCGGGGCTTCCGCTTCCCGAAATCGAGGCCGTCACCTTCCTCCAGGCTCGGGTCACCTGCTTGGACAAGTTCGGTGTGGCTACCACCACCGAACAGGGCGGACGGGTCATCTTGTGCTTGAAGCCGGATGACATCTGTGCCGATCAGGCGTGTGAGAGTTGGACTGCGTACGCCCGCCAGTGCTGGTTGCACGAGCTCGCCCACCCGTGGCTCAACCATCTCACAGACGAGGATGTTCGAGCCGAGTTTCTCGATGTCGTGGGGCTTCCGCGCTGGTCCGACGTCGACGATCCGTGGGGGCGACGAGGAGCGGAGCGGGCGGCGAACACGCTCAGTTTCGGCCTGATGGACGAGCCCGTCACGCTGGTGCCCGAGCTCCACGGCAATTGTGACGAGCGAGACGCCGGATTCAGAGTGCTCACCGGAACGGACCCGATCGCCGAGTGCACGCCCTGACCGGGCAGCGGCCCGGCCACTCTTCAGGCTCGCAACTCCTCGGTGGCGAACTCGATCGAGTGCCACAACGAGCCGGCAAACGAACGGGATGTGATCAGCAGGAAGGTGTCGGCGGCATCGTGCACGATCTCGGTCGTGATGCCGGCAACCAGTGTCCGGGAGGCCGAGCCCGCCGGGAACATGTCCGCAGTGACATCGAGGGGAGTGAGTCGCATGAGGCTGTCCCTCGCCTTCGGGCCCGAGATTCTGATGACAGCACGAACATGGGTGAGGTCGACTGCCGATTCCGGCATGGTGCGGTCCGAGATCACGGTCAGTTCGCCGGGTGAAGTGGAGAACTCGGTGTGATCCTGTTGTGCCGTCACCCTGCCCATCGGCGCCTCGGCGGACCAATCGCGCCACATCGTGATCCCGGATACGTCGGTGATCGTGAGACCCGACGCCTCGAGCGGTCGGTGTCGATTCCAGCCTGCGGAGGATGCGGTGGAGAGTGGGCTGCGTGCGACGGGTGTGTCAGCCACGGAGACGCACCCCGCTCGGATCGAAGTGGGCGTGATGCTCCATCACACGGACGATCGAGTCGGATCCGTCCGTCAGCCGCACGACGACCTCCGTTCCGGGGGCGGCGTACCCGGGCAACACATGAGCGAGGCCGATCGAACGACCCAGTGTCGGTGAGTAGCGGCTCGACGTGATGCGGCCGACGATCTCCAATCCGTCCTCGTCGTTTCCGTCGATCAACTGGCAGGCTTCGTCCGGAACGACGTCGGGGTCGATCGGCTGGATCGCCACGAGGCGTTTGTGGGCGCTGCGTTGCTGCTGCCAGACCAACTCTGGTCGCCCGGCGAAGTCGGGCTTGTCGAGCCTGATGAGCCCGTCGATGCCGAGCCCGAATCCCTGGGTGAGGCCGTCGGTGTCCTGGCCGACGATGAAGTGACCCTTCTCGAGCCGCAGGATCCGCTGTGCCTCCACCCCGAAGGGCCGGATGCCGAGGTCGGTCCCGGTTTCCACCAGTTCTTCCCACAGATACAGCCCGTATCCGGCGGGCGCGTGCACTTCGTACGACAGCTCGCCTGTGAAGCCGATCCTCATGATCCGGCACCCTTCGACGCCGCCGACCGTCCCGACCCGAACTGACATGTAGCCGAACGCTTCCCTCGACAGGTCGATCTCGGTGAGTCGGGACAGCAGCTCACGAGACTTCGGTCCGGCGATGTTGATTCCGGCGTACCCGTCCGTCACCGCCGTCATGCGCACGTCCCAATCGGGGAAAGACGTCTGCAGCCAATCGTCGAGCCAGTTCCAGACACCGCCCGCTCCGCCCGAGGTCGTCGTCATGTAGTAGTGATCCTCGCCCAGTCGAGCGGTGACGCCGTCATCCATGACGACTCCATCCTCCTTCGCCATGACGCCGTAGCGGACCCGGCCGACGTCGAGGCCCTTCCATCGATTCGTGTACGCGAACTCGAGCAGCTTGGTGACGTCGGCGCCACGCAGATCGATCTTGCCGAGCGGGCTGACATCGATGATGCCGACGTTGGTCCGGACGTTCGTGACCTCCGTCAGCGGGTCTCCGTAGTGGGCGGTCCGCCACCAACTCCCTGCCCTCATCCGGGTGCCCCCGTGGGCGTCGTGCCAGGGTTGCATCGGCGTGAGGCGCTCGACGTGATGGGTCGCCGCCGCCAGTGCGCCGAGGGACATCGGCGCATAGGGAGGACGCCAGGTCGTCGTCCCGACCTCGCCGATCGAAGTGCCGGTCGCATCGGCGTGCACGGCGACTGCGTTCCCGACCTCCAGTTTGCCCTGGATCGGTCCCATGGTGGCGGTGGTGTAGCGCTTGGAGAGCTCCATGGTGTCGTAGCCCTCATGGGCAGCTGACATCAGGTCCTTGGACCGAACGTCCTCGGAGAAGTCCACGAATCCATGGCTCGAGGCGCGATAGATCTCGGGGTGTGGCGCCGGCAGGAGGACCGGCGCATCGGGTTCGTTCATGTCGACTTCGATCGGGTTCTCGACCGATGGGATGGCCGCCTGCCAGGCGGATTTGACGGCGAGGGCCCTTCTGGCGGCGATCACCCCGGTGTCGGAGCCGTGGGAGATCAGCTGTTCGAAACT
>CBDTXZ010000293.1:0-2909 GCA_965364515.1 uncultured bacterium
TACCCGCTTCGGTCCGAACTCGTCGAGCAAGCCGACCGTCGTCTTGAACACGCCGCCTGCGCCGGCGATGTCCTCTCCGAGGATCACGAGTTGGGGGTCCCTGCGCATCTCCTGCGCGATTCCGCGAGCGACGGCTTCGCGGTAGCTCAGTTCCGCCATGCCGCGCCTCCGTCAGCCCAGACATCGGCCATGAGATGCTCCTCGCCCGGCGGCTTGCCGGCCTTGGCGAACTCGGTCGCCTCGTCGACTCGCCTGGCGACATCCTGTTGGATGGCGGCGAGGTCTCCCTCTGGGACTCCCAGCCCGAGCATTCGTTGGTGATACATGGGAATGGGGTCCCGCTCCTTCCATGCCTGGACCTCCTCCTTGGGACGGTACTTCCCTGGATCGGCACGGCTGTGGCCCTGCTCCCGATACGTGACGGCCTCCACGAGAGACGGTCCTCCTCCAGAGCGCGCCTTGGCGATGACGTCGAGTGCGGTCATGTAGACGGCATCGGCGTCGTTCCCGTCGACGATGATCCTGGGCAGCCCGTATGCGGCAGCCCGGTCCGCGGCCGGATTCGGCACTGCTGTGATCAGGTCGATGGGTGTGTACTCCATGTAGAGGTTGTTCTCACAGACGAACACGATCGGCAGATCCCAGATCACGGCGAAGTTGAGAGCCTCGTGGAAGGCTCCGATGTTGGTGGTGCCGTCACCGAAGAAGCACACGGTGACCTGGTCGGTGCCACGGATCTGAGCAGACCACGCCGTCCCGTTGGCGATGGTCAGATGTGCCCCGATGATGGCGTAGCTGCCCATCATCCCGTGCTCGACCGAGGTCAGGTGCATCGATCCGCCCTTGCCCTTCAGGACGCCGTTCTCCCGTCCGAGGAGCTCGGCGAGCACGGGGCCGAGCGGAACTCCCCGGGACAGGGTGTGAGCGTGTCCCCGGTAGGTGGCGAAGGTGTAGTCGTCGGCCCGCATCGCAGCGCCGAACCCCGCCGACACCGCTTCCATGCCGAGTGACAGATGGCTGGTTCCCTTGACCAGGTTCTGTAGGAACATGTCGTAGGCGCGCTTCTCGAATTGCCGGAGCACCTGCAGGCGCTCGTACAGGTCGAGTCGCTGCTCGAGCGCGATGCCGAGGTTGGCGTTCCCCTCGTCGACCGGCTGTGGAAGCCGCGGCTCGCGATTCGCGTAGTCCAGCAGCTCCGGATCGAACATCTCAGTACTCATTGGCCACCATGAGCTCTTCGCACGGGAACAGCGTGATGACCTTCGGCCCCTCGGCTGTGACGACGATCTCTTCCTCGATGCGTGCGGCGGAGCGTCCGTCGGCGGCCGGTGCGTAGGTCTCGAGTGCGAACACCATGCCTTCCTTGATCTCGATCGGGTCGTCGAGCGAGTTCAGTCGGCTGATGATCGGCCGCTCGTGGAGTCCGACACCGACGCCATGTCCGAACTGGAGGCCGAACGCATCCATCTCGTCCTCGAACCCGAACTCTTCGGCCTTCGGCCACTTGAGGGCGATCTGATCCGTTGTGTTGCCCACTCGAACCTGTTCGATCGCTGCGTCCATCCACTCCCGCGACTGTTTGAAGGCGTCGCGATGGGCCTGGGAGGCACGCCCGACGGCAAAGGTCCGGTAGTAACAGGTCCGATACCCGTTGAACACGTGGATGATGTCGAAGTAGGCCTGATCTCCTGGACGGATGAGGCGGTCCGAGAACACGTGGGGATGCGGCGAGCATCGCTCGCCCGCAATGGAGTTGATCGCTTCGACGAACTCCGAGCCCATCTCGAACAGTCGCCCATGGGCAAGGGCAACGATGTCTGATTCCCGCACACCCGGCTTGAGCGCTTCGAAGATGTCCTGATAGACGCCGTCGACCATGGCGCACGCCTGGGTCAGCAACATGATCTCGTCCTGGCTCTTGATCTCCCGAGCGAGCATCATGATCGCCTGCCCGTCACCGACCTCGATTCCGGACGCCTGGAGTTGCAGGAACAGCATCGCTTCTGCGACGTCGACCCCGACCGGCATGTCTGCGACGCCCTCTTCCGCCAGCACGGATTTGAGCTCCGCGACCATTCGCTCTGGGAGCCCCGATGTCGGTGCAATCGCTCCCTGGAGTCCGAGGTTTCCCGGACGCGAGTTGTTGTGGTCGTACGTCGACGGCAGCTGAAGCCTGTGCGCCTTGGCGGCGGAGCCGAAGTCCCATATGTAGGGCCCGCCGGTTCGGGTGACGAGGGCCCAACGCTCTGTCTTGTTGAATCCCCAATAGCCGATGTTCGTGGAGGTCGTGTATCGGATGTTCGAGGTCTCGAACAGGAGGAGGGCACCGAACTCCGACTTCTCGAGTTGTTCACGGACCCGTGCCAGGCGGTAATCACGCAGTCGCTTGAAGTCGACCCGCTCTTCCCAGTCCACAGCCATCGTCCCTGGTGATGGTGTCGTCGCTACCGGAAAGTCTGTCATGTTTCCCATCCTCCTTGCTGGTCACCCCCACTTGGGCTCCAACAATCGATTGCGCCGATCATAGGTCACGCATGTGCGCGTTCACCATGAAGCGGCGATGTACTTCGTCTCCTGGTATTCGAGCATCCCTTCGTGAGCTCCTTCACGTCCGAGGCCGCTCTGCTTGACGCCTCCGAAGGGGGCAGCCGGATCGGAGATCAGGCCGCGGTTGACGCCGACCATCCCGGCTTCGATCGCCTCGGCGACGCGCATCCCCCGGGCCAGGTCCTGGGTGTAGAGGTACGAGGCGAGTCCGTAGATGGTGGAGTTCGCCATCGTGATCGCCTCCTCCTCGGACGAGAACGTCACGACGGGCGCAACTGGTCCGAACACCTCGGTCGCGAGGATCGGCGAGTCCGGAGCGACGTCGGTGAGCACCGTTGCGGGGAAGAAGAAACCGGGCCGGT
>CBDTXZ010000294.1:0-2903 GCA_965364515.1 uncultured bacterium
CTGCTGGTCGGGATCCAATCGGAGGGCTCCATCGTCCTGCGCTCACGCCTGGCTCGCGTCTTCGCCGGCCCGCATCAGGGCGCGTCCACCGACGAACACCCAGTCGAGATTCGATGTGTCCATGCCCCAGACGACGGCACCGATCGGGTCGTTGATCGGAAAGATGTTCGGGCGATCGGTTCTCAAGACGATGACGTCGCCCTGGGTTCCCGGCGTCAACGTGCCGGCGATGCCGGCGAGACCTGCCGCCCGCGCACCGTCGACGGTGCCGTGCCGGATGACCTCGCGGGTGGTCATGAGCTTCGGGATGCCGGCCTTGCCCGCCAACTTCAGATCGAACGCAGTCGCATGCTGGATCGAGATGATCGCCCTGATCTGCGCGAAGACGTCCCCAGGTGCGATGCTCTCGTCGTCGACTCCGAGACCGGGGCCGATCTCCCGGTCGATGAACTCCTGAACGGGCGGGCTGCCGAGGCCGCCCGCCATCTCGCTCGCCGGAGTCAGCGAGACGGCTGCGCCCGAAGACGCAATGGCATCGAGATCTTCGGCCCCGAGGTTCGTGCAGTGGACGAGCGTCACGTCCTCTCCGAGCAGACCGCGTGCGGCGAGCGCTGCGATGGCGCCCTCGGATGCCCCCGTTCCGCAATGAGTGTGGATCCTCACGCCGAGCGACCTGGCGAGTGCCCATTCGTCGGCGACCTGGTCGAGGTTGGATTGGTTCGGGTCGCTGCCTCCGACGGCGAGCAGCGAGAGGCCGTTGCCCTCGAACCGACCGACCAGGGATTCGGCGGTGATCGGCTGTCCGAGCGGATGGACGAGGACGGTGCGAAGGCCTGAATCGGCGTGGGCCTGGAGGACGGCATCGAGGTGCTCGGAGGACTCGGGGATGTCTGCCCAGTCGACCACGGTGGTCGTGCCGGAGCCAGCGGCTCCGAGCAGGCCGATCAAGGTCGAGGCGTAGAGGTCGTCCGGCTGGTGGTGGGATCTGTATGGGGACGCCGAGATCGGCGCACCGGACGGGTCGACGCCGGCGTTGCGGAAGAGCGATCGCCAGGCGTGACGATGCGTGTCGACGAACCCTGGCATCACGATCGTGTCGGTGCAATCGACCACTTCTGCGTCGCGGGCCCTGACGGTCTCCCCGACCTCCGAGATTCTGCCGTCCTCGATCAGCACATCGCCCCGAGCCATGTTCCCGATCTTGCGGTCGAGAGTGAGAAGACAGCCTCCCTTGAGCAGCGTCTTCAAAGCCCGGTCCCCGGCCCGTGTCGCCATCCGCTCGCAGACAGGGCAAACCGAGATCCGAACGTACAGAGGTTTGCTTGCGCCCGCCGGGAGACAGTCCCGCGAGCGGTGGGGACCGCTCTCATCGAGCGAGACAGTAGTACTGCAATCGATTGTTTGTCACATGCAACAACCGAAACCTCGTGACGAACAGGAATGTGAGCCTCTCTCTGATCCGCTCGACCAATGAAGTATCGGGCAGCAAGTCCCACCTGCACCATCCCTATTCTGTCGGCCGGTTGGAAACCGGAAGTGGGTCGCGGCGTCTCAGGAGAAGTCGGAGTCGAGCACACCGTGGCGGGTTGCCCAGATGATCGCTTCCGTTCGATTCGTCACACCGAGACGCTGATACAGATCCCCGAGCATGCGATAGGTCTCCCGCTCGGAGTACCCGATCTGCTGGGACAGGCCGGCGACGGTTTCGCCGCCGGCGAGCGCCCGGAGCCACGAAGCCTCGTTTGCATCCACAGAAGCGCTCATCTCCGGAGGCGGAGGCACCCGTTGTGCCATGGCCCGGATCAATTGGATCGGCGCAGACACCCGATCCTGCAATGCCGACGACAGGGCCTCGCTCAACTCCGCCAACGAATCGCCATCATCGACTGCACCCGAAGCCCCGGCTCTGATCGCTTTGGCGAAAGACGCCAGATCGAGTTCGGGGATCACCGCCACCACCGGGATGTGTGGATACTCCGACACGAAGTCGACGACCGTGTCGAGGACCGCATCGTCAGGGATGAACACGATGATCGCTCGGCCGCCGCGGCCCGGCCTCCACGATCCCATGTCGGGGAACGTCACGGCCGGGTGACCGAGATCGGACAGCGTGGATTCCATCCCGCGCTGCCAGGTCGGCTTCCCTCCGACGATCGCGATCCGCTGGGTCATGTAGCGAGCGTACCGGTCGACTCTGGCAGGATCCTGCCAGAAGGCGCACAGCATCCTGCCCGACATTCGACACGGTTGCGAGGCCTCCCGTCGTTGCTCTGCAACCCCCGATCCCTGATGATGCAGACATCCGAGGGCACACGGCATCGGATCGATCGCAGAGGAGCGACACATGTCAGAGGGAAACGCAGCAAGTCGGGTTCAGGCCGGAGTCACGGGTCTGCTCAAGGGCACCGGGAGCATCGTCCAGGGAGCCACGTCGGTCGTACGTGACGCAGTCGTCACCACGCTCGGCAACGTCGGCGACATCGCAGGATCGGTCGCATCGACCGCCGCCGAGATCGTGAGTGGTGCGTTTGCCGCAGTGAACGAAGTCGGCACGGGCGCCGTGCGCACCGCCAAGGGCCTCGTCGTCGGGCTCCTCGAGGGAGTCGGCGAGATCGCCACCGTGACGGTGGGAACCATCTCTGATGTCGTCAAGGCTGCGATCCACGGAACCGGGTCGATCGGTACCGATGCAGCGCTCACGGTCTCCGGCATCGCCGAAGGAGTCATCACGGCGACCAAGACGACGGGCGTGAACCTCGCGGATGGAGCCGTTGCACTCGGAAGTTCGATCATCAGCGGGATGAAGGACCTCAGCACCGGAGCAGTCGACACTGCATCGGCCGCCGTGTCTGGTGCCGTCAAGGGCGCCGCTCAGATCGGCGGAGATGTCCTGGAAGCGGCCT
>CBDTXZ010000295.1:0-2861 GCA_965364515.1 uncultured bacterium
ACTGAGCGAACGTCTGCTGTCCGAGTCCGGAGCAGCTGCTCTCACCGTTCGCGAGCGGTGGCACCTTCGGTGACGTGCACTTCAGCAACTTCGACGGGTGGTCGTACGACAGTCAGGCTGCCGGAGAGTTCCTGGTCTTCGAGAACGGGGCCACCGACATACAGCTTCGCGCAGAGCCGCTGCCAGGGTCCGAGGTTGCGTCGATCGCCACTGCGGTAGCGGTGAGCGTCGGCGATCACACGATCTCGATGCACCTGGGCGGCGCCACCTGGATCGACGACGAACCCGTGGAGATACGCCGAGGCCAGACGATCGCGGTCGGCGAAGCAGCGCTGCTGTGGTCCGGCGGCGAGTGGGTGATCGTGTGGCCCGACGGCACCAGGGTGAAGGTGAGCAACGCCCAGCCGACCGCCGTCGACGGCGTGGGCCAGGTCATGCTCTTCGTGACTTCCTCGGCGAGTAGGTCGAGTGGAATGCTGGGGAACGCAGACGGCGACCCGACCAACGACTGGGTCACGAGGACCGGTACCCAACTGCACTACGACATCCGGTTCGAGTTCGAGTCCTTCTACGCCGACTACGTCGACACCTGGCGCATCACCCAGGACGAGTCCCTGTTCCACTACGGGCCGGGTGAGAGCACCGAGACATTCACCATCGAGGGCTTCCCGTCGCGCCACATCACTGTCGAAGGTCTCGAACCTGAGGCGCGGACCGAAGCCGAGGCGGTGTGCGAGGACTCCGGGATCACCAGGGAAGACCTCCTCGAAGACTGCATCCTCGACGTCGCCCTGACCGGAGACACCGGCTTCGCCTACGCGACGTATCTCGCAGAGTCGGAGACCTCATCTCCGCCGCCGATCGAGCCGGCCTCGCCTCAGGTCGAGACACCCGAGCTGGACGGAGCCAGCACAGTCACGGTCGGACCGCTCGTGGTCGGGTTCGGACCCGAGCCACCGATCCAGGCGGAGAACAGCTTCGCCCCGCAATGGTCGTGCCAGGTCACCGAAGGCTCCTTCCGGGCGACCAGCCGGTTCCAGGAGACCCCCGACCGGCAATTCGACCTCACCATCGACTATCTCGATGCAGCCACCAGCGCCGATGGCAACGAGCGGTTCACGATGGCGATCGAACTGAACGCCGAACCGTATGCATGGATGTTGACGACGATCGATCCCACGGCGGGGTCGATCGACACGCTGACGCTCGACGGACCGACGTTGACGGTCACGGGCTCGGCGTTCCTCAACGACCCGATCGACTCGAGCCTCTTCCCGTTCTCGGTGCTGCCACCGGGCACGCGCTTCGAACCGTTCTCACTCCAGACGACATGCGACCAATGACGAGGACCGCCTACCAACGGCCCACGACGAAAGGGACCGACCTGTGAAACAAGTGAACCGAACCGCCATGATCGGCTGCCTGCTCGTGTTGGTCATGACCGCTTGCGGAGGAGGGGAGGCGGCACCGGCAGCGACCGAGGCGCCGGGCACCTCAGCCGGAGCCGCACCGACGACCACTGCAGGGTCGGCCGCAGAACCGGTGGCCACGACCATCGCCGCGGATCCCGATGAGGTGACCGAGGAGCCGAACGACGTCGTCGAGGAATCCCTTGCGACGGTCACGATCGGCGATGAGACCTGGGAGTTCCGACCCACCGGCTTCCTGACCGAGCGCTGCGACACGGACTTCTTCGGCGGCTATTGGGTGCTCATGTCGAGCGGCGTTGGGATCCTGCTGCCGGGTGAGAACTGGGAGGAGCTGGGCGTGGACCAGACCCCGAACATCCGGGTCAAGATCGAAGAAAGTGGTCTCGAATTCATCGCCGACCCAGACACCAACCTCCCAGGGGTCGAGCCCGGCATGAGTCAGATCGACTCGTTCGTGATCGACGGTGCCCGAGCTTCGGGTACGGCGACCTTCGTGGAGGAGGAGGCGGCATTCCAAGGCAACGCCGAACCCCTGACCGGCTCGTTCGAGGTGGTGTGCGCCCCCGAGGAGGAGTGAACAAGCCGTCCGACTGATTCCGCGTCGGAGGGGCAATCCGCTCAGGTGCGGACGAGTTCCCCGAACGCCCGAATCGACTCCATCCTGGCTTCGTGGGTGGGTTCGGCGTGGACGTAGCACCGGGCTTCGCCGATCCCCAGGGTCTCGAGCTTGGCGAGCGTCTCCAGAGAACGTTGACGGGCTCCAGCCAGGTCGAGTGGGTCGACGGCGAGGTCGACTGTCTGGTCGATCGTGTCGGGTCGACGTCCGTTCTCCAGACAGGTCGTCCGGAGCAGTTCGAGGAGTCGGGCGACGGTGTCGTCGTCGGGGTCGGTCGGCACCCAGCCGTTCCAGGCGTCCCCGTACGCGACAGCGGTGCGCATGGTACGCGGCCCACCTGCGGCGACCACGATCGGCGGGCGGGTCTCGGCGGTCGGCTTGAAAGCCAGCTCGGCGCGATCCGCAGTCCAATAGCGGCCGTGAACGTCGGCACTCCCCTCTCGCAGCATGGACGCGACGATCTCGACGCACTCCTCGAACCGGGCGGCTCGACGGTCGGCGGCCACGCCGATCTGGTCGTAGTCGAACGTGTTGCCCGCACCGATGCCGAGCGAGTAGCGGCCGCCGGACACGTCGGCGAGGGTGGCAGCGATGTGGGCGAGCATGGCCGGCGTCCGGTACGGGGCATTGATAACAGAATGGCCCACCCCGACCGTCGAGGTGACGGTTGCGACCGCAGCAGCGACGGTGATCGCCTCGCGGACACCGACCGGCTGATCGGGAACCGAGTACCCGTTGTCCTCCCCGGCCCGATAAGAGAGATGATCCGGAAGGACGACGAGGTCGAAACCCAACCGCTCGGCTTCGAGCACCTG
>CBDTXZ010000296.1:0-2823 GCA_965364515.1 uncultured bacterium
CAAAGCGCTCGCTGGAGACCGACGGAGCTGGCGAGCAGAGCCTCTTCGTTCGGGTTGAAGCAAGGAGAACACGATGGCGCGCTCTCGGAAAGGATCGACCTCGACCACTCGTGGAGCGCAACCCCGTGGAGCCGATGGCCGACAGCCGATTGCTGATGGCTGATGGCTGATTGCTGACGGCTGATGGCTGACAGCACCGGCGATCGCGAGGGAGTGACCTTCGCGTTTGGCGATACCCGCGCACAGGGAGTGACCTTCGCGTCTGGCGATATCCACGCGCAGGGGTACCATGACCCCCTATGCGAATGAGGTCTGGGCTTCGCGGCCTGGCGTTCTTTCTGGCTGTCGCCCTCTTCGGGTCGGTGGCTCAGTCTCCGGCTCTCTCCGTGACCAAGAGTGAAGTCGACGCCGCCTGCGCCAGTTCGAGCGCCCAATACTCCGTCTATCTGGAAAAGCAGCGGGAGGCCGACGCGGCCAAGCTCGCCTGGGAGCAGACGCTCGGCGAGATCGCCGCGCTCGAAGACCAGCGCGCCTACATCGACGAGTCCATCGACCGTCGCTTGACCCAGATCGAGTCGTCGGCCGACCAGATCGATCAACTCGCGGTCGAGCTGTACATGGAGGCGGGCGGCGCTCCGTCGATGCTGCTGTTCGCCGGTTCGCTCGACGAGGTGCTCACTGGCAACGAACTGCTCGACGCCGCCACCGGAGACAGTATGGGATCCCTCGACGATCTGCTCGCAGTCCGCAACGACCTCGATCGGTTCCAGGGAGAGCTCGTCGAGCTAGACGCCCAACTCAGGGACGTCGAAGCGGAGCGGGCCGCCTTCACCGACGTGGTGACGGGGCTCGCCAACGAGGCCAAAGCCGAGTTCTCCAAGCTCTCGACCGACTGTCAGAACCTCACGGCCCAGTACAACCGTGAACAGGCCGCAGCCGAAGCAGCCAGGCGCGCCGCCGCCGGCGGGCGGTCCGCCGGGGTTGGGGCCATCAGCGGGTTCGTGTGCCCGATTCCGGGCTCGTCCTTCATCGACTCCTGGGGATTCCCCCGCTCGGGTGGGCGCAGCCACAAGGGCACCGACATGTTCGGGCCATGGAACGCCTCGATCATCGCCTCATCCAGTGGTGTCGTCTCGCTCCGCGAAGGTGGGCTCGGTGGCAAGACCATCTGGCTCAGCGCCGACAACGGCTACGCCTACTACTACGCCCACCTCTCCGGCTGGAACGTCTCCAACGGATCGCGGGTCTCCGCCGGCCAGCTGATCGGCTTCAACGGCGACACCGGGAACGCCCGTGGCGGTCCCCCGCACCTGCACTTCGAGATCCACCCCGGCGGACGCGGATCGGCCGCGGTCAATCCGTATCCGACCGTGGCGGCCGCCTGCCGGTAGTCTGTCCGACATGTCGCAGCATCGCAGACGTCTCGACCGTGTTCTCGACCCCGACTACCTCGAGGGTGTCGACGAGCTGTCGCTCGACGACCTCCGAGAGCATCGGTCCACTGCGGTCGAAGTGGAGAACGAGCTCTCCTACTATCGCAGGCTGTTGTACGGCCGCATGGACCTGGTCAAGTTCGAGCAACGTCGTCGCGCCGGAGAAGAAGACCGATCTCTCATCGACTCACTCGTCGACATCCTGACCGACCCCGAGCGCAATGATCGGACCGAGCCGCGCGGTGCGCGTCACATCGTCACCGACCTTCCGCCGCTACCTGACGTCGGCAAGCGCGACATCGACGAGGTCATGGGTGACGGAGTGCTGACCCGGCTCGATGAGGCCACACCCGAAGAGCTGCAGGCTTCGCTCGAGAGTTTCGAGAGGATGGTCGGTGAGATCAACGAGCAGCGCCGTCAGGCCCAAGTCGTGATCGACACCCTCAGCGACATCATCGCCGAGCGCTTCAAGGCCGAGGTCTCGGCGCCGGGCGACGACTGAACGCTGCCCTCGAGGTGCTTGCCAGAGTCACCCGTTCGGGAGTGACGGAGTCCATCCACGACGGAGCGGTGGCCGTCGTAGATCCGACCGGAACGATCATCGCATCGTCCGGCGACATCGACCAGCCGTTCTTCGCTCGATCGTCGATCAAGCCGTTCCAGGCAACCGTCGCCCAGGAACACGGCGCCGACCTACCGCCGGAGTGGCTGGCGGTCGCATGTGCCAGTCACGACGGTGCCCCCGTTCAGATCGCCGTCATCAGGGAGATGTTGCGCACAGCCGGCATGTCGGAGTCTGATCTCCGAACCCCCGCAGACTGGCCGTCGGGTGCGAACCGTGATCGGCTGCTGAGAGCCTCCCATCGCCGGCCGCAGCCGGCCTATCACAACTGCTCTGGGAAACACGCCGCATTCCTCAGGGCATGTGCGGCGTCGGGATGGGACGCCGGGAGCTACCCGGATCCGGACCACCCGCTCCAGAGCGCTGTTCGCAAGCTCTTGTCGGATGTCACCGGTCAGCGGGACTTCGAGGTGGGTGTCGACGGGTGCGGTGCCCCGACGTTCACGGTGTCGGTGAGGACGCTCGCTACCGCGTTCTCACGCCTCGGGAATGACGGGCGGTTCGACGGTGTTTTCTCTTCGATGCACCGCTTTCCACGTCTCACCTCCGGCATGGGCGAGCCCGACGCCGAGGTGGCGATCCACACGAACGGCGTGGCGAAACACGGGGCCGAGGCCAGTCTCGGCCTCGTCGTCCGTGGGTTTGGAGCCGTCGCGGTCAAAATCCTCGACGGTGGCTCCAGGGCCATCGGTCCCGTTGTCACCGACGTTCTGAGCCAGCTCGGATGGCTGACGCCTTCGACGGCCGACTCGATGATCTCGGCCACGG
>CBDTXZ010000297.1:0-2816 GCA_965364515.1 uncultured bacterium
TGTCATGGCCGTCATCCTGCCCGCGAAATGTGAGACAAATGTAAAGGCTCGGGCTAGCGCCCTCGCCGCGTGCGTTCACTTCGTGAGCGTGTCTTCACTTCGTGAGCGTGTATTGCTTCGCAAGCGTGTCCCAAGATCCTTCAAGGCGTATCGGTTGCGGACACGCCGCCGAAGGCGGGCCACGCAACGGCCGCCAGGCCGGACGAAACGCAGCGAAGCGGAGCGAGCGGACACGCTCTCTAGACGAGCGGCAGCTCTCGTGCTATCGCTGGAGTCGTGCCGCCGGGCCAGCGGACTTCGAGCTCGTCGCCGGGGGCGACTTCGCGACGGAGGAGACACAGGGCGATGGGGGCCATGACACCCAGCGACTCGGTCACCGAGGTCAACGTCCCGCACATCCGGTCATCGGCCCACACCTCTGCCCCGTCGGGAGGCAACACGTTGCGGGTCATGACGACGCCACGAAGGTGTCGATTGACCCGGCCGCGGGAATCGATCCTGGCGACCAACTCCTGCCCCAGATAGCACCCCTTCGTGAACGACACGGCAGCCGGAACGAGCCCGGTCTCCTGAGGGATCGTCTTCTCGTCGACATCGACGCCCATGACCGGCTCACCGGCTTCGACTCGGACTGCTGTCATTGCGACCGCACCCGCCCGGGGAAGGCCACTGACCGGTAGGTCGCCCGCCACGATCACTCGGGCGAGCCCGGTGAGGGGAGCCGGAGCGAGCACCACGCCATCGCGTTCGGTCCACTCGTCCCCGACCCCGAGCAGCTCCAACGCGTCGGGCCCGACGAGCGACCACACGGGGCGGTCGTCGGTCGAGACCTCCGCCTTGACCCGGATCCGGTAGTAGCTGAGGGTCTCGGCCACCGTCTGGCCGAGACCGCCATCACAGAAGATGAGGACCTGCTCTGCGCCTTTGAGAATCCAGAGCAGAGCGGTGAGTTTCCCGCTCGGATTCAGCAGGAACGAGCGCCTGATCTCCCCTGGTGTCATGGCTTCGAGATCCTGACTCAGGATCCCCTGAAGGAACGAGGAGGCATCGGGGCCATCGACCCGAACCAGATCGTGGGTCGCCTCGACCACGGCGGCGGCGTTCCGCAGCGCCCGGTACTCCGAGGTCACATCCCCGTACGAGGCCCGGTTCACGTCATCCCCTTCGCTGCCTGAATGGCCGTCAACGCAGCCGCCGCTTTGTTCATGGTCTCCTCGTACTCCGTTGCGGGGTCGCTGTCGGCGACCAGGCCTGCGCCGGCCTGGACCCAGGCCGTGCCGTCCCGGACGATGACCGTCCGCAGACAGATGCAGGTGTCGACGTTGCCCGAGAAGTCCAGATAGCCGACCGCGCCGGCATACGGCCCTCGTGCGACCGGCTCCAGATCGTCGATGATCTCCATCGCCCTCACCTTCGGCGCGCCCGAGACGGTGCCGTGAGGGAACGTGGCTCGGATCACGTCGACGGCACTGTTCCCCGGCCGAAGCTTGCCCGACACCTCGGACACGATGTGCATCACGTGGCTGTAACGCTCGACCACCATCAGATCATCCACACTCACCGAGGCGAACTCGGCGACCCGGCCAACGTCGTTTCGAGCGAGGTCGATCAGCATCACGTGTTCGGCCCGCTCCTTGGGATCGGCGAGAAGCTCCTCGGCAAAGGCGCGATCTTCGTCCTCGGTCTTGCCGCGCGGTCTCGTGCCTGCGATCGGTCTGGAGTAGACGATGCCATCCCGGACCCGGGTCATCACCTCCGGAGAGGCTCCGACGATGGTGACCTCCGGATCCCGGACGAAGAACAGGAAGGGCGACGGGTTCACGACCCGCAACGCCCGATACAGGTCGAACGGATCGGCATCGAACTTCGTCTCGAGGCGTTGGCTCAACACGATCTGGAAGGCATCGCCTGCGACGATGTGCGCCTTCGCATCCTCCACTGCATCCATGAACCCGGCTCGGTCGAACGTCGATGTGAACGTCGGCCGCTCCCCCGTCGGCTCGAACCCGGACAGTCGGTATGGGTCTGCCGCTCCCAGCTTCTCGAGGTCGTGTTCGATCGCAGCGATCGCATCGCGGTACTGGGACTCGGGATCCTCACCCACGAACACGTTGCGAATCATCACGATCGACTGGCTGAACCGATCGATTGCAGCCAGAGCACCGACGAACTGCCACACCATCTCCGGGAGGCCCCGGTCATCGGCCGGCTGGTTCGGCAGCCGTTCGATGTAGCGGATGACGTCGTAGGCGAGGTACCCGACGGCCCCGGAGTGCAGTGGGGGAAGTCCGGGCAGGTCAGGGGTCTCGAATCTCTCGATCAGGAGCTCGAGCACCGACAGCGGGTCGCCACCCGGAAGGTCGATCGATGGATCATCGACGGACGACTGACCGTCGTGCGCTCTGAGCGTGAAGGTCGGATCCCATCCGACGAAGCTCCACTGCGCCCAGTTCTCGCCCCCTTCGACGGACTCGAGCAGAAACCCGGGCTTCTCCCCGACGAGCTTCTCGAAAACGGTCACCGGGGTATCTCGATCTGCCAGCACCTCGACGGACACCGGCACCACCGAATACCGCTCCGCCAACTCCATGAACGTCTCGAGGTCCGGACTGAATCTCATCCCGCGAGCGTAGAGCAGTCCAGTGGTGATGAGACAGCGTGTCGCTGTCTCGCTAGCGCTCGCCTCACGGCGTCTCCTCCGGCCTGGCGGCCGAAGCGTCTCTCCTCGCTGGCGCTCGGGCGTGTCCTCCAGCCTGGCGGCAGAAGCGTGTCTTCACCGTCCCGAGCTGTCTGAAAGTCGTTTCCGCAAGGAACTG
>CBDTXZ010000298.1:0-2799 GCA_965364515.1 uncultured bacterium
GGCCAGACGCCGCGCTGGAGTGCGGCGTCCCGGCATCGTTGGATCGCCACTGTCTGGGCTGCGGTACGGAGATCAGGAGTCGTGATCGGCCGACCATCGTCGGAGACTTCGCCCCAACGGGCCCGATAGGTCTCGATGCCCTCCACCATCGCCGCCCGCTTGGTCACGACCACCTCGGTTGCACGCCTCATGCGTCTGCGCAGCTTGTCGAGAACTTCGGAATCCTCCCACCGCTGGTTCTCGATGTTCTGCGCCCATTCGAAATAGCTCACCACGACACCGCCGGCATTGGCCAGGATGTCGGGGATCACCTTGATGCCCCTGGCTGCGAGGATGTCGTCGGCCTCGGGCGTCACCGGCCCGTTGGCGGCCTCGACGACCAGTTGAGCATCGATTCGGTCGGCATTGGCCGTGGTGATCTGATTCTCGAGCGCAGCCGGGATCAGGATGTCGCATGGCACCTCGAGAATCGCGCCTGAAGGAATGGACTCCCCGTCTGGCCAGTCGGCGACGGTCCCGGTCTCCTCCTTGTGGCGTTCGACCGCGTTGATGTCGAGACCCGAGCTATCGACGATGCCGCCTCGCGAGTCGGAGACTCCGATCACCCGTGCTCCTGCGTCGCGGAACAGCCGTGCGGCGTGTCGGCCGGCATTGCCGAAGCCTTGGACGGCGACGGTCGCCCCGTCGAGTCGATCGAGTCCGGCCAGGCCGCCGATCTCCAGGAAATGCTCGGTGGCGTAGAAGAGACCCTGCGCGGTGGCTCCTTGGCGAGCGGCGATGCCACCGAGCTCCACCGGTTTGCCCGTGACGATCGGCAGATTCGCGTGTCCCGGGTGCATCATCGCATACGTGTCGTAGATCCAGGCCATGGTCTGGGAGTCGGTGTACAGGTCCGGGGCCGGGATGTCGGTGAAGGGTCCGATCGTCTCACCGAGTGCAGCCGTGAAGCGTCGAGTGATCCGTTCCTTCTCTCCAACCGAGAGGAGGTGGGTGTCGCAGACGACGCCGCCTTTGGCACCCCCGAAAGGCACGTCGAGGAGGGCACACTTCCAGCTCATCCACGTGGCCAGTGCCTTGACCTCGTCCGGCCCGGCCTCGGGATGGAACCGGATGCCGCCCTTACCGGGACCGCGGATGATGGAGTGGAGCACCCGATAGCCCTTGAAGATGTGGACGTAGCCGTCGTCGAGGTGCACAGGCATGGTGACCTCGATGATCCGATCGGGCTCGAACAGCCATTCGGCGATTCCCTTCCACCCCTCGAGCTCGTCGGCGAACGGAACCGCTCTTTCGAACTGTTGCTTCACGATGTGATGGAGATTCAGATCCTCCATCCGGCCGATGGTCGCAGTCACCTGTGACTCCTTGATTCGCTGCTTACGCGATATCGCACCTCGCGAAGTCACGACAAGTGCCGAAAGGCTCGGGCTGGCGCCCTCGCCGGTATCCGCGATGCGCCATGCGCCATGCGGCATGCGTGCCACATGGTCGCGCAGCAACATGGATGGGAGGTCGCGTCACTCGACAGCATGCCTTCGTGTTCCAACACCGAGACGACCTGTCGGAGGGAGAGAGAGAATGAAGGCGTGTTCCTGCGCTCACTCGACCTCCGGGAGACCTCTCTCGGGTCCTCGCGAAGCGCATGGCGGATGGCGCACAGCGCAGAGCGGGAGGCCCCCTGGGGCCGACCCCTACAGCCCCAACGCGTTGGCCAGGAAACCGGCCATCTGCTCTCGCGTGACCGACTGGGTGGGACAGAAACGGGTGGCACTGCAACCGGTGCTGATTCCCGCAGCGGCCACGGCGTTGATGGCAGGCTCATGCACCGAGCCGTTGTCGTCGGAGAAGTAGTCGCGTGAAACGGTCGGCAGCCGCAATGCCCGCATGATGAAGGTGGCCAACTCGCCTCGGGTGACGGTGGAGCTCGGACAGTACCGGCCGGGCTGGCACCCGTTCGTGACCCCTGCGGCTGCGAGGGCGTTGATGCTGGCGTGGTGCACCGAGCCTCCGTCGTCGCTGAATGCGTCGACCGACGACGATCGGAGCCCGAACGCCCTGACGAGGAAGGTCGCCATCTCGGCCCTGCTCACCAACCCGTATGGGCAGTAGAGCTCGGTCGAGCAGCCCGAGGTGATCCCCACATCGGCGATCTTGATGATCGACGGCTCGTAGGGGGAACCGTCGTCGTCAGCGAACGGAGGCGTGTAGCTGGCGGGCTGATTCGAGGTCATGAAGACCTCGGCGACCCACACAGTGGACCCGTCGACGACCACTCCTAGTCCGACATGGGTGGCCCCTGACTTCAGGATGTTGGCTCTGTGTCCCGACGAGTTCATGAACGCCTGGTGGAGATTCGAGACGTCGTAGCCATACCCGACGTTCTCGCCGATCCAGGACCAGCCTGACGTGACCGAGCCGAGGTCCGGATTGTGGAACAGGCGACCGGCGTCACGGATCGCGGCGGCTTGCATGCGAGCGCCGGCGGTGAGTTCGGGATCCACAGAGAGCGCACTCAACCCCCGTGAGGTGCGCTCGGAGTTGATCAGGTCGATGAACTGCGCCTCGGCGTTTCCGGGGTCCACGGCGGCGACGGCGGGGACCGGCCCCACCACCATCGTGAAGATCGCAAGCGCTGCGATCAGCACCGAAGTCCGCCTTTGTCGTCGCATCCCACTCACTCGTTCGGTCGTGTCGACCCGAGACTTTAGACCAAAGGACTATGGAAGTGAAACACCAAGTGACTAGTTACCCAGGGCCGTGCGTTACCCAGGGCCGTGCGTTACCCAGGGCCGTGCGTTA
>CBDTXZ010000299.1:0-2793 GCA_965364515.1 uncultured bacterium
TGCGAGACGACTTCTCGATCGAGTACATCGCCAACAACTCCGCTTCCACCACGCCGTTCGTGTTCAAGCTCGCCAGCGCGTGGGCAGCACTCGAAGGCAGCATCCTGCTCTGGGGGCTGGTACTCGCCGTCTACGTGTACTCCGTCTACCGGCAACTCGCCAGGCGGGGTGACGAGGATCGTCTCGGGGCCGGCGCCCTCATGGTGCTCGGGCTGGTCACGGCGGCGTTCTTCGCGATGATGCTCACGGTCTCGAATCCGTTCCGCGTGTGCATCGACCCCGGCGCGGTCGGATGCTTCGAAGCGAGCAACCTCCCCTGGTCCGGCTCGCTCGCCGCACTCGAAGGTCGGGGGCCGAATCCACTCCTGCAGAACCACATCCTCATGGCAGTCCACCCGCCGATGCTCTACCTGGGCTACGTCGGATTCGCGGTGCCGTTCGCGTTTGCCATGTCCGCACTCATGTTGGGATCGAGCGGAGTCGATTGGCTCGAGCGAACTCGCTCCTGGACGCTCATCTCCTGGAGCTTCCTCACGGTCGGGATCGTGCTCGGAGGCCTCTGGTCCTACGAAGTGCTCGGTTGGGGAGGGTATTGGGCCTGGGATCCGGTGGAGAACGCCTCGTTCCTGCCGTGGCTCACGGCCACCGCCTTCGTCCACTCCGCGGTGGTGCAGGAACGCCGCGGCATGCTGCAGGCCTGGAACTTCGTCCTCGTCATCGCCACCTTCGCGCTCACGATCCTCGGGACCTTCCTCACCCGCTCCGGGGTGATCGTCTCGGTCCACAGCTTCACGCAATCCGCCATCGGCCCCGTCCTGCTGTGGTTCCTGCTCGTCGTGTTGGTGCTCTCCTTCGGGCTCTTCGCCGCCCGGGCCCACCTCGTTGCCTCGTCCCCGCGCCTCGACTCGCTGGCGAGCCGCGAAGGTGCGTTCCTCTTCAACAACCTGCTGCTCACGGTCTTCGCGCTCGTCGTCCTCGTTGGGACCCTCTATCCGATGTTCATCGAGGCCTTCAGCGGCGACCAGGTGGGTGTGGGTCGGCCGTTCTTCGACCGGATGGCCATCCCGCTCTCCTACGGCTTGCTGCTCGCCATGGGGCTCGGGCCGATCATGCCGTATCGAGCAGCCCGCGGATCGGTCGTCTGGGAACGGGTCCGCACGCCGGTACGCCTCGCTCTGGGTGCGGGAGCGATCGCAGTGATCCTGTCCTATCGCAACCCGTTCCTCCTGCTCGGGATCCTGCTGGCCGGTTTCGTGATGTTCGTGATCCTGAGAAACCTCTTCCGAACCGCAACGGCCTGGGCGAGCAAACACGACACGTCGGTACCAGCCGCCACCCTCCGCGTCATGCGGAACGACCCCGGCTATTGGGGCGGGCAGATCTCCCACTTCGGGGTCGCACTCCTCGCCCTCGGCATCGCCGTATCGGCCAACCTGAGCGTCGAAACCACCGTTGCGCTGCAACAGGGCGAGTCTGCCAGCGTTGCCGGCTACGACATCACCTACGTCGGTCAGTTCACCCGAGAGGAATCGAACCGGCGCTTCATCGGAGCAGACATCGAGATCAGCCGTGACGGCCGTGTCCTGTCCCGGGAACAGCCCGGCATCAACCAGTACTCGACCAACGGCCAGAGCATCGCAACACCTGCGGTCGACGAGTCGTTGACCGGAGATCTCTATCTTTCGCTGATTCGAGTCGGACCGGAAGGAGCTCGGCTCGGCATCTGGTGGTTCCCGTTCATCTGGCTGGTCTGGGTGGGCGGATTCGTGACCGGGCTCGCGGTTCTCTGGTCGCGGCTCGTTCGAAAGCCCGAACGTGCGTCCGTCATGGCCGGAACCGAGGCGTGACATGAGCGCCGAGCTGCGAACCCTCGCCGGCAGGATCGCCACAGTGCTCCTCGCCGGCATCGTCGTAATCGGATTCGTCATCGGCGACGACAGCCCCGAGGATCGGGTGGCGACGCTCGGAGCCTCGATCAAATGCCCCGTGTGTCAAGGTGAGGCCATCATCGACTCGCCGTCTCCGACGGCCAGGGCGATGATGGACGTCCTCGAAGAGAAGGTCGCAGCCGGTGAGAGCGATCGCCAGATCTTCGACTACTTCTCGGCCCGGTTCGGCGATGGCATCGTGCTGGATCCGCCGTTCGAGGGCAAGACGCTGGTCGTGTGGCTGACGCCGATCGTCGCACTCGCAGCGGGCATGTGGATGATCGCGTCGCGCCGACGCGAGCCGACGAAGCAGGTGGATCGGGTATGACTCTCCAACGTTCACATCTCGCCGAGCGCAGAGCCGTGGTTCGAAGAGATCTCGAAGAGCTGGCGGTCCAGGTCGAGGAGGGGGAGGTCCGTGAGGAGACCGCCGCCAGACTTCGAGCGTCGTACGAGGCGGAGCTCGCCGAACTCGAGACCGCCCTCGGCGATCTTCCACCGGATCCGAGCACCCCTCCCCCGGCGCCCGCTCCGTCTCCCGCTTCGAAGAGCGACCAACCGGTACCGGGCAGGTCTCCCCGCCGCGTGGCGGTCGGAGCAACCATCCTCATCGCGGCGTTGTCGATCGCGATCTGGCTCGCCGCCCAGGGCGCCGAGCCAGATTCACCTACGTCGAGTGGATCGCCCGGCGAGTTGCTCGTCGATCCCGACTCTGTCAGCGACGAGCAGCTCGAAGCCATCGTCGCGGACAACCCGGCCATCACCGGGATGAGAATGGCTCTGGCCGACCGGTACTTCCAGGCAGAG
Organism: uncultured bacterium; assembly: GCA_965364515.1. Classification (GTDB taxonomy): domain Bacteria; phylum Actinomycetota; class Acidimicrobiia; order Spongiisociales; family ZC4RG35; genus JAHEDH01. The sequence goes on from CBDTXZ010000299.1 coordinate 2,736, forward strand.
GAGTACGGCGCCTCGCTCGACCACTACCTGTTCATCGCCGACAACGCCACCGAAGCGT
>CBDTXZ010000300.1:0-2760 GCA_965364515.1 uncultured bacterium
CGGTCCACGTCTCCGAGGACGAAGTCGAGTGAGCCCATGATGGCGATGATGTCGGGGACGAGGGCGCCTTCCAGAATCCACGGCAGGAAGGATATGTTCGAGAACGAGGCCGACCGAATCTTCAGTCTGTAAGGGCCCTGACCTCCGTCGGACACGAGGTAATAGCCCATCTCGCCTTTCGGGTTCTCGGCCGCGACGTATGCCTGTCCGGCGGGCACCTTGATGACCTTGGGCACCTTGGCCTGCAGCGGGCCGGAGGGAATGCCGTCGATCGCCTGCTGGATGATCTTGGCCGACTCGCGGATCTCGGCGAGCCGCACATACCACCGGTCCCAGCAGTCTCCGTTCTCACCGACGGGCACCGTGAAGTCGAACTTGTCGTACGGGAGGTAGTCGTCCGTCTTGCGGATGTCGTAGCGAACACCCGATGCTCGGAGGTTCGGCCCAGACACCCCGTAGGCGGCGGCGACCTCCGGCGGCAGCACACCGATCTTCTTGGTGCGGGCGAGGATGATCTCGTTGCCGGCGATGAGATCTTCGAGCTGATCGGCTGCGAGAAGCACTTCGTCCATGGCGACCCGGGTCTCGGCCAGGAAGCCCTTCGGCAGGTCCTGGACGACCTTGCGCTGGGTCGAACCGGAGCCGGCGGCGGGCTTGACGCCTCCGATCCGGTTGAAGTTCGGGTGGAAGCGGCCGCCGGTCACGCTCTCGAGCAGATCCAGCACGCGCTCACGCTCACGCAGGGCGAAGAACAGCGGGGTGGCAGCCCCGAGTTCCAATGGGTAGGAGGCCATGAAGACGAGATGCGACGAGATCCGCGCCATCTCGGTGAGGATCAGTCGGATGTACTGAGCTCGCTCCGGCACTTCGATGTCCATGAGCCGCTCGGCCGCGGTGATGAACGGGATCTCGTTCGCGAAGCCGGACACCCAGTCGATGCGATTGACGAGCGCCGTGACCTGGGGATAGGTGCGAACCTCCGCCAGCTTCTCGTAACCCCGGTGCATGTAGCCGATGACGGGCTTGACGTCGTAGGCCCGCTCACCGTCCACCTTGGCGACCAGTCGGAGCACACCGTGCGTCGAGGGGTGCTGCGGGCCGATGTTGAGAGTCATGTCCGCCGTTTCGATCTGGACCGAGACGGCGACCTCGGAGAGATGACGGACGATGTCGGGATCGGTGGTGATGGTCATGGTCGCTTCGCTCCCGTTGAATCTTCCACGTTCCACGTTCCGCTCATGTCGCTGCTCATGCTTCCGGGTTCTCCGTGGTCGGGGCGTCGGAGTCGGCGTCCTCGTCCTTCTCGGGCATCGCCTCGACGTCGACGGTGCCGGGCCACGGCTTGACCTCACGGCTCAGCAACGGATAGGACTTCTGGAGGGGGTAACCCATGAAACCGTCCGGCAGATAGAGGTTCTCGAGGTTCGGGTGCCCTTTGAAATCGATCGAGAACATCTCATGTGCCTCCCGCTCGTGCCAGTCGGCACCCGGGAACACGGAAACGAGGCTGTCGAGGGTGGGGTCGTCCTTGTCGATGTTGGTCGCAATGGTGACGCGCCTGCCCTGCATCAGCTCGGTGAGTGTGCAGATCACCTCATAGCGCTCCTCGACGTCTTCATCCTCGAGCGGATCCCCGACGGCCACCTCCGAAGCCCAATCGATGGCCGAGAGGAACGAGAAGTAGACGAGGCCGAAGGTGTCCCTGGCGGTACGGACGGCCTCGACCCAATTGGACGGATCGACGGTGACCTTGGCGGTACGGACGGCCTCGGACACCTCACCTCCGATCGCTGCAGCGACCTCGGCGGCGAACGCCTCGGTGCGACTCGGCTCCACCGCCTCGTCCTGTTCCGGATCGTTCTGGTCGGTGTCAGGCGGGCTGGCGGTCACGAGTGTTCCACTTCTCCTTGACGTCCTCGCCCTGGATCTTCTTCTGCAGCATCACGATGCCGTCCATCAGTGCCTCGGGTCGGGGCGGACAGCCCGGCACATAGACATCGACGGGGATGAGTTGATCTACGCCCTTGGTGACCGAGTACGAATCCCAGTAGGGACCGCCGCAATTCGAACACGATCCCATCGAGATCACGTACTTCGGATCGGGCATCTGGTCATAGAGGCGCTTGACCGACGGCGCCATCTTGTCGGTGACCGTGCCGGCGACGACCATGAGGTCGGCCTGGCGTGGCGAGGCCGGCAGAGGGATGATCCCGAAGCGCATGAAGTCGTACCGAGGGCCGGACGCCGCCATCATCTCGATGGCGCAGCACGCCAATCCGAACTGGAACATCCAGAGCGAGTACTTGCGCGACCAGTTGAGCAGGGCCGACACCGGCTTCGGCACCCCGAACTTCTGGACTACTCCCATGCCAGGACCCCCTTCTTGATTGCGTAGACGAGTCCCTCGACGAGGGTGGCCATGAAGAGCACGATTGCGATCACGCCTCCGATGCCGAGTGCTTCGGCGTGAATGGCCCAGGGAAAGATGAACACGGCCTCGACGTCGAAGATCACGAAGAGCAGCCCGAAGATGTAATAGCGGACATAGGTCTGCGACCATCCCGAGCCGACCGGGTCGACACCGCACTCATAGGTGAGTTTCTTGGCTTGAGTCGGGTTGGAGGGTCGAATGACCGATGCGACGCCGAGAATCGCCAGGACGAGAAGCACACCCACCGCAGCGAACGCTCCGACCGTGATGTATTCCTGGAAATACTGGCTCATTCCGCTCCGGGACTCGGGTGGTGGCGAGTATAGAAA
>CBDTXZ010000301.1:0-2759 GCA_965364515.1 uncultured bacterium
GCCGTGTCGGCTCCACCGCCGCAGGCGGTAACTGCGAGAGCCACCACGGCGGTCAGGGCGAATGGGCGCGTTCTCATGTGTGTTCCTTTCCTGTGATTCGACGCACCCATTCCGCCTTCGGTTCCGCCTCACCGGTCGGCGGGGCGACGCCAGAGACCGAGGATCCCGAGGGATCGTCTCGCCGAGTCAGACTCCGACGAGCTCGAGCCATGCACGGGTGTCCTCCACGAGACCATCGCAGTGTGAGTCCTCGATCTCGAGAGACAGCGCTATGAAACCGCGGCGCGCGAGGTAGCTCCCGGCTTCGAGCATGGCATGGAAGTAGAGCGCCAGCAGGCGGTCGTCGTCTGCATGAACGTTCAGCATCGACCCGCGGCCGGTCACCCACATTGGGGCGCCAGAACGAAGAACCGAGTCGAGTCGCTCCCGGAGCCGATCACCACGCCGGTTGACTTCGGCCAGTCGGTCGTCGTCCAGCAGTTCGGTGATGGCGGCGGTTGCAGCAGACATGGTGACGATGTTGTTGTTGAACGTTCCTGCCTGGGTGAGCGTCCCGCCTGCGAGCGGATCGAAATGGGCCATGATGTCGGAGCGCCCACCGAAGGCGCCGAAGGTCATCCCGCCACCGAGGTACTTCCCCAGCGTCATCATGTCGGGACGGATGCCGTAGATCTGCTGTGCTCCGCCCGGGCCCAGTCGTGACGTCATCACCTCGTCGAGGATGAGCACCGTTCCGGACTCCGAACACCGCCTCGACAGCTCGGCGAGGAACGACTCGGAGGCGGGAAGACAGCCACCGGCACCCTGGACCGCCTCGACGATCACGCAGCCCAGGTCTGCATCGGAGAACAGGACGTCGAGCCCACCGAAGTCGTCGAACGGCACAACCACGAACCGGTGCGGCACGTTGAGCGGGTGCGCTGCGCCATGACCGAACGAGAGCACGCCGCCGTGGTAGGCGCCCTCGAACACTCCGACTCCGGAACGGCCCGTGTGATGCAATGCCGTGCCGATCGCCATCAGATTGGCCTCGGTGCCCGAGTTCGTGAATCTGACCCGCTGCAACGCATCGAATCGGCCACACAGGAGTTCGGCGAGCTCGATCTCCCTCGCATGGGTCGCTCCGAGGGCGAACCCCGACTCGAGCGCCTCGACGACCGCGTCGACGACGACCTTCGGCGAGTGGCCGAAAAGGCCTGCGGTGTAGTTGCCGAGGAAGTCGACATAGGTGTGACCGTCCACGTCGGTGATCTCTGCGCCGGCCGCAGAGCGGACCCGAAACGGGAACGGATCGAAGTGGAGCACCGATCGAGTGTTCCCGCCCGGCATGAGGTGGCGAGCCCGCTCGTGTAGTTCGGCACTGCGCGGGTGTCGATCGACATACCTCTCGTGAGCCTCTGAGACGGCACGCTCCAGATCCATGTTCGGAATCTACCCTTCGACGTGCGGAGAGATCCCATCAGGGAGACACGGCTTCGCCTCCCGCCACCAACCGGCACGTGTAGCCTGCCGGTCCATGCGAGTCGGAATCCTCACACGCGAGTATCCGCCGGACGTCTATGGCGGCGCCGGCGTCCACGTCGACTTCCTCGTGAGGGAGTTGCGCCGGTTGATCGACATCGAAGTCCATTGCATGGGCGCTCCCCGGCCGGGCGCCGTGGCCCACTCCGAGAAGGAACCCTTCCTCGAGGGCGCCAACCCTGCGCTCCGGACGCTGGCGGCGGACCTGGGAATGGCCGATCAGACCGGGGACTGCGACATCGTCCACTCCCACACCTGGTACGCCAACATGGCCGGCCACCTCGCCAAACTGCTGCACGGCATCCCCCACGTGGTCACGTCTCACTCACTCGAACCCCATCGGCCTTGGAAAGCCGAGCAACTCGGCGGCGGTTATCGGGTGTCGTCGTGGGTGGAGCAGACCGCGTACGAGGCCGCCGATGCCGTGATCGCAGTCAGCAACGGCTCCAAGCGTGATGTGATCGACGCCTATCCGGCGCTCGACGAGGAGAAGATCCACGTCGTCCACAATGGGATCGACACCGAGTTCTACTCACCGGATCCTCGCACCGACGTCCTGGAACGCCTGGGTGTCGATCTCGATCGACCTTCGGCGGTCTTCGTCGGGCGGATCACGAGACAGAAGGGGGTTCCCCATCTGTTGCGCTCCGCACTCGAGTTCGACGACGCGATCCAGGTCGTCCTTCTCGCCGGCGCCGCCGACACTCCCGAACTGAAGGCCGAGACCGATCAGGCGATCGAAGACCTCCGGGCCACCCGGGACGGCGTCTTCCTCGTTTCCGAGATGCTTCCACGCGAAGAGGTCCGCCAGGTGCTGACTCACTCGACGGTCTTCGTGTGTCCTTCGATCTACGAGCCGCTCGGCATCGTCAACCTCGAGGCGATGGCGTGCGGCACTGCAGTGGTGGCGAGCGACGTCGGCGGGATTCCCGACGTCGTCGTCCCTGCCGAGACGGGAATGCTCGTCCACTACGACGCCGACGCCACCGACGAGTTCGAGAGCGGGCTGGCATCGGCGGTCAACGACCTCGTCGCGGATCCCGACCGTGCCGACGAAATGGGCGCTGCCGGTCGACGCCGTGCGATCGACGAGTTCGGATGGGACAAGGCCGCCGAGAAGACGGTGGCGATCTACGACTCGCTGATCTGAGCTACCCACCCGGCGAACCACCGGGATCGCATTCCATCCGACGGGGGAAACCCGCTGAGCGGTATGGTCCCTCTACGTACGGCGAGGA
>CBDTXZ010000302.1:0-2734 GCA_965364515.1 uncultured bacterium
TCGCCGTCGAGCACGAGGCCTATGACGCCGTCGAGGACCTCCTGTCCGATCGCCTCGGTGGGGTCGCCGACCAGCGACCGTGCATCGTCGTGCCGCCCGACTACCCGGGCGGTATGGGGGCCGTTGCGCGCAAGATCGCCGAGGCGCAGATCGTCATGAGCGTGTCGTATTACGGCGAGCACGGGGAACTCGTCCTGGCGACCAGTGATGGAGACAGGACCCGCGAGGTGCTCAGCCTCTGAACTCGGCTTGCGCGAGTTCTCCGGTGCTCGGCTTCTCCTTCGTCCGCGTCACGTCGATCACCGTCTTGCCGCGGGCGTGGCCCTCGAACAGGTGACGCATCGCAAGCGGAGTGTCGTCGAGGGCGTAGATCCTGTCGACGACGGGGACGACCTTCCAGTGTTCGATCATGTCGGTCAGGAATGCCAGGGTCTCTCGATCAGGACTCATGGCGAACGAGACCAGCGTCTGGCCGACGAACGGCGAGATGAGCTTGATGACGAGGTGCCGACGGAGCCCACCGATCCACCTACCACCCGTGCTCCCCACCAGCACATAGACCCCATGGGGCTCGAGTGCCCGCCGACAATGCGACACGGGCGTTTGGGCTGCGACATCGAGGATTACGTCGTAGAGGCGGCCTTGTTTCGTGAAGTCCACCCGCGTGTAGTCGATGGCGTGGTTCGCCCCGAGGGCTCGAATTCTGTCCAGATCCTTCGTGGTGCACACTGCGGTCACTTCTGCCCCGAACGCCTTTGCGATCTGAACGGCAAACGTGCCCACTCCGCCCGATGCTCCGTTGACGAGCACCTTGTGTCCTGGTCGGACCCGGCCATGGTCGTGGAGGCCTTGAAGCGCAGCTTGTGCCGCAAACGGCACCGCAGCTGCCTGTGCAAAGCTCAAATTCGTCGGTTTGCGCTCCAACTCCTCCTCGGGAACGGTGGCGTATTCGGCGAGCGCTCCGAATCCGACACACCCGTACACCTTGTCCCCTGGAGAGAATCGAATGACGTCCTTCCCAACGGCTTCCACACGCCCGGAGATGTCGGTGCCGAGGATCGTCGGATCGGTCTTCGGCCTTCTCAGTCCCGAGCCGAGTCGGACGGGGTACGGAAGGCCCGTCATGTGGTGCCAGTCCCATCGATTCAGGGAACCTGCCTCGACCCGGACCAGCACGTCGCCGTCACCGACGGTGGGGTCCTCGACCTCTTCGAGGGCCAGCACCTCGGCAGGAGATCCGTACCTGCGGTAGACCACCGCCTTCATGCTCACCTCCGTGGAGCGGGGGGGAAGCGGGGAGCGTCAGGAGCGCATGAAGCCAGTGCGAACCGAGCATGGAATTCCGGATGTCGCGAAGTCCACAGTGGGCTCGGTCGTCTCTGGCGCGCCCATGGCCAACCCTTCTCCACGTCGCTCGTGAACTCACGACTACACGATGCCCGGCACCGGTCAAGTGCCGGAAGTCACCCGCGTCCGAGTTGGGGTGGGTGCACTCAGACACGGGCCGGATTGTCCGTCGCTTCGCCGGGGCGTGGGTGACCCTTCAGGTTTGCTCGGCTGGGATCGAACGGTTCAGCGCACCACACGACTCACGGATCACGAGTTCAACCGGCATGATCTCGACCACGGGGCGTTGCGTTTCGCCGGTCACGAGGTCGTTGAGCATCTGAACGGCACGAGCGCCGGTGTCTGTGACGGGTTGACGGATCGTCGTGATCGCAGGCACGGATCGCTCCGATGCCGGCAACCCGTCGAAGCCGATGATCGCGATCTCTTCGGGGACCGCGATGCCGGCTTCCCGGAGCGCTCGGAGTGCTCCTGCGGCCATTGCGTCGGATGCGGCGAACACCGCATCCGGGCGATGAGGGATCAACCGTCGCATTGCGGCGTATCCGCTCTCGCGCGAGAAGTTGCCGTCCGCCCGGAGATCGGGATGCAGTGCGAGCCCCCGAAGCGCCAGGCCCTCGATGAAGCCGCTGGTTCGGTCGATTCCGGCCGTCGTGGATGTCGGTGCCCCGATGAGCCCGATTCGCTGGTATCCGAGGTCGGCGAGGTGAAGTGCAGCCATCCGTGCTCCACCGCGGTTGTCGACGTCGATGTAGCTCACACCCTCGACATCGGGTCGCCCGACGACGACGATCGGGATCTCGCCGACTGCCATTCGGGCGAGCAGTGGATCCGCCATGCGGGTGGCCGTCAGGATCAGTCCGTCGAGGACGCCCGACGCCACCACTCTGGGGTAGAGGGCGGCTTCCTCTTCCTCGTTCTCGAACAGGAAGAGCGACAGCGTGTTGCCGGCCTTGTTGGTCGCCGAGCTGATGCCCTGGATCAGGCGTGAGAAGTAGGGGTCTTCGAACAGGCTGTGCACTCTGCTCGGTATGACCAGACCGATCACCCCGGTACGGCCCGAGACCAGTGATCGGGCGACGACGTTGGGGGTGTAGCCGGTTCGGTCGATCACGGCCTGGACACGCGCTCGAACGTCGGGGTTCACGCTCGACTGACCGTTGATGACGCGCGAGACCGTCGATCGCGATACGCCTGCGAGGCGCCCGATGTCCTCGAGGGTGAGATTCTCTGCCATGTTTCCTGCCGTGCTCTCAACGACCCCGGTGTGGGAGCGCTCTCTGGAGCGTACAACTCTGGGAATCTGGCGTCAACACTTGACGAAGCGTGAATTCGTCTTGTAGTGTTGGGAGCGCTCCCACAGATGTGAGAGCGCTCCCACGGGAGA
>CBDTXZ010000303.1:0-2733 GCA_965364515.1 uncultured bacterium
TCGAACCCCCTGATGGCAGCCCGGTTGTTGCGACCCTCGGCCCGTGGCCAGCATCCCCGGCCCTGTCCTGAGCCCAAACGTGTGACGCGAAACGTGGAACGTGGAACCTAGAACGAAGAAACGTCTACCCGTTCTGCTCGTAGTCCCCGAGAGCCTCGCCGATCAGGTCGATCGCCCAGTCGACCTCGTCGAGCGTGGTGATCGTGGGTGGGATGAAACGGATGATGTTGCCCATCGGACCGCACTCGATGATGACCAACTCGCGTTCCATGCAGTACTTCTGGATGTGCCCGAACGCCGCTTTGTCCGGCTCTCTCGTCTCACGATCAGAGACCAACTCCACGCCGATCATCAAACCGAGGCCGCGTACGTCGCCGATCGTGGGGTGGTCGATCGCAAGTTTCTGGAAGCGCTCGGTTGCTCGCGCTCCAACCTCTCGGGCGTTTGGCAGCAATCCACCCATCGTGTCCATGACCGCGATCGCAGCCGCGCAGGAAACGGGATTGCCCCCGAACGTCGTGCCGTGCGAACCGACGGGCCACCCGTCCATGATGTCGGCTGCGGCGCCGTAGGCGGAGAGCGGAAAGCCGTTGGCGATGCCCTTGCCGAGGGCGATGATGTCGGGGTCGATCTCGTAGTGGTCGGTAGCGAACCATTCGGCCGTGCGGCCGAATCCGGTCTGAACCTCGTCGAACACGAGCATGATCCCGTGCTCGTCGCAGATCTCGCGCAGGGACTCGAGAAAACGCGGCGGGGCCGGGTAGTAGCCACCTTCCCCCTGCTGCGGCTCGATGAGCATTGCCGCGATGTTCTGGGGGGTGATCTGGTGCCGGAAGAGCATCTCGAGTTCAAAGAGTGCGTAGTCGGTGGCGTCTTCGACATCCATGGCCCATCGGTACGGGTGCGGGAACGGAACGGTGAACGTCGATCCGAGGATGGGGTGATAGCCGTCCCGGTACTTGGCGTTCGAGGTCGTCCAGGAGACCGAGCCCATCGTCCTCCCATGAAAGGCACCGCGGAAGGTTACGACGCCCTGGCGACCGGTGATCTTGCGGGCGAGCTTCACTGCCGCTTCCACTGCCTCCGCGCCGGAGTTGGCGAATCCGAACTTGTCGATCCCGTCCGGAGCGATGGCGGCGAGCTTCTCTCCTGCCTCGACCAGCGTGTCGTAGCGGAACACGCAGCCAGAGTGGACGAAGCGGTCGAGCTGTCGGTGCGCCGCCTCGACGACGGCGGGGTGGTTGTGGCCCAGATTCGTGACGGCGGTACCGCACGCGAAGTCGGCCCACTTGTTGCCGTTGGCATCGTGAATCCAGATGCCTTCGGCGCGCTCGATCACGAGGTCGGTGTCGAACGCAATGACTGGTGCGATCACGTCGGTGTGACGTGAAACGAGGTTGGACATTGGCTGCTCCTTGTGTAGGGATGAACGATCGATGACGGTCGATCGTCGGCTACGGGGCAGCGAACAGGTGCTTCCTCGTCTTCGTCGGCGTCCGGTGCATGCGGGGATTATGCCACACGGGGTGATTCCCGAGAGGAGGATTCAGTCCGTTCGGCGGGCTTCGATCATGCGACGGAGCTCGGCTATTCGGGCCTCGAGAGCCTCTCTGCCCTGCGCGGCGTCGATCTTCTTGTTCATGTAGATCACGTCGACTCCGGCCCGGATGTCGCCACCGAAATCTCCACCGGCATGGCGCACGGGATCGATGCGCTCACCCTGGAGAAGGATCCAGCGCCGCTCGGCTTCGGCGAGCTCCAGTTCGAGTTCGAGCTCTGAGACACCGTCTGCCGCAAGCGTCCTGGCGCGCGTCTGCAACTCGCCCTTCCGTTCGAGCAGGTGTTGACGCTCAGAGGCCGAAGACGTCGTCTCCAGCATCGAGTTGATCTGTTGGATCTCGGCCCAGATCTGGTCTGCTTCCACTCACCGGATGCTATCCCGACTTGGTGAGGCGCACACCACCATCACCTTCGACGATTGCACCGATCACGACCGGATCGTGCTCCGCCACCTCGCTCATGACCTTCGGCAAGCCGTCGGGACGGACGACCAGGCAGAAGCCGATCCCCATGTTGAACGCTTCGAACATCGCCGGATCGGTGAGATCGCCGATGCGCTGGAGGTGCCCGAAGATGGCAGGCGGTTCCCACGTGGTCGTGTCCACGACCGCAGTGAGACCGTCGTGAAGTGGCCGAGAGAGGTTCCCCGGAATGCCTCCGCCGGTGATGTGGGCGGCGCCCGTCACTGCTCCGGTCGCAATGGCCGCGAGGACGGCTCGGCTGTACAGGACCGATGGCTCCAAAACCGTCTCTCCGAGCGTCGAATCCTCGAATCGGATCGCCCAGTCGGCGCCTCCGAGCAGGCGTCGGACGAGAGAGAAACCGTTCGAGCGGAGGTTGCGAGACATCAAGCCGACCACCTGGTCGCCGGCCTCAACTGCGTCACCCACGATCTCATCACCGGCTTCGACGACGCCGAGGGCGGCCCCTGCCAGATCGATGGCGTCGCGGTCCATCACTCCGGGGTGCTCGGCGGTCTCGCCGCCGACCAGCGCAGCACCCACGTCTGAGCAGGCAGCCGCGATCGAGGCGACCACCGCAGAGTCTCGCTTCGGCTGGAGCTTGCCGACCGCCATGTAGTCGACGAATCCGAGTGGTCTGGCCCCAACTGCGGTCAGGTCGTCGACACACATCGCCACGAGGTCGTAGCCGACCCCTTTCCACATGCCGAGT
>CBDTXZ010000304.1:0-2730 GCA_965364515.1 uncultured bacterium
CCGATGCCGGGGAAGGTGATCTTCGCCGGTCCGATCCCTCCGGTGGTCGATCCGACGACCGCTCGGCCGGAGTAGCCGGCACCCACGATCTGGCCGTCCTCGACCTCGATCCACGCTGCCAGCCGGTTGGCTGCCCGCAGCCTGTCGGCGGCTTTGAGTTGGTCGAGTACGTCGTCGTCCACCTGGTCAGGCGGTGCCGGGTCGTAGTGGCCTATGCCGAGGTCCATCGGGAGCCGGTTCACACCGGTGATCGCCTCCGATGGGATCCAGCTGACCGACGTGACCGATGATTCGATTCGCATGAGCTCCTCCTTGGGTGACCGCTCGTAGGCAGCGTGCACCTCTGGCTCGTCCGTGTCGATGGTGGCGCCACGTGAATGGGGGTGTGGGAATCCCCACCACGATTGGCAGGCCCACACCCTGTCGGCGGTAGACCCGGCCCGGCACGATGAATCCATGACGATCTCGGTGTTCTTGGCGGACGACAACCTTCTCGTACGTGAGGGTGTGAAAGCGTTGATGGAGTTGTCCGACGACCTCGAAGTGGTGGGTGTCGCAGAGGACTTCGACGGCCTCGTGCAGGGAGCCACCGCCGCCGAACCGCAGGTGGTGGTCACCGATATCCGCATGCCGCCCGACTTCCAGCGCGAGGGGATCGAAGCCGCCAAGCTGGTCCGGAAGCGCCACCCGGGGACGGGAATCGTGATTCTCTCCCAGTACGACGATCCCGAGTACGCGATCGCATTGCTGTCCGACGGTGCGGCCGGATATGCGTATCTGCTGAAGGACCGGGTCGCCGAGGGCGACCAGCTCGCACGGGCAATCAGAGAGGTGGCGACGGGCGGGTCGATGCTCGATCCCAAGATCGTCGAGGCCCTGACCCGACCGGTGGCCGCCGACGGTCTGCTCGATTCGACCGAGGAGCGTCTCCTCGACATGGTGGCGGAGGGCACGCCGATCAAGGCGATTGCCGTGGCGTTTGCGACGACGCCAGCCGACGTCGACTCTCAGATCGAGAAGCTCTTCCTGAAGCTCGCGCAGGGGCTGAGCGGAGGCGATCACGGTGCGCTCGAACGCCTCCGCACGCTGCAGCGGGCGATCGCCGATCGCGAGGAACAGGGACAGGAGCTGTCACGGCTGCTCCCCGGAGGACTGGCCGAGAAGCTTCGCCGTGAGGGACGTCGGATCGGCGAGACCGAGGAGCTCGATGTCACGGTTCTCATGTCGGACATTCGGGGCTATTCGGGGATCGCCGAGCGAACCGATCCGACGACACTCGCCGGACAGTTGAATCGCCACCGTGCCGAGATGAATCGTGCGATCATCGCCAACGGAGGAACGGTCATGCAGTTCGTCGGCGATGCAGTGATGGCCGTGTTCGGAGCGCCGGATCCGATGGCCGACCATGCCGAACGCGCGACGGCCGCCGCGATCGACATGCACGAAGCCCAGGCAAGAGTGAACGCCGAGTGGTCCGAACAGGGGTTGGAGCACTTCGGATTGGGAATCGGCGTGTCGACCGGACCCGTTGCCGCAGCGTTGCTCGGCTCGGAGGAGCGCATCGAGTACTCGGTGGTGGGTGACACGGTCAATCTCACCCAGCGCCTTCAGCAATGGGGCGAGCCCGGGGAGACCGTTCTGAGCGAGGCAACTTTTGCTTCGCTCGGTTCACGTCCCGACTGCGACGAGCTCAAACCCTCCGTTGTCAAGGGCCGGGTGACTCCAGTGGCGGCGTACCGATTCCCGAAGAGGATTGGATGACCGACCGCTCCGAGGACCGTGAACGAGCAGGCGCTCCGGTCTGGAGACCGGCGTGGATCGTCGGCACGGCGCTTCTGATCTGGATCGTCCTGGTCAACATCCTCGGCTGGTGGGTGAGCCTCGGCGCGGATCTCGACACCAAAGCGCTCGAGATGACCGGGATCGCAAACTCCGACGGGTTCACCTATCTGGGGCTCGAGTTGACGGTCGACTCGATCACGCTCTACGTGGTGGCGGCTGTCGTCAGCACTCTGATCGTGTCCCGGGATCCGACGCAGCGATTTGGATGGGTGTTCGGGTTCTGCTGGGCGGTGGTGCCAACCATCCTTCCTGCAGTCGGGGCGCTCCTGGCCCTCAGCGCTGGTGGTGTCCTGCCGGAGTCGTTGGCGCCGTGGCTCGCACTCGCGGCAAACGTCACCACTCTGATCCTGCTCACAGGCATCCCCGCCAGCCTGGTGCTGTTTCCGACCGGCGACATTCACTCGGAGGGCTGGCGTTGGATCTTCTCCGGCTACGCGGTGATCTGGTCGATCGTTCTCGTCGGGCACGTTCTTCGACCGGGCACGATCAGCGTGCTCTCTGAGCAGATGGGGTTCGACAACCCGCTGGGAGTTCGTGGATTCGGGTCATTTGGCGATGGGCTGGTCATCGGGGTGATCGTCGTTCTCGCTCTGTTGGCGCTCGCTTCGCTCTTCGCGAGGTATCGGGCCGCCGGGCAAGTGGAGCGTCACCAACTCAAGTGGTTCGTGTTCGCGGTCACCTCGTTTGTCGCTCTGGTCCTCGTGGCGTTCGCGAGTGACTACTGGTGGGCGGGCTGGATGATGACGTTGGGTGGGGCGGCCGTGATCGTCTCGATCGGCGTGGCGATTCTGCGCTACCGGCTGTATGAGATTGATCTGATCATCAATCGTGCCCTCGTGTACGCGTCGTTGGCGGTGTTCATTGGTGTGGTGTATGTGGGGGTTGTGG
>CBDTXZ010000305.1:0-2719 GCA_965364515.1 uncultured bacterium
CGCTCACGCACCGGAGCGAGAGCTTCGATGATCGCCTCCGCCGCCGCGATCTTGAACGTGCCGTAGCCCGCCTCGTGGTACTCCTCCACGAGCGAATCGATCGTGCGTCCGGAGAAGATCGAGAAGAGCTCGAGCAGATTGGAGATGCCCGCCTTCTCTTCCCAGTCGTAGGTGACGTAGCGATCTGAGTCCGTGACGGCGCTCTTCACCTTCTTGAGGATCACCGAGGGCTCGTCGCCCAACAGGATCCGCGATTTCTCGTTCGGGTCCGACTTCGACATCTTCGAGAACGGATCCTGCAGAGACATGACCCGAGCCCCGATCTCGGGCGTGATCCTCTCGGGGATCGGGAACACCTCGCCGAACCGGTGATTGAACCGCTCGGCGACATCCCGTGTCAGCTCGAGATGCTGGGTCTGGTCGTCGCCCACCGGCACGGCATGCACCTTGTACAGGAGGATGTCGGCGGCCATGAGCACGGGATAGGACAGCAGCCCGAGGTTCTGACCGGCCCGGTCCGACTTCTCCTTGTACTGGGTCATCCGTTCGAGCTGTCCGATCCCGGTGATCGTCGAGAGGATCCAGGCGAGCTCTGCGTGATGCGGGACGTCCGACTGGAAATAGAGCAGAGAACGTTCGGGGTCGACACCCGAAGCCAGGACGGAGCGGGCCATGTTGATCCGCTCGGACCTGAAGTTCGCCGGGTCGTACGGCGTCGTCATCGCGTGAAGATCGACCACGTTGTAGATGCAGTCGTATTCGGCCTGCATCGACACCCAGTTTCTGAAGGCTCCGATGTAGTTGCCGATGTGGACGTTTCCGGTGGGCTGGACCCCCGAGAACACTCGCTTGCGCTCTGTCATGTGGTCTCCTTGCAAGAAAAAACGCCGGGCAGGAGAGGCCCGACGTTGAACGAATGGACGCGCGACGTCAGGTCAACACCTACGCCACCAACGATCTGTGCCAGTCATCGGTGGCGATGATACCGAGTCCCACGTTCCAGGTTCCAGGTTTCCCGTCGAGCAACCAGATCGAGAGGTCTTCGACCCGACTCGAGCGCGCTTCTCGATGGTCATCCGATCACAACGCGGCCGTCCCGGCCGCCCAGTCGGCATGCATGGATGCGTAGACGCCTCCTTGGGCGAGCAGATCGGTGTGGGTGCCGCGTTCGACCAATCGGCCCTCGTCGAAGACCAGCACGAAATCGGAGGCTTCGGCAGTAGAGAGGCGATGGGCGATGGTGATGGACGTTCTTCCCGCGATCAGCCGGTCGATGGCTCGTCGAAGCGAGACCTCGAGCGCGGGGTCGACGGCCGAGGTGGCCTCGTCCAGCACCAGTAGGTCTGGCTGCGACAGCCAGGCCCTGGTGAGCGCCACGAGCTGGCGCTCACCGGCGGAGAGCTGCGAGCCTCGCTCTCCCACCTGCGTATCGAGCCCGTTCGGGAGGGCATCGACCCACTGCCTCAGACCAAGGTCGGCGAAGGCCATCGCGATGCCGGCGTCGGCCACGGCGGGACGGCCGTACCGGACGTTCTCGGCGACCGAGGTATCGAACAGGAAGCCTTCCTGTGGGACATACGCCACCCTGCTTCGGAGTGACGCGAACGAGACCTGGTCCACCGGCACCCCTCCGATCCGGATCGAGCCCTCCGTGGCGTCGAGGAGCCTGACGATCAGCTTGGCGAACGTCGTCTTGCCAGATCCCGTCTCACCCACGACTGCGACCCGTCTCCCTGCCGGGATGTCGACGTCGACATCGTTCAGGACGTCCCCACCGGTGGGATACCGGAAACGAAGGTTCGACACACTCACATCGAGGTCGCGGTCCGGGAGCGGTCTCCCGTTCGGGGGATCGGCGAGATCGACCGGGGTGTCGAGGACACCGATCACACGACGCATCCCGGACGCAGCAGCCTGGGCAGAGTCGAGGGTCTCGACCAGCGTCTGGACCGGTTGAACCAGGAGGTTCACGAGGAAGACGAACGCGAGCAGGGTTCCCGTGGTGACTCCGTTGTCCGTTCCAAGCAGCACTCCGACCCCGATGACGCCGGCAGTCAGCGAACCGGCGAAGATCTCGGCCGAGCTGAACAACGCGGAGCCGAGGGTGTAGGTCTTGAACTCCGCGTCGAACTGGCGATCGACTGCAGTCCGTACCCGGCGTGAGGTGATCAACTCTGCGCCGTACGCCCGGACCACCGGCAGTCCGGTGATCGACTCGCCGAGCGCGCTCATGGAGTCGGCAACCCGCTCGCGCACCCGGTCGTGAGCTCGACCGAGGATCTGTTGGAACCAGAAAAGCGCCGCCCCGTACAGGGCGACCCCGACGACGACCAGCGCAGCGAGCTGCCACTGGTAGACAGTCATCGCAATGACGGTCAGCGTGAGCTGGGAGATCCCGATGACCATGCCCATGCCGCCCCAACCCATGAACTCCTGGATCCGGTAGATGTCGCTCGTCACCCTGGCAACCAGCGAGCCGCGACGCTCCGACTGGACGTGGAGGGCGGACATGCGGTGGAGATGCGCGAAGACCTGAACGCGCAGATCCGACAGGCCACGCGCAGCAGTCGACTGAAGACGCAGAGTCGAGTACCGCCGCGCAAAGCCGGCTGCGACCATGAAGACCATCGCGACCATCCCCTGGACGGCCGTGCCCGAGATGTCGGGTCCGGTCTCGGCCAGGATCTCGTTGTCGACCGTCTGCTGCACGATGATCGGG
>CBDTXZ010000306.1:0-2717 GCA_965364515.1 uncultured bacterium
AAGCGATCCTCGTTTGTCGAGCTCGGGCCGGTGATCTCTGCGATGACGTTGATCATGTCGACGGTCTCGTTCTTTCTGATCTGGACCTGGCCGGTCAACAACGGCCGGCCGTTGGAGTCGTTCATGGACTTCGCCGCCAACCGAGGCGATGCCGAGTCGGTGCTGCTCGGTCTCGGCGAGGTCTCGGCCGTCGCTGCCTACCTGGTGTTCGCCGTCGTTCTCGTTGCTCCGGTCCTGCTCCTCTCGAGACGCTGGGACATCCCATCCGGAGCGACGCTTCTCATCACGATCGCGCCGTGGGTCCTGATGAACGCCGCCTTCATGTCGTTCTTCGCCTGGCAGAGGTTGATCCCTGCCGTCGTGGGTGCGGTGTCGATCGAGTTCCTGTTGGTGAGGCTTCGCGGGCGTGTGTGGACTTGGCGCATCGTGGGCGCAGCCTTCCCGCTGATCGTTTTCGGTCTCGACATGGTCGTGATGCAGGTCGTGTGGGACCTCGGCTGGTCACCCGAGTTGGTGGTCGGGACGGTGGTGGCGTCGTCGTTCGTCGGGTACGCCATGTCGGTCCTCATCCATCCCCCGGCCGTTCCAGCCGAAGGCTGAATCGTCGAGGGTCCGGTCCAGGCTCACACGATCATGGCGATCAGGGCCGCCGACCAGAGCAGGCTCTCGACGAGCAGTACCTGAGACAGCAGGCGGGCATCTCGACGTGCCGAGACGAGTTCGGTCGACGCCACCGCTGCACTCAACCGCCTCGACGCAGGTCGGGCGACCACTGCGCCGATGGCGATCGCCGTCAGCACCAGGCCGAGCCCGATCCACACACCGACACTCACCGAAGCCGGGCCGATGAGCAGAACGAGCAGGCCACCGGTCACGAGTGTCCCCAACCCTGTGGCGATTCCGAGAGTCTCGGCTCTCGTCAGTCGGACCACGAGAGGCGCGGCGGCGTCGACGTGGTGGAGCGACGATCGCAGGTCGGCGGGAATCAGAAGCTTGTGTCCGAACCAGGCGGCGGCAACGGCGATGTGGAGGGCCTTCGTCACTGTGATCACCATCATCGCTGTCGTTTCGTTCCTCTCGCTCGTACTTGCGAGGCGCTCGATACTCAGTCCGTCATCGAGGGTCGCTGCCGTCGGCTGGTGGTCGCGGATTGTGCGGGCGGACCAATCATGTGGTGTACCGGATTCCCGCAGCGGCCGCCGACACGCCGGGACTGACCATCTGGGCGTGCGCCACGATCTCGTCGATCTGTTTGTCGGTCCTTCTCGGATCGTGGTGGAACAACACCAGCCGCTGCACGTCGTGACGCTCCGCCAGTCCAACCACGTACTCCACACTCGAGTGCCCGAGGAAGCCCTTCTGGCTCATCTCGGCGGCGGTGTGTTGGGAGTCGTGGAGCAGGAGCCCGACCCCGGCGACCAGATCGGTGGGTTCCTCCGACGCGGCTTCGAGCCAGAAGTCGGGGATGTATGCGAGAGACGAGTCCCCGTCGTCGATCCGATACCCGAACGTGCGACCGCCCTTGTGCGGGACGTCTTCCGCAACGACGTCGAAGCCGGCGATGTGGTGCTTGCCTTCCTCGAGTGCATGGAACCGCCAGGTCCCGCGCAATTGGGCCGGTTCGATCGGGAAGTGTGGTGGCCCCATGGCTCGTGAGAGCAGTTCCACCGGATCGACACCTTGCGACGGCAGATAGAGGTCGACGACGGCGTCGTCGCTGTCGACTGCGGGAGCGAATGGCAGTCCGTGCGTGTGGTCCCAGTGGAGGTGGGTGAGCAGGATGGCGCCTCGGAAAGGCTGCGTTCCAAGTGTCTGCGACAGTCGAGCAAGGCCGGTTCCGGCGTCGAGGATCAGTGTCGGCGGCTGGTCGGCATGTGCGATCGCCACCGAACTGGTGTCACCGCCGTAGCGTGCGAACTCGGCTCCGGTTGCCGGGGTCGAGCCCCGGCAACCGAGAATCGTGATGTCCACTCAGCTCTCTTCGCGACGGTGGCCGGATGCGACCTCTGCCAGGTCGCCAGTGTCCAGAGCGTCGGCGCCGACTGCGGCGACCTTGGCTGCAGTTGTCGCACGGACGGTCGATGTCCTGGCGCCACCTTCGAGCACGGCTCGCTCTCCGACGATGGCGCCCGGCCCGATCTCGGCGACGATCTCGCCGTCGACGTCGACGTCGAACATCCCGTCGAGCACGAGATAGAGCTCGTCACCCGGTTTTCCCTGGATGGTCAGAGTGTCTCCGGCCGCAAGCTTCCGGATCTTCGGCTTGAGCCCCATCAGCTCGCTGGAGAGCGCTCGTTCCATCTCGGTCTCGACCTCGGACATGACTGCGGCCCGCTCCACGCCGCCCCAGGGCGAGCGATCGTGGTCGTGCACCCGGGTCCATTCCGACCAGTCGACGACACCGCTCTTCTCGACCAACTGCCCGGTGCTGTCGTAGATCCAGTGACGCGGGAACGGGGAGGCTCCCACGACCTCGTGACGGGACGAGCCGTCTGCGGAGATCTCGAGACCAAGCGTCACCCAGGTCGTAGGCCCGGTGATCCGGATGTACGGGGGCCGGTCGATCCTGCGCGGAAGGGGTGCGCCGGTCCTGGCACCAACGGACTGCACGAATCGCGCAACGCCGCTCTCGATCACCGGCTCCTCCTGCAACACCGGAAAACCGATGCCGGGGAAGGTGATCTTCGCCGGTCCGATCCCTCCGGTGGTCGATCCGA
>CBDTXZ010000307.1:0-2704 GCA_965364515.1 uncultured bacterium
GTGATCCGCGCAGTCCTTCTGGTGTGTTGTACACACGACAGGACAGGCTGGTTGGCGTGTCGGGGTCGGCGAAGGGATCGACGCCGTCGATGAGGATGGTGGGGGAGCCACGGAACCCGACGCGGTCGGCCTCTTCGGGTGTGGTCACTCGTTCGCGAGTGAGGGTGTAGCCCAACTCGGTTGCCATCCGTTCGAGTATTCGGTCGGTGACCTTCCAGTTGGGACAGTCGTCGAAGTAGAGCAGTCTGACTTCCATGCCGTCACCGTAGGGTTTCCACCATGGTGAAAGGTCAAGGGGTATCGACCGGACATGTCGAGCGGTGAGTGCCCGCGCCGACCGGCGTCCCCGCCCGGACCGTACGTTTCGATGAGGACAAGGGGGTCATGCCCGAGCCGGCTCGAACGCCTGCCGGGTACCGGGAGTTGCGACGCCGCGGACGTGCTCGGGCTCAGATGTGTGCAGTCGGCGCAGGACGCCGGGCCCACCTTGGCCGAGATCCACAGGATCCTGGCATCCGAGGGGATCGGTTGTGGGGGATTGCGGGGGTGATGGTGGATTTCGACGAGCGAACGGGTGCCGGCCGGCACTGCTCCGGCAGAACCTCTCGACAGGTGGAATTCGACACGACGAGGGTTGCCGGCGCCGAAGCGCCCCATCGGACTGTCTTGTCCGCTGAGCGAAGGGTCTTGCGAACGGCGTGGGTGATCGACGTCGGTTCTTCGGTGCGGAGTCGGAGGAGGTCAGGGGAGAGGGAGGGTGATGGTGAAGGTCGAGCCTTTCCCGGCGCCTGGTGAGGCGGCGGTGATCTCACCTCCGTGGCGTCGCGTGATGGCTTGGGCGATTGTGAGCCCTATCCCGCTCCCTCCCGGTCCGGCGTGGTCGACTCGGTAGAAACGTTCGAAGACGGCCGACAGCTGTTCGGGGGTGAGGCCCCTGCCGGTGTCGGCGACTTCGACGATCGCCGACCTGGCTTGGGTGCGGATGGCGACGGTGACCCGGCCGCCGGGGTCGGTGTAGGTGAGGGCGTTGCCCACGATGTTGGTCAGTACTTGTGTGATGCGGTCCCGGTCGAGTTCGACGATGATCGGTGTCGACGGGCCGGCAACGGTCAAGTCGATGTCCTTGGCGCGAGCTTGGGTTTCGAGGTGCCCGATCACCTCGCCGGCGAGTGCCCCCAGGTCGGTGCTTTCGAGGGTGAGTGGTTGAGTGCCTTCTTCGGCACGAGACAGTTCGCTCAAGTCGTCGGCGAGCCGTTTCAGGCGGCGGACTTCCCGACCGGAGGCGGCGTAGATCTCTTCTGTGGGCTGGAACACTCCGTCGAGGAGTCCTTCTATGTAGCCCTCGATCGTGGAGAGGGGAGTGCGTAGCTCGTGGGCGACTTCCGAGATCAGACGGATGCGACGCTGCTCGGTGGATTCCAGCGCGCCGGCGAGCGCATTGACGTCGTTGGCGAGCGCCGCCAGCTCCGGTTCGGCAGGCGGATCGATTCGCTGGTCGTAGGCACCCTCGGCGAGTTTGCGGGTGCTGCGACTGACGGCCTTGAGCGGTGACAGGATGCGCCAGGTGGCGAACCCGCTGACCGCCATCGCGCCGACTCCGGCCACCGCCAGTGAGATGACGAGCGCCCGCCGAAACGCACTGTCGAAGGCGTCCTGGAGGCCAGCTTCGACCCCGGGCGTCAGGAACCCCGACGACGCGCCCATCATGTTGCCCATCATGTCACCCATGGCTGGGTCAACCATCATGTCGTTCATGCGTTGGACATCGTTGGAGAAGAACGACGGGGCGAGGAGCTCCATCAGCACCAGCAGGGTGACCGCGCCCAGGCCGATGACCAGTAGTTGGGCGGTCAGCATCCGAGCCCAGAGACTGGGCCGCTTCACGAGACGGTCCCGATGAACTTGTAGCCGACGCCTCGCACGGTGGCGATGAACCGCGGGTTCTGGGTTTCGTCGTCGAGGGTCTTGCGGAGGTTGGAGATGTGCACGTCGACGACCCGTTCGACTCCCACATAGTCCCACCCCCAGACTTCCTCCATCAGCTGGGACCGGGTGAACACGCGACGGGGTGATCGAGCGAGCGCAGCGAGCAGATCGAACTCGAGCGTGCTCAGCTCGACCGAGCGACCGTCGCAGCGGACCTCCCGGGTGTCCACGTCGATCTCCAATCCATCGAAGGTCAACACGTCCCCCGTCTGCCGGGTTGTAGCCGTGGAGACTCGACGGAGCACCGCACCGATCCGGGCCACCAGTTCGCGGGGTGAAAACGGTTTGGTCACGTAGTCGTCGGCGCCAACGGTGAGTCCGACCACCCGGTCGACCTCCTCGGTGCGGGCGGTCAGCATGATCACCGGAACCTCCGACGACTGACGCAACCTGCGCAACACCTCGAACCCGTCGATCCCCGGCAAACCGACGTCGAGCACCACCAGGTCAGGCGCCTGTGTCAGCGCCAGTTCGAGGCCCCGTTCGCCGTCGCCGGCTTCCACGACTTCGAACCCATCGGCCGTCAGGTACGACGACAACATGGCCCGAAGGTCGCGTTCGTCATCGACGATCAACACACGCCTTCCCATCACTGCGGACTCTAGGAGGCCGCCGTGCCTGTGCCTGGCGTGGTCTCGGACCGCCAACGGCCAGTCCACATCCCGCACCCGCCCCGGGCCGGGAAGTCTTCGGGGAGTTCTCCGTTGTTCCACATGTA
>CBDTXZ010000308.1:0-2666 GCA_965364515.1 uncultured bacterium
ACGACCGAAAACCCCCAGTGGGAACGGGGGGTCTTCGGGTGTGGGCCCTACTGGGATTGAACCAGTGACCTCTTCCGTGTCAGGGAAGCGCTCTCCCGCTGAGCTAAGGGCCCGGGATTGAACTTGGAGGCGACGCCCGGAATTGAACCGGGGTAACAGGTTTTGCAGACCCGTGCCTAACCACTCGGCCACGTCGCCGTGATCCTCACGGACCTCAACATCGAATGATCGACATTGGAGCGGAAGACGGGACTCGAACCCGCGACCTCAACCTTGGCAAGGTTGCGCTCTACCAGCTGAGCTACTTCCGCAGAGTGACGGATGATAGCGCCACCCCGGAGACGTACGCCAACCCGAATTCCCGTCGCGTCAGCTCCCAGTCGAACCGAAACCCCCGGTTCCGCGCACCGAATCAGGCAGCTCATCGGCCTCGTGCCACTGCGGGTCAGCCAGGGTCACGAACATGAGCTGAGCGATCCGCTCTCCCCGCTCGAGTTCGACGTGTTCGTCACCGTGGTTGACCAACAGAACCCGGATCTCGCCGCGATAGCCGGAGTCGATCAGGCCGGGGGCGTTCACCAGCCCGATCCCGTATCGGGCGGCGAGCCCCGACCGTGGCAGGACGAGCGCGGCATGGCCGGCGGGAAACGCGATCGCCAGCCCGGTCGGCACCGAGGCACGTGCGCCAGGCGCCAGCTCGACGTCTTCGGTGGTCCTGAGGTCGAAGCCGGCATCGCCGGGTCGAGCCGGTTCCGGAGGAGGTAGTTCCCTATCGAGGCGTGTGAAGGTAACCTGCACGTCAGGACATTTCGTGGGGCATCCGGGCGGATCGACCACGGAGAAGGAATCTTGGCACATGCGTACTGTACCGGCTGCTCAGCTCGGGTCACGGTCGTCGATGGACGGTGCCTCCTCGACCATCGGGTAGACCCCACCACGATCAGTGAGGGCCCCGGACGGCGATCGAAGGCCCGTGCCAGCCGTCACTCCCGGTCCAAGCCCGAGAACACCGGCGACAAGCTCCTCTCGACCGAGGTGACGCCGTCACGTTCGATGATGAGCGCCCACCTCGAGCAGTTCGAACTCGATCTTCGCCCGTCGCAGACTCCGGTTGCGACGTCGACACGTGAGACCGGTCCGCCCCCGGGACCACTGACGGATCGGGCAGACGACCTCTCTCGGGAAGACGCCGGAGACACCGGATCAGCTGCCGCCCAAGAGATCTCGCACGGATCCGTCACCACACTCGAACACCCTCGAATTGCACTGCCGGCGACGCCACCTCACGTTCTCGCCCCGACCAACGACCTCATCGACAAGATGTGGACCACCAGCGGAGACGTCGAGGCGATCGACGGATGGACGATCGGCGAGCTCGACACCGAGAGCACGGTCTTCGCACGTCGGGTGTTCCTCGGAACCATCGCGACGATCACGCTCTCGATGCTGGTCGCGACCGCGTGGTTCGCCGCAGGCCGGGGAGATGCCAGCCTGCAATCGACGCTGAGCGATCTCGACGAGGCGTCAGTGCTCCTGGCGAACACCCTCGAGGAGACCCAACCCGTCATCGTCGATCTCGCCGACGGCGATCTGGCTGATCGTGACCGCGCTGCGACGGCGGCGACCGCTGTGGATGCAGCAGCACGCGCCCTGTTCTCCGAGGCCTCAGAGCTTCCTGCGACCGAGGACGCCTCACCGATCCGGGCCGAGACCGTGTCGCTGTCCGATCGTTCCATCGCCACTGCTCGACTGCTCTCGCGAACGACCGCGTACTCGGCGACGATCGACGTGATGTTCAACCGCCCCGACTATCCCCTCGAGGTGACCGACGTCGAACTCGGCGACGTCGCCGAGATGACCGCCACGTGGGTCTCACGTTTCATCGCCACGTCCTCGAGCCTGCCGAGCGTCAACGCACTCGAAGCTCACCGGAACGCAATCGTCGAACTCGCCGGCAGGATGCCGGACTGGCAGAGCCGCTACCTCGACTCGCTCCGATCTGGTGACGTCCCGACGGCCGGCGAGGTCGTCGGAGAGCTCGAACGGGCCATTGCGGGGCTGGAGAAGGATCTGGTGACTGCGCTCTCGGCGGTCGCAGACGAACTCGACGATCAGCGGACTGCACTCGTCGCAGACCTCGCTGGCTGACGCCCGCCGTCTTCAGTCGGCCAACTCGACCGGTTCGCCCAGTTCCGCGAGAGCCTGCTCGAAGTCCTCGGCGCCCTCGAAGTCCTCGTATACGGACGCGAACCGCAGGTAGGCCACCGTGTCCAACTCCTTCAGCCCTTCGAGGACCAGTGACCCGATCGCGGACGACTCGATCGGTCCGAAGCCGGCGAATACGACGCTCTGTATCCGAGTCACGATCTCGTCGATGGCGTCCTCAGGGACAGGACGTTCGGCGAGTGCAGCTCGCAGGCCGGCGGTCAACTTGGTGGTGTCGAACGGCTCGATCCGGCCACTCCGCTTTCGGACTCGGCGAGCCGACTCGCTCCGTTCGTAGGTCGTGAATCGAAATGCGCAGTCTTCACACTCTCGACGACGGCGAATCGACGCACCTTCTTCAGAAGGGCGGCTGTCGATCACCCGGCTCGATTCGAATCCACACTCCGGACATCGCATCCGGTCAGGATAACCCTGGTCAGGGTTTGCGCTCAGGCGGGCCG
>CBDTXZ010000309.1:0-2642 GCA_965364515.1 uncultured bacterium
GCCACGGTGACGTGGCGGCGGGCGCCGTCCTCGGCGAAGGTCGGCTCGCGGGCCGTCATCCACCCCGACGGGACCGTCGAGGGCTGGATGGGCGGCGCCTGCTCCCAGCCCACCCTGGTCAGGGCCGCCCTCGAGTCGCTCGAAACCGGCCGGGCGCAGCTGGTCGTGCTCGGCGAGCGCGACCACCGGCCAGATGTGGTGAATGTACCGATGGCGTGTTCCAGCGAAGGCGCTATGGAGGTCTACATGGAACCCGTGCTCCCCTCTCCGAAAGTGCACATCGTGGGATCGTCACCAATGACATCGACGCTCGCCGACCTCGTCGGCGCGCTCGGATGGCGGGTGGTCGTCACTGAAGACACCGAGATGGTCGGCGTCGATTCCTCGACGCACGTGATCGTCGCAACCCAAGGACACTTCGACGAGCAGGCTCTCGAACAGGCGCTCGTCTCCGAAGCCCGCAGCGTCGGGCTCGTTGCCTCCGAGAAGCGGGCGTCATCGGTCGTCGAGTGGCTCCGGAGCACCGGGCTGTCCGACGAGGCGATCGCCCGTCTGCGGGCACCGGTCGGTATCGACCTCGGCCACACCGACCACTCCGGCATCGCCGTATCGATCCTCGCCGAGCTGGTTCGGACCGAGGCGGAAGCCCATCCGACCGGACCCGAGATCGACACACCGGAGCAGGCGGTCGATCCAGTGTGCGAGATGATGGTCGACGTCGCCAGCGCGCGCTGGACCTTCGACCACGAGGGAACCACGTACTACTTCTGCGCCCCGGGCTGTCAGAAGGCGTTCTCCAACGACCCGGCAGCCTTCCTGTGAACACCACCAACTACCGTCGCTGACCAGCCGAGAGGAACAGACACATGAAGATCTCCCACGAATTCGTCGTAGCCCGCCCAGTCGATCAGGTCTGGGACTACTTCCAGGACATCCCGTCGGTCGCCGACTGCCTTCCCGGCGCCGAGCTCCTCGAGGACAAAGGAGACGGGCAGTACTCGGGGAAGGTCTCGGTGAAACTGGGTCCGCTGGCGGCGACGTTCGAAGGAGACGCCACGGTCACGCCCGATGCTGCGGCGAAGTCCGGCAAGATCGACGGTAAAGGCGCCGACCGCCGGGGCGGGAGCCGAGGCCAGGTCAAGGTCGACTACCAACTCACCGCCGAGGGCACCGACACCAAGGTCAACATCGACGCCGACGTCACGCTGTCCGGGGCAGCAGCCCAGTTCGGCCGCACCGGCCTCATCAACGAGATCTCCGGCCGCCTGATCGAGGAGTTCGTCGCCTGTGTCGAAGGCAAGCTCTCGGCTGCGACGGTCGAAGAAGCCGCGGAGATCAAGGCCGGCGACGTCAGCGGTTTCAAGGTGTTCATCGAGGGCCTGATCGCCTGGCTCAAGAAGCTCTTCAAGCGGGGCTAGCGCTTGCCAACAACGGCCGTCGACGTCAGCGGTTCGAACTTCCTCATCAACGGTCGTAAGACGTACGCCGAGATCGAAGGCTCCCGACTCGGAGCGCATGGTCTCCTCATGAACGCCCGCTTCATCCAGGGCATCTTCGACGACAACGCCGCGCCAGAACGCTTTGCGATCTTCGGACACGACACTTGGGACCCTGAGACGAACACCGATCGGCTGATCGCGGCGCTTCCCGAGTGGCACCGATACGGATTGCGCGCATTCACCGTCGGGTTGCAGGGCGGCGGGCCGGTGCTCACCGTTGACGACTGGGCGAGCATCGACAACAACCCGTATGGGTCGACCGGCTCGGAGTTCGACGATGCGTACGCAGCGAGGCTCGACCGATTGGTGCGCGCAGCCGACGAACTCGGCATGGTGGTGATCGTCAGCCTCCTGTACGCATCACAGGGACACCGCCTCGAAAGCGGGCGCGCCGTTCGCAATGCCGTGATCACAGGCTCCAACCTGCTGCGGGACGCCGGATACACGAACGTCGTCATCGAAGTCGCGAACGAGTACAACCTCGACGGATTCGCCGACCACTCGATCATTCAGAGCGATCAAGGTATCTCCTGGCTCATCGACCTGGCTCGGAAGGAATCAGGCGGGATGCTGGTCGGGTCGAGCGGAGTAGGCGGGTACGTGAGCCGCGAGGTTGCAGAGGCCAGCGACGTGATATTGATGCACGCCAACGGACTCACACGCCAGGGCTACTACAACATGATTCGCCGGGTTCAGAACTGGCAGTTGGACCGACCGATCGTCTGCAATGAAGACTCGCCCTGCTACAGCCACCTCGACGTCGCCTTCCACACCGGCACATCCTGGGGCTACTACAACAACCACACGAAACAGGACGTGCCGCCGGATTGGTCGGTGACTGCAGGTGAGGACACGTTCTTCGCCCACCGCATGGCCAAAGGAATCGGCATCCCGGTCGACCCAGTTCCCATCGAGGAGCGCTACTACTTCCAAGGCTTCGAGCCACACATGGTTCAAGACGGAAAGCGCTGGATTCGCCTCGCAGCCCTCTACCCCGAGGCTGTCGACTACGTCGAGTACTACCGCAACGGCGAGCTTCTGGACATCGCCTACGACGAGCCGTTCTATCCGGGGTACGAAACCACCTGGATTCAGCGACCCGTTCGCATCGAGTCCACTGACGAGGCCTTCGCCGCCCGCATC
>CBDTXZ010000310.1:0-2638 GCA_965364515.1 uncultured bacterium
CGACCATGAAGACCATCGCGACCATCCCCTGGACGGCCGTGCCCGAGATGTCTGGTCCGGTCTCGGCCAGGATCTCGTTGTCGACCGTCTGCTGCACGATGATCGGGATGGCGACGTTGAGGGCGGTGCCGAGGAAGGCAAGCGTCAGCGTCAGCCACAGCCCCTTCCTGATCGATGGAACGGTCAGGAGCCGAGCGAGCGCAGATCGGGTGGTGAGCTGCTCAGCCATCGACGGCCTCGCGTGAGGATCGCTCGGCGGCATCTCGTTGATACGCCTGGAGCAGTCGGGCATATCCCGGATGGGAGAGCAGCTCCCTGTGCGTCCCGTGGGCGGCGATCCGCCCGTTCTCCACGAACACCACCTCGTCGGCGAGTGCGATCGACGACTGCCGGTAGGCGACGACGATGACCGTCGAAGGCAGCTCGGACCGCTTCAAGCCGGCGAGAATCTCGCTCTCGACCGACGGGTCGACCGCAGAGGTGGCGTCGTCCAGGATCAGGAGGCGCGGCTTGCGCGCAAGCGCTCTCGCAAGAGCGATCCGCTGGCGCTGCCCGCCCGACAGTGTGGTGCCCCGCTCCCCCAACTGGGTGTCGTAGCCTTTCGGCAGCTCCAGGATGAACTGGTGGGCACCGGCGAGGCGTGCAGCAGCTTCGACCTCGTCCTGCAGCACGTCGATCCCGAAGGCGATGTTGCCGGTCACCGTGTCGTCGAAGAGAAACACGTCTTGGCCGACGAAGGCGACCTCGCCAGGGAGTGCCGACCGGGCGAAGTCCCGAAGGTCTCTGCCGTCGAGGTGAACGACGCCGGAGTCGGGGTCCCAGAGACGGGCGAGCAGCGTGACGAGCGTGGACTTCCCAGACCCTGTGGGACCGACCACGGCGATGGTCTTCCCGGCGGGGATGTCGAAGTGGACATCTTCGAGGACGAGATCGCCGCTCTCGTAAGAGAACGACACTCCGGTCGACTCGACCCGGGCGCCGGTCTGCTCGGTCGACGCCTGCGCATCGCCGTACGCGACCTCGTCGGTGATCTCGAGTACGCGGTCGACCCGCCCCAGCGCCGCCAGGCTTCCCGACATCTCCCAGAGCACGAACCCGATGAGTCTGAGCGGGAAGGCGATGAGCGAGAGGAGATAGGTGATGGTCACGAGATCACCTGCGGTGACGGCGCCGACATCGACCCTCATCACACCGATGATGAGAATCATCACGGTGGTGAGCGCCGGAATCGTGTCCTGGACGGCGTCGTAGAAGGTGAACTGGCGGGCGACGTGGATGAGCTGGTCGCGGAGAGACTCGGACGCTTCGGTGAATCGCTGGGTCTCCTCGAGCTCACGTCCGAGCGCCTTGACCGTGAGAGCTCCGTCCATCGACTCGTGAGCCACGGCGCTGGCGCGACCCTGACGTTCCTGCACCTCGGTGAAGCCGGGAAAGATCTGTTTCGCTCCGTAGACGTCTATGAGGACCTTGGAGACCAGTCCGAGCATCGCCACGACCGCGAGCGGAACGTCGATCATGGCAACGATCCCGATCGACCCGAACAACAGCAGCACGGCACCGGTTGCGAACGGAAACGGGCCGAGTACCGACGTCGCCCGGTTGGCGTCCGAGTCGCTCACGGCGAGCAGGTCGCCTGTGGATTGACGACGGAACCATGAGAGCTCGAGCGTCAACAGGTGGTCGACGAGTTGAGAGCGGAGATCGGCCTGGTTGCGGCCGGACATCCATGTGGCGCCGGTTCTTCTCACGACGATGCCGACACCCTTCCACACGGAGATCCCGATCAGAGCGAACATCGCCCCCCTGATCCGTCCGGAGATCGGCTCGCCATCGGTGAGGACCGGGACGATCAATTCGTCGGTCACCCGCCCCACAACCACCGCCGAGGCAACGATGGCAGCTGCGAAGTTGGCGGCGCCGAAGACACCGATGGCGAAGGCGATCGGGTGGGCGCGTACGAACCGGGACATCAGTCCGGCACCGTCGCGAGCGATCTGTCGAACAGACACTTGCTCGGACATGAGAGCCTGAGCATACGTCACACCGAAATGTGATCAGTCGGAGTTTTCGTCGGTCATTGGTCGGCGAATCGGTCGCTCGTAACCTCTGGGCGGTCATCCCCACGATGACCGAGTTGAAAGGAGGGGCAGATGCTCTCCAAGAGGTATTTCAAGACGATCGACGAGGTGGAGGTCACCTTCGAAATCGAACGACCCGAGGCCGAGAAGGTCGAGTGGGTCGCCGAGGTGACGGACTGGTCTCCTGTCGAGATGAAACGAGCGAATCGCGGGAAAGGTCCGTGGCGTCTCAAGGTCAGACTCCCGAAAGACCGCCACGTCCAGTTCCGGTATCGCCTGGACGAACAGGAGTGGGACAACGACGACGCGGCCGACGCCTACTGGCCGAACGACATGGGCTCGGACAATTCGGTGGTGCTCACCGGTTGAGGCTCGATGCTCGGTGCTCATGAGAGTTGCCCCTGATCGATGAGTGAGATGTCACCGTATGGGAGGACGCGACTCTCAGATGGGTGGGTCGCTGTTGGAACGAGCGGGTGGGAGGAAGCGTCTTCGTCTGGTGGGGCTGGTCGGATCGATCCGGAAGCCTCGTCCGTGGACCACGACGTGATGGTGGTACC
>CBDTXZ010000311.1:0-2618 GCA_965364515.1 uncultured bacterium
GCGCCGCGCTGGCGGAGGGTGCCCGGTCGGTGGAGGCGACTGAGTGGACGGTCCTGCCTCCGGACGCGAACCCGGTCGTCGAGCCCATGGTGTTCCTCGACGGTGGTCGGATCGACGGTCGAGCGATGTGGGACGCCGGCGGTCGTCCGGGTGTGGCCACCCGATCCAACCCCGACGGACGCTCGGTCAACGGTCTCACGCTGGCGATCTCGTTGCTGGCGACGCTGGGTGGACTGACGGTCGGTGAGGCGATCTGGGCGGCGACGCGGGGTGGCGCACGAGCCGTTGGCGACGACGAGCGCGGGCGCCTGCGCATGGGCGATCCGGCGGATTTCGTGATCCTCGATACCGACGACGCCCGCGATCTGGTGAGACGGCCCGATTCCAACCCGGCGTGGAAAGTCGTGGCCGGTGGCCGGGAGGCCCTGGAATGACAGGGTTTTCATGGCTACCTGACTATGTTTTGTGAGTGCCCGGGGAGTCCGGGAGCAGAGGTTTCCTGAGGAGGACCGATGAACAAGACCGAGATGGCTCAGAAGCTGGCGAAGAAGGCCGACATCTCCCAGGCTCAGGCCGGTGAGATCCTCGACCACATCTTCTCGACCAAGCCGGGAGAGGGCATCATCGCCGTCGAGCTCGATGCAGGCCGCAAGGTCTCCATTGCCGGGTTCGGCAACTTCACGACGAAGAGCCGATCCGCTCGAAAAGGACGCAACCCGGCCACCGGCGAGGAGATCATGATTCCCGCCCGCAAGTACGCCCACTTTGCTCCGGCCAAGGGACTCAAGGACCGCGTGGTCGACTGAGCCGAATCCGACGCGATCATCGTTCGGGCCCCGTTCAACGGGGCCCGAACCTCGTTGGGACTCCTGGTCCCGATCTGGCATCATCTCCTGGATGCCGAACCCATTCCCACGCCGAGCCTGTTCGGGAGACGGACAGTGACCGGATCCGAACGACCGGTCCTTTCAGGCGACAGGCCGTTTGCCATCGCACACCGGGGCAGCCGGTTGATCTGGCCGGAGAACACGATGCTGGCGTTCGGACACGCCTACGACGCCGGTCTGC
The DNA here is from genome assembly GCA_965364515.1 of uncultured bacterium. Lineage (GTDB taxonomy): Bacteria > Actinomycetota > Acidimicrobiia > Spongiisociales > ZC4RG35 > JAHEDH01. The sequence goes on from CBDTXZ010000311.1 coordinate 1,069, forward strand.
GCTGGATGGAGACCGATCTGCATCTGACAAGCGATGGTCAGGTGGTCTGCATTCACGACGACACCGTCGACCGCACCACCGACGGATCCGGTCCGGTCTGGGACTTCGCCATGTCCGAGCTCTCCGAGCTCGACGCCGCCTACACGTTCGAGGTCTCCGGTGACCACCCCTACCGAGGTCAGGGGCACGCCGTACCCTCGCTCGAGGAGGTCGCCACCACGTTCGAAGACTCCAGACTGGTCGTGGACCTGAAGCAGGATGGGCTGGTCGATCCCCTCTGGCAGCTGATCAAGCGCCTCGACATCGCTGAGCGTGTCATCGTCGGCAGTTTCTCTGACCGACGCCTCGCAGAGTTTCGGGAGGTGACCGGCGGCGCCGTTGCGACCTCTGCGGGACCGAGAGCGGTTGCGCGTGCCCTCGCCGCTGCCGCCGTCCGCACACCTCCACTGCTCGCCGACGCGCTCCAGGTGCCGGTGAGCGCTCGCGGTATCCGGATCGTGACGCCACGATCGGTCGAGCGGTTCCACCGGGCGGGCTATCAGGTTCATGTCTGGACGGTGAACAGCTCAAAGCAGATGCACCGGTTGCTCGAGATCGGCGTCGACGCCATCATCACCGATCGTCCGGATGCACTGAAGGCCGTGATGATCGAACGCGGAGTGTGGACCGGCGTCTGAGCTCAGGCGACGTTGGGGAAGCCGATGCGTGCGGTGACTCCGGGGGAGTAGTGGGCGATCGGCTCCGACTCGGGACGAGGCAGTCCGGCCGCGGTCGTCAGCGACTCCGACATCTCCCTGATCTCGGCTCGGTGCAACGGCCACGGCTCGTGCTCCACGGGCACCCAGCCGATTCGGCCGCCCGGAAGCCTCGAATAGGTGGCCCATCGAGATGTGAGGAAGCGATCGAGGTGGTCGAGTGATTCGATCCGTTCGCCGATCTCGATCTCGAGCACACTCGAGGCACCTCTCGGCGCCGGCCAGCGCCGCCGGCTCCGGTATCGGATCCGATCGGATGTCTGATCGATCGACATCTCTGCCCACGTGTACGGCACACCGAACAGGGTCCGTGCCACCACCACACCGAGAAGCCTGGTGATCTCCAGGGAGCAGAACCACACTCCCTGTCCTCGGGGGCCCCTGACGTACGTCCGGATGTTGGTCTCGGGGAAGGTGGTGATCGGATGGAGCGTCGGGATGAACGGCGGCCTCACATCGATCATGTGGAACGGGACCAGGCCGACCCATGCCGATCCGTCATGAGTGTCGACGGTCAACCCCTCGGGGAGAATCGCTTGAACGTCTGCAGGGTCGAACCGCCAATGGACGAACGTGAGTCGTTGCCACTGCTGCGTCAGCGACGCGTACCGCAGTGTGCCGGGTGCCTCGAGCGGGTATTCGTCCATGCGTCGAGCCTATGAGGCGACGATGCGGTACCGGCAGTCAGCGAGCTTCCACAGTCACCGTTGCGATGGCGTTGTCCGCGGCGTCGAAGGCGGTCACGACGAGGTCTCCGTGGCTGGTCTTCCACTCCATCCAGGCCCTCCAGCCGAG
>CBDTXZ010000312.1:0-2610 GCA_965364515.1 uncultured bacterium
TCCCAAGAGTGCCGAGCGCCGCATCGAACGCTCAGGCTACCCGCACCGTGACCTAGCCTGACGTGCTGATCGGACGGTGGTCGATGCCAACGCAGAAGACAACAGACCTGGGAACCGCGGATCTGGTCTTCCTGGCGATGGTGGCGGTGCTGCCGCTGCACACCGTCTTCCTCTCCGCATGGATCTCGTGGAAGCCGTTCCTCGTGCTGTTGGTCGGATTGATCGTCGTCGACCTCGTCGATGCCGTTCGGGAACGGCAGTGGCCGTACCACCGAAACGTCTCGTTGGCCCTCCTCGTCTTCGGGCTCATCCTCTTGACGGGTTTTCCGACCGAGCCATTCCGAGAGCGCTTCTTCCAGCTGGGTCTCGCCATTGCGGTGGGCGCCATGGTGATGCTGGTCACGGAACGCCGGTTGCGCACACCGGGGATGATCGACTCTGCCCTCACCGTGATCTTCTGGACGGGTGCGGCGATGGGGATCACCGCCGTCTTCTTCTCGCTGGTGGATTTCGGTGTCTTCGGAGCAGGCGTGGTCAACACGATCAACGATCTGCCCGGAGTCTTCCGGATCTCGAAACCCGCCTATCTCGAGGAGGGCTTCATCGCGCTCACGAACTGGCATCAGGATCCGGGTTACGGAGCGGCGTGGTCGGTGCTCTGGGCGGCACTCGCCCTGGTCGCGTCGGCGCGGGGTCGAGCGACCGGCACGTGGTTCGACGGTGTCGTGATCGGAGGGCTTGGATTCGCAGTCCTGATGGCCTTCAGCCGGACGGGCTGGCTCTCGTTTCCGCTCGCACTGGGCATCGTGGGTCTTGCCCTCGTCAGGGAGCGGTGGATCGAGCCGTCCTGGCTGTTCCGAAAGCTCGGAGTGGCGACGCTCGTGGCCGTGGTGCTCACCGCCGGCATGTTCGTGGTGGACCCCGCTGAGGTCGACGGCGACATCGACCTCCAATTCGCGTTCCGCCTGAGCCAGGGATGGGACCTGCTCGCCGACATCACTGGACTGTTCGAGTCCTCCGACGTCGCCTTCGGTGACCGCTTCGAGCCTTCGGAGGAGCGGGCCGACGTCTGGCCCGAGTACTGGGAGATGTTCCGCTCGAATCCGATCCTCGGCGTCGGCTTGGGAGTCGGCTGGCTGACCAACTCGATCCTTCAGGAGCCGCACAACCTCGCACTCGAACTCCTGGCGGAGACCGGTGTCGTCGGGCTGATCGCGTTCGTGGCAGTCCTGGGGGTGATCGTCCGGGCGGGTGCAGGCCGGGTCGGAGGGGCACTTCTCGTGGTCACCTTCCTTCCGGCGATGACCCAGACCGTGCTCTTCGAACCGACCTGGTGGTTCGCTGCCGGGATCTACCTCTCAGGTGCCCTGGTGGATCGCCCCGTAACACTCGACGACCCCACTCGTCTTTCCTCCCAGACGCCGAAAGGCTGACTTCGCGGGCTGGGAGCTCCGGAGAGAGGTATCGAATGCGGGGGAGACATACAGCCTCGGGGGGTCTGCGGCTTCGAATCGTGGGCTTCCCGCTCATGGTGCTTGCAATCGTGGCGCTCTCCGAGATCTCGATCGAGCCCGCCCGATACCCGGCCGTCACAGGAGAGCACCGTCTGCAGTCCGTCTCGGCCGGAGCCATCCAGCGATCCGCCCCGATCCAACTCACGACCACTGCAGTCGGCTTGAGCTGGCCCGATCAATCCAGCGGGGAGGCCGCCATCCGAGTCGGACCCGACGGCGAAGACTGGGGCCCCTGGGTCCCGGTCCACGCCGACGACCACGGCCCCGACCGCACCGCCGTCGAGGCATCCTCCCAGACCACATCGGACGCCGTCTACACGGGTGGAGCCGACTGGATTCAGGTGCAGTGGGAAGGCACGACGGTGCCGGAACTCCACTACGTGGACACGACCGGATCGACACTCGGACCGTGGTCACGTCTCACAGCTCAGCGGGAGCGGATCGAATGGTCGACCGACAACCGCCTGGTCGCTGAACCCGACCGGCCGGACATCCTCCCTCGATCCTCGTGGGGCGGTCAGGACTGTGTCGAAGAGGACGTCTCATACAGCACGAGGACCCGGGCAGAGGTTCTCATCGTCCACCACACGATCCATTCGGCGAACGCCAACGGCTATTCGCCCGACCAGGTACCGGATCTGCTCTATGCGATCTGCTCGTATCACGTCGGCGTGCGCGGATGGAACGACATCGGATACAACACACTGATCGACTCGTCTGGCAGGATCTGGGAGGGAAGGGGAGGCGGCGTCGATCTGCCCGTCAGGGGCGCTCACGCAGCAGGGTTCAACTCCACATCCGTCGGCGTGGCGTTCATCGGCGACCACAACGTCGCCCCGCCGACCGTCGCCGCTCAGGATGCCTTCGTGGCGTACGGGGCGTGGCGCCTCGATGTGGCTCACGTCGACCCGCTCTCGGCGCCCGTGGTCGTCTCGCGGGACTCGCCGACGTACCCCGATGGCGTCGCCGTCCCGCTGCGGGCCATCTCCGGTCATCGTGATGTCGGAACCACCGGGTGTCCGGGGACGATCGGCTACGACCTGATCGGGGTGCTGACCCAGCGGATCGCACAGGTCGGAGGAGAACGGATCTACGG
>CBDTXZ010000313.1:0-2587 GCA_965364515.1 uncultured bacterium
CCAGCGCCGGCGTGTTTCCCTTCTTGACCATGTCGCCATGCTACGGATCGGGTCGGAACTCGGCCGCGGCGGAAGCCGAGACCAAGCGCTCACCGATCAACGGCACAACGAAGGAACGCCCCACGACCACCGTTGCCGCGATCGGCTCGCCCGCAAAGGGCGGGCACCGACATTCGAGCAGGCGGGAACCGTTGGCTGCCGCCAGCCTTCCTGCTGCGGTGCATGGATCGTCTCCGAGCACCGCAGCGCCCACGGCGGCGAGCGCTGCAGCATCGGCTGCCGTCTCGACTTCGGCCCGAGAACCGGCAGCAACCAGGACGGCGATCACCATCGAGGCAAGGCCGACCATCAAGCCGACGGACACCGCAGCGGAGACCGTCGCAACTCCCGCCTCGCGGTCGATCAAGGCTCCACGGCCATGACCGCCCTGACCGTGATCGGAACACGGAGCGCATCGAGGAGTGGCGTCCGCATCTCCTGGACGACGCGAACCAGGACCTCGGCCTGCCGGCCCGGAACCGGCGGCCGCCGGACAGTGACTGCGACGCGAGATGCCAGGGGCTCGTCGAGCGCCGACCTCACCGCAGCGACCGCCTGGACCGGATCGGCGACCGTGGCTGCGACCCGTGCTCCCTCCCTGGCGGCCGCGACCAGTTCGAATCTGGTCATGGCGAGCACCGACACTTCGAATCCGGCGAGGATCACGAGGATCAGGATCGGCAACACGAGAGCGGCTTCGATGGCTATCGAGCCGCGATCGCTCACACCCGGAACTTCCTGGCGGCACCGACGATCCATCCGATCACGTCTCCGAACAGGTCTCCCAGGAGCGTCTTGCCCTGGCCGGACTTCGCCCAGGAGATGAGCACGACTGCCACCGCCGTCACGGCCAACATCACCAGGACGTACTCGATGGTGCCCTGTCCACGTTCGTCTTCGGCGGTCCCATTCGAGACCAGCCATGTCTGCATACGCGTCATCAGACGCTCCTTTCACTGTTCCCGACGGCCGGCCGGGTCGGGGGGAAGTGGAACCAATCACGGGATGCTCCTTCCGAGCAGCCCGTCGAGCTGCTCGAGCACGAATGGTGCGATGACGAGTGCGATGAACCCGGGGAGCAGCAACAGGGTCAACGGCGGGATCAGCTTCACGCCGATCGTTCGGGCATCCTCGACGGCTCGAGCGCGCCTGGCGTCCTGGACCAACGCGACGTAGGCATCGAGTACGGGAGCCACCGAGGCACCGGTGATGTGCGCCCGTGCCAGCCGCCCTGTGAGCTCGCCGAGCGGCCCCGTCGTCTCTGCGAGTGAACGGGCCAGTCCTGCGCTCCTCGCGCGAGCGAGCACGTCGTCGACGGCAGGTCGGGCCGACTCTGGGAGCCTCGCTCGCACGTCCTGGAGGGCCGTGCCAAGCGGGTGTCCGGCCGAGATCGCCAGCGTGAGCAGACGGGCTACCAGGAGGACATCGATCTGGTGGCGAGGTCGACGGCGACGTGTGTGGACAGGGTGCCAACGCAACGACCCGGCCAACAACGCCGAGACGAGCAGCGCCATGAGCACCATGTCAGCGCTTCCCCGAAACCAGCAGCACGATCCAGATCACTCCCCCGATCACTGCCAGTGCACCACCCACCGCCACCGTCGCCGAGGCCGCTCCGCCTGCGACGAGCTCCATCCAACGGCCGCTGAACACCATCTGCAACAGCACGATCGATGGCAGCCCGCCGACGATCATCGCCTGCGCCATGGCGGGCGCCATGGCGGCTCGTCGCTCCCGCCTGGTTCGCTCGGCGTCGACCATCCCGGCGGCAAGCCGTTCGAACGTGGCGGCGACGGGGCCGCCGGAGTCGACCGCGAGGTCGAGGGTTGCGGCGACCAGCCGAGCATCCTCTCCGAACATCGACAGTGAGTCGAGCTCCGCAGCTCGGATCGGGAGACCACGCCGCGCCACGGCTGCCAACTGCTCACCGAAGGCTCCGGAAGAAACGACTGCCCTGAGCGGCCGCCCGGACCTGAGCTCGCCGGCAGCGTCCACGATGACGCCGACGACCGGATCGACTCCTCGGCGTCGCGCGTCTGTCAGGACGTCGACGGCGACGATCCCGAGAACCACCGTGCCCGTGATGAGCGGAGCGTGCAGCGCGCCGATCACGAGCGCCGCAGTCAACGGCGGAACGCGGCGGGTGACGGCGACGGCGAGCAACAGCGCAGTCACCCGATGCGACCGACATGGGTGATTCGGCGTTGGGTGCCGTGGCGAGAGATCTGTACAGCGTGGGTGATCGTGTCGTGGATCTGCCGCCGGACCGCGAGCTCCGAAACCCTGCGGTGCCCCGAGAGAGCCAGTGTCTCGAGGCGCCAGATGGCGTGTTCTGGTGAGTTGGCATGGATCGTCGACATCGAGCCCGGGTGACCCGTGTTCATCGCGTTGACGAGGTCCAGTGCTTCTGGTCCCCGCACCTCCCCGACAACGATCCGGTCTGGCCGGAGCCTCAGAGCCGATCGAACGAGGTCCGAGAGCGTCACCGCCCCTGCTCCCTCTGCATTCGGCGGCTGTGCTTCGAGCCGAACGACATGTCCCGGCAAGG
>CBDTXZ010000314.1:0-2586 GCA_965364515.1 uncultured bacterium
TCTCCGTCATCATGCCGGCGTGGTTGGTCGCGACGAGCTGCTTCCTCCTCACGATGGGTTTCGTCACGTCGAATGAGCTTGCGACTTCGGTTGCCATGGCTACTCCTATCCCGTTGGTGCGTCGATGAGACCGGTGTCGGTGTCGGCGAGGATCTCCCGGTGCCCGAGGTCGAGGGTCTTGATCCAGCGTTGCTGGCTCGAGGTGAGCGCGATGAACGATCCGAGCTCGACGATCTCCGGCACGGTGAAATGGGCATGCAGCTGGTCCCAGACCTCATCGGTGGCGAGGTCCGGATCCCACACGACGGCATCGGTGTACGCGAGCGCCGCCTTCTCCCGATCGCTGTACTTCTCCGACGTGCGGAACTCGAGGAGGTCGTCGTAGTGGTCTTCCTCGACGGCCGCATCGGTCGATCGTTGCGCTGCGCAATACCCGCATTTCACCGTCTTCGTCACGTAGACCCGGCAGAGTTCCTTCAACTCGTGTTCGACGATTCCGTCGACGAACACCTGCATCCAGGCAGCCGTGAACGTCTTCATCACTGCGGGGACGTGGGCTCGGATCGCCTGCGACTCCGGCCGGGGTGTTCCCACCCGGCGCGAACGATCCAATGCGGCCAGCATCTCGGGATCGGTGATCTGATCGAGGTCGGGGTACGGGATTCTCGGCATGGGACACTCCTACGACTGCAATCGATTGTAGGCACGGGGGCGACCGATCGCCGCCGATAGTCGGGAAGATGACATTCCGCGACCCGCAGGGCTGGGGACAGAAAGATTGGCAATCGATTGCAGGAGATGGACGGCCGACATACAGTCTCAGCATGATCATCGACGTTCACGCCCACTGCATCCCCGCCGCCTTCCGAACCTGGATGGAATCCGAAGGCAACCCGCTCGGAATCGACCTCGTTCCGACCGAACGGGGGCCGGCAGTCGAGATCGATGGACGGGTGACCACTCAACCACTCCGCGACGACCTCACCGACCACGGCCGCCGGTTGGCGGAGCTCGACCGGATGGGGCTCGACCACCAGGTCCTGTCCGGGTGGATCGATCTCACCGCCTACGAACTGGAGCCCGAGAACGGCAGTCGATACGCCAGGATCCAGAACGAATCTCTCGCCGAGGAGGCTGCACAGGCCCCGGATCGTTTCTCGGCCATCGGAACGGTGCCGCTCCAGGATCCGACACGCGCCGTCAACGAGCTCGACCACGCCATGGGCGCGCTGGGCATGAAGGGCGTCGAGTTGGCGACGACGGTGGACGGCAATTACATCGACCAGGCAGGATTGGACGACTTCTGGGCGGCAGCTCAGGACCTGGGCGCGTTCATCGTGCTCCATCCGATGAGGCCGCTACAAGGCATCGATCTCAGCCGCTACTTCATGGAGAACATGATCGCCCGGCCGGCGGAGAGCACCATCGCCCTCGCAGGGCTGATCTTCTCGGGTGTGTTCGAACGATTCCCCGATCTGAAGGTCTGCGTCGTCCATGGCGGTGGGTTCGCTCCGTATCAGATCGGCCGCATGGACGCCGGATACCGTCAGAAGCCCAATCTGGCGGGCAAGCACATCTCGAAGCCGCCATCCGACTACCTCAGGCAGATCTACGTGGACACGGTGCTCCACGAGCCTGCCGCTCTCCGGTACGTGGTGGACTTCCTCGGCTCCGATCGCGTGATGCTCGGCACGGACTACCCGTTCGAGATGGGTAGCCTCGACCCGGTCGATTTCGTCCGTAGCGGAGGATTCGACCAGTCCGTCACCGAGGCCATCCTCGGTGACACGGCAGCGAGCCTGCTGGGACTTTGACCTTCAACGGAACGAGAGCACGTACCGGAGTCGCCGCGGCGTCGTCGCGTAGTGGACGATCAACGCGATGAAGTAGGCCACGGCAAGGGAATCGTGGACGCTCGCAAGCCCGACACCTCCACCAACGAGCACCACGACTTCGATACACAGCCGGACGACACCAGGGACGGCGACGGGTGCCGGCCCGGGATCATCGGGAACCCGGAATCGCCCCCACACGAAAGCGGCGAGACCGACGACCGCGACCACCGCGATCGAGCTCTCGGAGGTCTCCCACACACCACGACCGATGCCATAGAGCGCAACGAGCTCGAGCGCGAACCGTCCGATCGCATTCACGGGATCCATGTGCGTCTCGCCCACACATCGAGCGTAGACCTGGAGACGATCCGTTGACCCTCACGCAGCGTCATGCCGTACGGTGGAAGCCATGAGCAGGTCGAGGACGTGAGGTTTCGCACGGTCGGCGAGGTCGCCGAACTGACCGGAGTCACGGTCAGGACACTCCACCACTACGACGAGGTCGGGATACTCGAGCCATCGGAACGGACCGCGGCGGGATACCGCCTCTACTCCGAGGCCGACCTCGTCCGCCTACACGCGATCCTGGACTGGCGTGACATGGGATTCGGCTTGAGCGACATCGCCGGGATGTTGGACGCAGCCGACCAGGACCTCTCGACCGGCCTGAAACGACAGCGTGAGCGATTGGTCGAGCGGTCGGATCGACTCAGTGAGATGATCGCTGCCCTCGACGCTGCGATCACAACCA
>CBDTXZ010000315.1:0-2557 GCA_965364515.1 uncultured bacterium
TCACCGCATAGGTGACGAAGTCGGTTCGAACCAGGTAGCTGGCCACGAAGTTCGATGACCGGATCGGATTGGCAGAGACTCCGACCATGGCGACCGAACGGGCGTTGCGGATGATCGCCAGGCGCTCACGAGCATCCGCTTCGACGACTGCGGTCACGCGCCGCCTCCGAGCGCCTGCCCGAGATCCCAGACGATGTCGTCCAGGTCCTCGATCCCGACCGAGATCCGGATCATGTCGTCCGACACTCCCACGGCGGCACGTTCTGCCTGGGGGACCTGCTGGTGGGTCGTCGACGCCGGATGAATGACGAGGGTCTTGGCATCTCCGATGTTGGCGAGGTGCGAGGCGAGCTCGACCCGTTCGATGAATCGCACACCCGCCTCGTACCCGCCTTCGATCCCGAAGGTGAAGACCGCCCCCGGCCCGAGCGGGAGATACTTGGCCGAGAGCTCACGCCATGGGCTGGCGTCGAGTTCGGGGTATCCCACCCAGCTCACCGATTCGTGGCCCGCCAGGAAGGCTGCGACCGAGCGGGCGTTCTCGACATGACGCTGCATCCGGAGGCCGAGCGTCTCGAGGCCCAGCATCAACAGGAAAGAGTTGAACGGCGACATGGATGCGCCGATGTCCCTGAGCAATTCGACGCGCGCTCTCGTGAGATAGGCGTACTCACGGAAGTTCTCCCAGAATCGGAGATCGTGATAGGCGGGCGACGGCTCGGTCAGCATGGGGAAGTTTCCATTGGCAAAATCGAATCGACCCGACTCGACGATGACCCCTCCGATCGCGACGCCGTGGCCGCCGAGGAACTTCGTCGCCGAGTGAGTGACGATGTCGGCTCCGTGATCCATCGGGCGACACAGGTACGGGGTCGCAAACGTGTTGTCGACGACGAGAGGGATGCCGTGGGCGTGGGCGACGGCCGAGATCGTCTCGATGTCGAGGATGTCGGCGCGTGGATTGCCGATCGTCTCGCCGTACAGGAGTTTCGTGTTCTCGGTGATCGACTGCTCGACGAGGTCGAGGTCGGCGAAGTCGACGAACGTGACGTCGATTCCCATCCGCCGCAGCGTGACGTCGAACTGGGTGTAGGTCCCGCCGTACAGCGACTGGGAAGCAACCACCTCGTCCCCCTGACGGCAGAGTGCCAGGATGGCGATGAGTTGAGCCGACTGGCCCGACGCGGTCGCAAGAGCGCCGATGCCGCCTTCGAGCGAGGCCATCCGCTCTTCGAAGGCGGCGGTGGTCGGATTCCCGATGCGGGTGTAGATGTTGCCGTAGGTCTGGAGGGCGAACAGGTCGGCCGCATGCTGGGCGTCTTCGAACACGAAGGACGTCGTGGCGTAGATCGGCTGGGCGCGGGCCCCGGTTTCGGGATCGGGCCGCTGGCCGGCGTGGATGGATCTGGTGTTGAAACCGAACTCGTGGTCGCTCATGAGTGTGCCAACCGTACCGACCCGGCGGGCGTCGTGATGATCACGCGAGCTTGAGCACCGAGTCGGCGGCGCGGATCGTCCCGGGGCTGACGACCCTGGCATTTGCTCCTCGGAGGCGCAGCGCCCTGCCTTCTGGGGTGTTGACCCAGCGCAGTGCATCTGTGCCGTACCGACTGCTGAACTTGCCACAGCCGGTGTGCGGCTGATCGGTGATCTCGATGACCGCCTCTCCGACGGCGAGCCGGGTCCAGGGTGGGAGGTTCGCTTCGGAGATGTCCAAGTCGATGCACAGTTGATCACCTGCCAGCGGCCAGCGATCTCGCCCGCCGGCGATGAGATCCAACACGCGTGAACTGATGAGGTTCAGCTGCATGTCGGGATGCGCCGAGCCGTCCTCGGTACGCGGGCTCCCGCGATCTCTCCAACTGTCACCCACGACGCCGTGTCCAGGATCGAGTCGAGCCTCGACGACCACGGACCGCTCCCCCACGTCCGGCCTGATCACGATCATCTCGAGACGACCCGAGTCCGCCGGGGCCGAGAGAACGTGGTGCATGCCCGCTTCGAGTTCGGTCAGAGTCCGATGCATGGGACCAGTCTCGTCGCTCTGACCGCGAAGAGGGTGATGACGAGTGCGCAGGTACTGCATCGAAGCTCCGGTGGCACGAGGTCAATCGCCGCTCACGACGACCCGCTCGACGACGACTTCCAACCGGATGTCTGTGCCGAGCCGTTCCTCGAGGCGGGCCTCGATCGCCGCGACGTCGCCGGCGGTGACCTCGTCGGACGTCCGCACGGTTGCGGTGACGATGAGAGGAGCACTGGACCTGGAGGCGACATCGATGACGTCCCCGGCAGGAAAGAGATCACTCAGATCGTCCGCGGCGAGTTGCGCCTGCCGGGTTCCCTGGAACGACTGGAGACCGACGATCACCATCAGGAGGGCGGCTGCGGCGACCACGACAGCGGTACCCCAGACCGCCTTGCCGACGGGGCCGTCCGTGGACGGGCGCATTCCCATCCAGCGGAGGATCACGGCACCGGTGACGATCACCGTCACCATGTTCGTCGCGAACAACAGGAAGGATCCGTACGCCAGGTCGAAGTCCCCGAATGCCAC
>CBDTXZ010000316.1:0-2509 GCA_965364515.1 uncultured bacterium
TCGTCCCGAAGATGAGCGACAACCCGATCGCTCCCATGCCGAGGAACAGTCCGAGTTTCAGACCTTCGACCGAGAGTTGAAGTACCTGTCGAAACGAAGTCCCCTCGTCGGTGTCGATCGTCACGTCGCCCGAGACCAGCGCGAAGATGGTGCGTCCGACCTGGCCCTCCAGAACCTGCGTCTCGGTCGAGACCCGCTCGGGATCACGCAGCACGACACCTTCTGGCAACGTCTCCACATCCAACGTCAGCGTGTACGTCCCGGGGCCGGGAACGGGGATCTCGACGTTGCCTTCGGCATCGGAGAATCCCTCTCCGATGACCTCACCGTCCGGGCCGGCGACCGTGACGCGGCCTCCTTCGATCGGGATTCGATCTCCGTCGACATTCTCGTAGCGGAGTCTGGTGGTGACGCCCTCGCCACCCTCTTGGGCCAAAGCGAGGTCGGGGCCGAACAGCAGAAGCAGCGAAGCCGCCAGCATGACGAAGCCGTAGACCCGCCGCCTCAGCTCCCTATCCACTTGCAGGAACACCGTTGAAGTCGCCACTGGCGGGGAACCTTACACGGTGATGCCTCGACTCCTACGGGAAAGACGGGCAGAAGCTTGGCGCGTATGCAAGAAGCCCTTCGGTGGGCGGCTCAGATCAGGTCGGCCTCGCGGATCCCGAAGCTGGGATGGCGAAGGCGACAGAGCGCCAACTTCTCGAGCTGACGGATCCGCTCACGAGTCAGGCTGAACTCTTCACCGATCTCTTCGAGGGTCCGCGGGACGCCGTCGTAGAAACCGTATCGCAGCGCAAGGATCCTCCCCTCGCGCTGGGGCAGACGATCGATCGATGTGCGAAGCGAATTCGCCACGTCCATCTCCTCGGTGATCGTGACCGGGTCCGCGGCTTCTTCGTCCTGGATGAAGTCTCCGAGTTGGGCTCCGTCCTCCCCGATGGGCTGTTCCAGTGAGACGGTATCTGCCACGCCGAGCGCCAGCTCGACCCGATCCACCGTGACCCCGGCCTCCTCGGCGATCTCGTCGGCTCGCGGATCTCGTCCGAGTTCGGCTTTGAGACTGGATTGCGCCGACCGGACCGCAGCGAGCGTGTCGTGGAGATGGACCGGGATCCTGACCGTGCGGGACTTGTCGGCGATGGCGCGAGTGATGGCTTGCCGGATCCACCACGTGGCGTACGTCGAGAACTTGAAGCCCTTGCGCCAGTCGAACTTCTCGACGGCCCTGATGAGGCCGAGATTGCCCTCCTGAATGAGATCCAGGAAATCGATGCCAGAGGTGTTGGCGTATCGACGTGCGTTGGCGACCACGAGCCGCAAGTTGGCCGTGAGGAAGGCGTCCTTCGCGTCCCGGCCTTTGCGCTCCAGCCGGCGCAGCTCGAGTTCTTCCTTCTTGGAGCCGAAGTCGGCCTTCTCGAGGCGTGCGAATGCGGCGTCGCCGGCCTCGATCATCTGGGCGAGCTCCACTTCCTGCTCGGCGGTCAGCAAGTCGTACTCACCGATGGCGGTGAGATACTGCGAAACCAGGTCCGTCGTGAGACGCCCTCGCTCATCCGTCAGCTTGCTGACGACAGTCTTTGATGTGGATGTCACCACAGTCGCTCTCCTCGATCGTCGCCTCGCCCAGGCTCTGAGCCGATGCGGCCCGCCGATGAGGGGGCACGCAGCTTCACGGCGATCCGTCGCTCAATATGACAGATGTCTCTCACCTTGTGAACCCCTCGGCTCGTGGGCGGGACCCGCCGGGATGGTGGATGGCGGGTGTCCGGCGAGTGTCGGAGAGGTTTCCCCAGACATCTCCCCAGACTTGTCCACAACAACCACCCCTTGTGGGTATTTGTTCCTCACAGTGATACCCAGGTCCGCGATGCAACAAACCGGGAACTTCCGAGACTCGCGTGACGTCGAATCCAAGAGTGGGCGGGGGTGTCTCCCCAGCCGGTGATCTGGCACACACAGCCCACTCGACCGCCGTCGGTCGGCGTGGCCCCTCCCACGCCAGCCGGCGGCACTTGCGTGTCACCGACTCCACCGGGCGCCGCGAGCATTGCCGGTCGCCACCGGTAGGTTCATACCCATGCCCAATCGCCTCGCAGACGCCACGAGCCCGTATCTCCGCCAACACGCCGACAACCCCGTCGACTGGTACGAGTGGGGCGATGAGGCGTTCGAGGAGGCTCGCCGCCGAGACGTCCCCGTCCTGTTGTCGGTCGGCTACGCCGCATGTCACTGGTGCCACGTGATGGCCCACGAGTCGTTCGAGGACGAGGCCACGGCCCGGGTGATGAACCGCGATTTCGTCAACGTGAAGGTCGACCGTGAAGAGCGCCCGGACGTGGACGCCGTGTACATGGAAGCCGTTCAGGCCCTGACCGGCCGAGGGGGATGGCCGATGACCGTCTTTCTCACCCCCGAGCGAGAGCCCTTCTTTGCCGGCACCTACTACCCCAAGGAGGACCGGCACGGGATCGCGTCGTTCACCAAGGTGCTCGAATCGATCTCGAGA
>CBDTXZ010000317.1:0-2502 GCA_965364515.1 uncultured bacterium
CGAGGTCCCAGATCAGGCCCATGCTGCGGACCCCTGGAGGCTGGTCGGAGGCTCCGTTGCCGATTGTCGGTCGCAGTCGACGGGGTTCCCTCCGAGATTCAGCCGGCGAGGAACCCGAAGCAGCGGTTCTCCAGTTCGATCCGGTCGAAGGTGATGCGTCGCCCGGTGTTGGTGTCGATGGTCGCCCCGAGCAGGACCGCACGCACCGGGCCGGTCGACTGCTCGACGCTAACCACGTCCAGCAGCTGCAGCTTGCCGCCGCTGAGCTGCCACCGGCCGGCAACGACCGGTTCCGGCTCCCACGGTTCGAACACGTCGTCGAGATGGGTGGCAGCAACCCCGGTCTCGGCCGGAGGTGTCTGGCGGTCGAATCAACGCCGGTCGCGGTGGGCGGCGAGGATCTTTGCAGTGATGGCGGCCAACTGGTTGATCTCTTGTTCGGTCAGCACGGAGAAGAGGTGTTGGTCGAGGTCTCGAAGGTGTCGATCCTGAGCGGATTGATACTTCTCGAGACCCTGCTGGGTGAGGGTCACGGTCACTGCGCGCTTGTCGACGTCGTCGGTGGATCGACGGACGAGCCCGCTGGCTTCCAGGCCGCTCACCACGCGAGAGACGCGGCTCTGACTGAGGGGCGTGCGACGGCGGAGGTCGGTCATCGGCATCGACTGATCCGGGGAGAAGACGGCGAGGAAGAGCAGCACCTCGTATTCGTGGAGCGAGATGCCGTGCCCGTCTTGGAGTGACCGGTCGAGGGCGCGGAAGATCGAATCGCTGGCCCGGATGAGCCCGAGGAAGGCGTTGGCATGTTGGCGGGTGAGGTACTTGGTTCCGTCGCTTTCGACGATCACGCCGTGCGACGACTGGGGGTGCGCCGCTTGTGGTTTTCGCGCAGTCACGAGAAGGAGAGTATCAGAAAGTATATGCGTTGGCATAGATAGTGTATGCTCGCGCATACGTTATCCGATTCAAGGAGGCTGACATGAGCTCAACACCCCCGGCTGGTGGTTTCAATCAGCAGGTGATCGAGGACTTCCGTGCCAACAACGGTGCAGTGGGCGGGTTCTTTACGGGAAAGCCCGTCCTGATCCTGCACACCACGGGAGCCAAGACAGGAAAGAAGCGCCTCAACCCGCTCGTGTACGCAACCCACGAGGATCGCTATGTCATTGTCGCATCGAAGGGGGGAGCGCCCACTCACCCGGATTGGTTCTTCAACGTGCGGGCCAACCCTGACGTGACCCTCGAGGTCGGAACCGAGAGATTCCCAGCAAAGGCAACGATCATCGAGGACGGACCCGTTCGCGACGAGTTGTACGCCGAGCTCGTGGCGATCATGGGTCAGTTCGCCGAGTACGAGACCAAGACAGACCGACGCATTCCGGTCGTGGTGCTCGAACGAGGGGACTGACGGCGTGCCGTACACACCGACTGGACGACCTCTGACCTGCCCGCCCCGAGCCGTGAGCAGACCGGCAGAACGGAGACAACGATGACGGAACCAGTGCGAGTTGGTCTGGTCGGCGCCGACGCCTCTGGGCGAGGTTGGGGTCCCATGGTCCACATACCAGCCATCCGGGCACTCGAGCAGCTCGAATTGGCGGCGGTTTGCACCAGTCGCCCGGAGTCCGCCGCTGCTGCAGCCGATGCCTACGGCGTCAGAGGATTCCACGATGTGAACGACCTGGCGACCCAGCCCGACATCGACCTGATAGCCGTTGTCGTGAGAGTGCCCGCGCACCACGGCGTCGTCATGCCCGCGCTCGAGGCCGGCAAGCACGTCTTCTGCGAATGGCCGCTCGGCGCCAATCTCGCCGAGGCGCAGGAGATGGCTGCGCTGGCAAGCACCAGGGGTGTCATCACCGCAGTAGGCCTCCAGGGACGCCAGGACCCCGCACTCACCTACGTCAGAGAACTCAACGAGGAGGGCTGGCTCGGCGACGTGCTGTCGGTCAACACGACGATGTTCGGCGATGGTGTAGGAAGAAGCGACTCGAGCAACGCATGGATGGGCGACGCCAAGACCGGCGCCAACCTCCTGACCATCGTGGCCGGCCACAGCCTTCACTACCTCTCACACTCGTTCGGCCCCCTCACGGAGGTCTCGGCGTCGGTTTCCACCCAGGTGCCTCGATGGCACCTCGCAGACACAGGCGAGACCATCGATGTCGACGCACCCGACAACGTGGCCCTCACCGGGACGTTTCCCGGGGGCGGGCTTCTCTCGTTCCACATGGCCTCGATTCCCTTCAACGGGAGCGGCTGGCGTATGGCGGTGTACGGCACAAAGGGCACGCTCGTCGCCACGACCGAGGGTCTGCCCCAGATCACCCCGACAACCCTCGAAGGTGCTCGGGGCGACGAACCACTCGCCCCACTTCCCATCCCCGAACGCCTTCGGCTCGCGCCCGCAGCCCTCCCGGACGGCCCCGCCGGCAACGTTGCCCGGGCCTACGCCCGGATCGCAGAGGCGATCCGTGACGGCAAGCGCTTCGAACCCGGCTT
>CBDTXZ010000318.1:0-2500 GCA_965364515.1 uncultured bacterium
TCGATCATGTCTGGGTCACCTCCTTTCAGAGACGGAGAGCGAGTCTCGCTCTCGCAGTGCGGACGCTAACTGACGACGGCTGACGGTGTCGGGCAATTACCCGACCGCTCCACGGCATGGGCCGCCGATGCGAAACCACGGATCAGAAGCGCTGATGGTCAGAACAGGGTCGACGAGGTCGCGGGGTCGAGCGGGACATATCCGGGCGCCAGGTGATGGTGAGTGTCGAGATACACCTTCGCCTCCGGGACCTGGGCGAACTTCCCGTGACTCCAACGCACCTCGACATGGCCCGTCACCACCTGGTCGGCTCCGCTCTGAAGATCGGTGAAGTGGGCGTGCCACGTGACGATCGGCTGACCGCGGTCGGTCTCGGCCAACACGTCGAGCCCGCGGAATCGATGGCTCCGGCGCAGATCTCCCGGAGTCACCACCCGGTATCCCAGTGGGTCACCGGAGGCGGACTCGCCCAGGACGTAGTACGGGGCCGACTCGAGCCTGAGCAGGCGCCATACGGTCGACTCCGCAACCGCCTTCGTCGCGAGACCGGTTCGCCAACGCTCGGCCGACCGTTCGGCGACTTCGGACACGAACTCGAGATACACCCGTTGGGAGTCACCCGAGAACGAGCGGGGAAGGACCCGCTTCAACACGTCTCGATCCGCGGCCGACAGTTCGGCGACCGACGACGGAAGCGACTCATCGACGAGCGGCAGGCACGCTTCGTAGAGCCCTTGGTATGCGGCGGGGGCGACCTCGAGATACCAGTCGACCGGCTCGTCACGGCGATCGGCCAGCAGCCGGTCGAAGAGGTTCGCCGGCGACGAGTTCAGGAGGATGTTCGAGCCGAACTTGCAGGAGACGAGGAACACGTGATCGACTCGGAGGTCGGCGGGGATCCGGTCATAGCCGGGCGGACGGTGCGGTCCCTTCCATTCGATCAGCCACGGCGACCTGCGGCGCAGCGCCTCATCCGAGTTGGCGAAGCGGACGCCGTTCTCCCAGGCACGATGAAAGAGGCGACCGTGTCCTCCCGACGAATACTCCTCCCTCAGCCGGGCGTAGGTGTCTCTCTCGACGTTGCGGAACGCCGGCGGTTCGACCGAGAGCGCATGTTCGATGTCGGGGTAGCCGAAGATGGCCAGGCCGGTGACGATCTCGGTGATCTCGGTGCGGAGCGCGGGCATCAGTCGGAGCGGAACAACCGAGTGAACTGGAGTTGCGCCCCGACCAGATCGGATGGCACGTCCCGCTCGGAATACACGTGGAGATAGGTGTACACGTCGATTCCCACGTCCCTCAGACCCATCCAGGTCTGCACCGCATCTCCCCACCGCTCGTCGAGGAGATCCTGTCGGAGCGTTTCCACACCGGCCACCGAGAGCTCGCCGGGGTCGGTGCGAGCGACCAACTCCATCGCCAGAACGCGATGCAGCACTTCGACGTCGGTCGCCAGGAACACCTCGGGCGGATCGAAGTGCACGACGGCGTACGCCACCCCGCCCGGGTGTGTCTCATCCGCCATCGAGCGGAGCGAGATCGGCGTCGGTCCAGAATCCAGGGAGCTGCGGCGAACCCTGGGCATAGGCGGCCAATCGATCACGACCTGCAGGATCGAACATCTCGACTGCATCGAACACACTCGCCGGCCCGACCGCTCGAAGCGCCCGATCCCCCGGACTGTTCGGGTTGGGCAGGTTCGACGTGAGGACGAGCAGACGGGCGTCGATCGGCGCCGACGACAACACGTGGGCGCGTCCCAGTGTCTTCCAGAGCGTGTCGGTGCGGATGAGACCCGGTCGCGCCGTGGTGAATGCTCCGGACACGTCGACGAAGAACGGGCGGCCCTCCTCGTCGAGGACTTCGAAGTTGAACTGGATCCCGAGCTTCGACAGCTTCACGCCCTCTTTGATGATCTGGAAACCGGCCCCCTCGAGCGTGGCGAGGGCGAGATCCTGCGCCTTCTTCCCGTCACTGGTCGCCCGCGCCTGGAAGTGCTCCCGGCGTTCGTCGATGGTCATCCCGTCGAACACCTCGATCGGCAACTCGGCCTGGAAGGCGTCGTAGGTGTGGTAGCGCGGACGGTTCCGCTCCGCCTCGAGCCGGCCGGCCGCGATGTCGACGTAGCTCTGCTCGGTGTCGTAACCGACCGAGCGACGTCCGGAGCGCTCGGCGGCCACCAGCGTGGTGCCCGAGCCGACGAACGGGTCGAGGATGAGATCGTTCTCGTAGGAGTAGAGGTCGATCAGGCGCTTGGCGAGCGGAATCGGGAACGGAGCCGGATGGTTCACCCGCCGGGCGGACTCGGGATCGATTCGCCACACGTCGAGGGTGGCCTCCATGAACTCGTCGACCGGCATCGTGCTGGCGTGGGGATATCCCTCCTTCTCGCGTTGCTGGGCACTCCGGGCACGGTCGAATCGGCCCTTCGAGGCGACGATGACCCGCTCGGTGAGATTACGCAGCACCGGGTTGGCCGACTTCCGGAACGATCCCCATG
>CBDTXZ010000319.1:0-2482 GCA_965364515.1 uncultured bacterium
CGTGCGATCGACGAGTTCGGATGGGACAGAGCCGCCGAGAAGACCGTGGCGATCTACGACTCGCTGACTTGAGCGACCCTGCTCTCGAGCGAGATTCGGATCCACCCACCCGGGAAGCACCGGGATCGCAATCCATCCGACGGAGGAAGCCCGCTGAGCGGTATGGTCCCTCTACGTACGGCGAGGAGCTGGTCAGTGAATGAAGATCGATCAGGCGATCTCATCGCCCTGAACGCCGACGTCGTCGGATACAGCGCCCTGGTCGCCGACGACGTCGAGACCACGACGTCGGCCATGTCCCACTACCACGAACTCGTCGGGGCCGAGGTGGAACGCAACGGTGGCACCCTCGCCAACTTCGTCGGGGACAGCTTCATGGCCGTCTTCACCGATCCCATGGCAGCTCTCCGCTCGGCGATGGCGATCTGCAAGGAGGTCGAGAGTCGAAACGCCGAATTGCCGTCGACCCGACAGGTCCGGTTCCGGATGGGGATGGACATGGGACCGGTCACGTTCGCGGCGGGAAACCATCACGGCGACGCTCTCAACATCGCCGCCCGCATCCAGGCGATCGCCCGGCCCGGTGGCCTGGCCGTCTCGGGTCGGGTCTACCGAGCCCTCGACGAGCCTGCGCTTCGCTTTCGTCCGATGGGACGACAGCAGCTCAAGAACATTCCTGGAGAGGTGGACGTCTACGAGTTCGCCGACCTCCCGAGCGGCGGCTGGGAGGCGCACAGTCGCCGGGCGCTGGCGCTCGAGGCACCGACGCTGGCAGTCCTCCCCAGCCACACCGAGATGGTGGACGACGCGGTCCGCGCTGCGATGGCAATGATTCGCAGCGACCTGATCCACGGCCTCTCCGCCATGCCGGATCTCAAACTGATCGACGCTCCAGACGAACCCGACCCGCGGCCCGACTCGTCGGCCAGGTACATGATCGAGACCGGAGTGCACCAGTTCGGCGAAAGCGTCCGAGTCTTTGCGGTGTTGTTCGACGTCAACACGATGAACATCGTGAAGTCGCACAAGTGGACCGCGACGACCGATGGCCTCTTCGCTCTCTCCGACCGCGTGGCCGACGAGGTGACACGCTCGGTCGAGGTCGAGCTCGTGGTCGGCGAGCCGGCCCGGTTCTATGCCGAGCTCGAGGATCCAGAGGCGATCCAGCAGATCTATCTGGGTTGGTACCACCTGAGAAACGAGACCAAGGAGGATTGGCAGAGGGCCCTCGAGATGTTCGACAGCGTCGCGCGCAGCCACCCCGATCATCCGTACGGCTTCGTCCTCGCCGGTTTCGCGTACTGGCTAGGGACCGCGAGTCAGTGGGTCACCGACCCTGACGCGGCTCTGGCGAAGGCCGAGGAGCTCGCAAAACGGGGGGCGGCCGCCGGCGACCTGACGGGCATGGCGCAGGCGGTCCAGGCCGCGGTGTTGATGTCGCGCGGTCAGGTCGACGACGCGCTTGCGATGCTCGACCATCTCGAGATCGTCCGCCCGACGTGCGACGTCACCTACGGTCTCGAAGGGAGCGTTCGCCGCTATCTCGGGCAGTGGGAACAAGCAGTCGAGTTGCTCGACAAGGCCATGCGCCTGACCGGTATCAACAAGCCCTGGTACCCGACGGTGAAGGCCAGCTCACTCTTCCTCGGCAATCGGCTCGAGGAGGCGGCGACCCTGGCTCAGGGTGTGCTCGACTACCAGCCGAACAACCTCGAGGCTCTCATGGTTCTCGCGGCGAGCCAGGTCGAGCTCGGTCTGGAGCGACGGGCACGGGCGACCGGCGACCTGATCAAGCAGCGGTTCCCGGCCATCGACGTCGAGTCCTGGCTCGACAAGACCCCGTATCAACGACGTGAGATCGTCGACCGTTGGAAGAACGACCTCACGTCGGCAGGTGCCATCGCAACCGTCTGAGGCAGACTCAACGTCGTGCCTCGGATGTTTCGTCGTGTCGATTCTCACGTGCTCGGCCCGGCCCCGGGACGAGCCCACCCAACCGCGCGGGATCGATCACGAACTGATGGGCTGACCCCGGGTCGACCACGAACCGGTGACCAACCGGTGTGAAGGCGAGCAGATCGGCTCCGGACACCGAGAAGCTGCGGCCGCCACCGCCGTGACGGGCCAACTCTCTCTCCGACGAGAACACTGCGACGACCGGCCCGGTCGGGGTCGAGGTCGCAAGGAATCCCGAATGTCGCGCCGCCACGCAGTGGAACGTGCTCTCGAGGAATGCTCGCCAGAACGCATCCGACCGCCCGAGCCCGGAGGCGTGCAGCCGTGCCTGGGACAGGAAGTCGCTCTCGGTGCTCATGACACCGGAAGTTATGGATACCGTCGCATATCGTCAAGTACTCTCCTCTGCACTCAATGATCGTCGAGGGCTCGACGCGCATAGATCAGGATCTCTGTTCCGAAGGGATCGGTCACCGGGCACGCTCGTACGGGGACGTACATCAACTGATCAGATGGAGCAGGCCCG
>CBDTXZ010000320.1:0-2471 GCA_965364515.1 uncultured bacterium
GACCGGAGAATGAAGAGCCGCCCGATGAACCTTCGGAAGCTGTTGCCGCCCCGACTGGGGCCCGACCGGATCGGTCGGGCCCCACGTCTCTCGATGTCGGCTGGTGCTCAGCCGGGGGTGAGCTCGTAGGTTGCGGGGCCGTTCGGCAGCTCGGCGATCACTTCGACCACCCGACAGCCGCTGCCGTCGGTGTCTTCGAGGGCAACCGTGAGTCGACCGACCACGAAGTCGTCGGTCAGCATCATGGCTTCGGTGTGTCTCGTCGGCCGATGCGGACGTCGGCGGGGAGATCCGTCTCGTACCTGCCGAGCAGGCCGTGTGCCGCCTGGGAGATCGCGTCGATGGCTTCGTCGCTCAAACAATCGCCTCCCAGGTCGGCGTCGGTGCATTCGACGGTGCCGACCAGGCATGTGGAGTCGGTGTCGGGTGCATCGTCACCCACCGCGCTCATCACGCCGAAGGTCGTTGCGCCAACCAGCACGATGCCGGCGACTGCCAACCCGTACTTCCTGCTGATCATGTTCGTTCTGCCTTCTCCCGATCGCTCGGGAAGGTGTCTGTTCGCCGGTGGTACGCAGAAGGGGACGAGCGAGGTTCCCGCCGTCGCAGAATCCTTCCGGAGTCGACGTCTCGCGCCTTCTCTCTCAACCTCCTGGGGTTCTGGGGGATGCATCGGTGACGAAGCCGTCTGGTTTGCGGGTTTCGGTCATTTGTTGTTGGAGGGTGCCGGATCTCACTTGGTCGTGGTGGGTGCCTACGACATTGGCCGCATCTGGGTTGTAGAGAACAACGGGCAAACGGTCACGGTCATAGGGGGCACCGACGAGTACAACCGCCATGAGGAGGCCTTGGCGACGGTCGAGGCGTTGCTCGAGGGCATGTCGTACCCAGAGGCCTGATCACTCCGATGGGCGTGATGGAGGTTCCCTGCGGGGAACCGCCTTCGATCGGACCCGCGTCAAGCCACGATCGCGGGACACACTCGGGCCGCACCTTGGGCCGCAACTTCTCGAAATCAGGAGAAATCA
The DNA here is from genome assembly GCA_965364515.1 of uncultured bacterium. Lineage (GTDB taxonomy): Bacteria > Actinomycetota > Acidimicrobiia > Spongiisociales > ZC4RG35 > JAHEDH01. Next base: position 1,029 of record CBDTXZ010000320.1, read on the forward strand.
TCCCGAAGCACCAGTCAGCAAGAGTCCCAATAATTTTCGGGAAGACCGCCGAAATCCCCTGTCATCGTTGACCCCGAATACCCCTTGATCTTCCCCTACAAGGAAGAGGTCGGCGGTTCGAGCCCATCAACGCTCACCCCGAGAATCCCCCTATCTACCGAGGGATCTCGGTGTTCGAGTGCGGAGCTCGAAGACCTCTGGATCATGTTTGGTCCGCGCGTGACGCGTTTCTCGCCTGCTCGAGGCGGTCCGTCGCGGCTTCTATCGAGATGTAGAGATGCCCGTGGACGTCGAAGACATTCTGGGTGCTCTCGTGGCGGCGATCAGCATCGCCGCGGGGTCTGGCGGAGGTCGTGGGGTGTGCACGGCGGACCCACTGAAGCATCGACAGCCGGATTCCAGTAGCGGGTGCGGAAGCGGTTGTAGTCGAAAGGGCCTTCCCGAGGCATCTGGGACAGAGGTCCGATGAGGAGTGATGCCTCGTGAGATGGGTGGCGAATTCGCCGCCGAGGCGCGGAGGCGGACGTCGAGGAACATGTCGGTCGGGCTCGGATTACGCTCGCTCCGCGATGTGAACGACGTCTGCCGTGGACCAGAGATCGGCGCACCGGAGAGGGCAACTTCCGACAATGAAGTCTGACATCGCCGCTGCGAACCGGTGGACCCAGCTCACCTTCACCGAGGATGATCCGGCGAGCTTCGATTTGGACCGGTGGGTCGACATCATGTCGCGCACCAAGTCCAACGGAGCATGCATCAGCGCCGGTGGATACATCGCCTACTACCCGACCTCGATTCCCTTCCACTACAGGAGTCGTCATCTCGGTGGTCGAGATCTCTTTGGGGAGTTCGTAGAGGCCGCCAAGTCTCTGGGCATCACGGTCATGGCCAGAGTGGACCCGCACGCCGTCCACGAAGATGCAGCCACAGCCCATCCCGAGTGGCTGCACCGCGACGCTGGCGGCAACGCTGTGCGCCACTGGAGCTTCCCCGATGCGTGGCTCACATGTCCGTTCACCGCGTACTACGACGAGGTGATCACCGACATCGCGCGGGAAATCGTCGAGAGCTATGACGTCGATGCGGTCTTCGCGAATCGGTGGGAGGGGCCGGGCGAGCTCCCGTTCAGCGACGCCGCTCGCCGAAGCTTCCGAAACGAATCCGGGCGGGAGTTGCCGCTGCGTCCGGATCACGCCGACCCTGCATGGCCGGAGTACCTGCAATGGCGTCGACGACGGCTGACCGAGTTGATCATGGTGTGGAATCGGGCAGTGCGCGACGTGCGCCCCTCCGCCTCCTTCATCCCGAATCGAGGCGCCATGCTCCTTCGCGACCTCGACGCCGAGGTGGTCGGGCCGTACTACCCGGCCTTCTTCGTCGACAAGCAAGGACGTCACCCCGGCGAGGCGATCTGGGTGGCGGGGCGCGTCGGCCGGCGAAGCC
>CBDTXZ010000321.1:0-2440 GCA_965364515.1 uncultured bacterium
CGACCCCCACACCCCCGGGCCTGGCTCGCCATGCGTGGGCGGTGGGTCTGGCAGCAATGGTGACCGCGTCACTCTCAGGGAGTGAACTCCCGCTTGGTAGGGCGCGCCTTCAATTCGCCGCCTGATGCGAATCGATGGCCGACAGCTGAAAGCCGACTGCCGACAGCCGACAGCCGACTGCCGACAGCCGACTGCCGACAGCCGACAGCAAGGTGGGCGACCTCAGGTAGACCCGTCAGCTCACCTCAGGCGATGACCGGCACGTTCTCCATCGCCGCGCGGACCTTCTCCTCGGGGTAGTCGTAGTCGATCAGTTCGCCTGCGAGATAGGACTCGTACGACTTCAGGTCGAAGTGGCCATGGCCGCACAGTGCCGTCAGGATCACGGTTTCCTCGCCGGTCTCCTTGGCCCGCTTGGCCTCACGGATGGCGGCGGCGATCGCATGGGTTGGCTCCGGCGCAGGAACGATGCCCTCGGTCTTGGCAAATGTCACGGCGGCGTCGAAGCACTCGTTCTGATGGATCGACTCGGCCTCGACCAGGCCCTGTTCATAGATGTGCGAAACCAGAGGGGACATGCCGTGATAGCGGAGTCCCCCTGCGTGGATCGGGTCGGGGATGAAGTCGTGACCCAACGTGTGCATCTTGACCAGTGGGGTCATGCCCATCGTGTCTCCGAAGTCGTAGCGGTACTCGCCCTTCGTGAGAGAAGGGCACGCTGCCGGCTCGACGCAGCGGATCGTCGGGTTCATCCGGCCCGCCATCTTCTCCCTCAGGAACGGGAAGGAGAGACCCCCGAAATTCGAACCGCCACCGGTGCATCCGACGAGCAGATCGGGTGTCTCTCCGACCTTCGCCAACTGGAGAAGTGCCTCTTCGCCGATGATCGTCTGATGGAGGAGCACGTGGTTCAGAACCGAGCCGAGCGCGTATTTGGTGTCGGGATCACCCACGGCCGCCTCGACCGCCTCGGAGATTGCGATGCCGAGGCTTCCGGGCGAGTCCGGGTCGCGGGCGAGCATCTGGCGCCCCGCTTCGGTGATGTCGGAGGGGCTCGGATGGACGGTGGCTCCCCACACCTGCATCATCGTGCGGCGATACGGCTTCTGGTCATATGAGGCGCGGACCTGCCACACCTCGCACTCCATCCCGTATTGGGCGGTGGCAAACGCCAGCGCCGAGCCCCACTGGCCGGCGCCGGTCTCGGTGGTCAGCTTCTTCACCCCTTGAGCGTGGTTGTAGTACGCCTGGGGAACCGCCGTGTTCGGTTTGTGCGACCCGGCCGGTGAGACGCCTTCGTACTTGTAGTAGATGCGAGCCGGGGTGTCGAGCAGCTTCTCGAGGCGGTGCGCTCGGTAGAGCGGTGACGGCCGCCAGAGTCGGTAGACGTCGAGCACTTCGCCCGGAATGTCGATGTAGCTCTCGCCCGAGACCTCCTGCTCGATGAGCGCCATCGGGAACAGCGGTGCCAGGTCGTCGGGCCCGATCGGCTCGTGTGTGCCGGGATGGAGTGGCGGTGGTGGTGGCGCCGGCAGGTCGGGGATGATGTTGTACCACTGCGTGGGCATCTCGGACTCGTCGAGAAGGATCTTGGTCGGCTCCGCCATCTGTGCGCTCCTGGTTGGGCTCGTCCGGACGGTAATTCATCTCGAGTCCCGGCGGCCACCGAAAGCTCGTCTCGTCGGCTGCAACCTGCTTCTTCTCCTAAAGGGGCCCGTCGTACCGACCGATGACAGCCCAACAGTGGTACTCGAGGAGAACCGACCATGATGCTTACCGGCAACCTGACCGACTGGAGTGTGGGCGACCTCCTGCAGATGCTCCACATCACCAAGAAGACCGCCTCGTTGCATGTGACGGGGACGGACCGATACGGCGTCGTCCACTTCGAGGACGGTGCCATCGTCAACGCCGATGTGTCCCTCGGGGGCGGCGCGGCAAGCGACCCGAAAGACGAAGTGGTCGAGGCCATCTATGTCCTCGAACTGCTCGATGAGGGGGCCTTCGAGATCAAGGGTGAGGTTCCGTCGAGGACGATCGATCCGATCTCGGTCGCCGACGCGCTGGAACTCGCAGGTCAACATCTCGATGCGGAACGACACCTCGATGAGACCGGTCTGCTCGCTGCTCGCGGGTTGCGTCTCGCGCAGACGATCTCCGAGCCGATCATCCTGTCCGAACAGGTCTGGAACGCCATATCCGGTTCGATCCCGGCGTTCACGTTCCCTGAGCTCGAGGAGCGAATGGGTCGTGCGGCTGCGGTTGCCACCGTCGAGCAGTTCCGTGACCTCGGGATCCTCGAGGCGGTGCTGGAGGAGCCCGAGCGTGCCGAGCGATTCGCACAGACTCCGATCGAGCACGTCGAGATCGTCGAGCCGGTGGAGTCGACAGATCTCGGCTGGGCAGATGGCTCGTTTGATCGCGAGCCGGCTCCTGTGGC
>CBDTXZ010000322.1:0-2427 GCA_965364515.1 uncultured bacterium
CGACGACCTGACATTTGCGGCACCGTCGGTCTCGAAGCTGGCGCTCGTCTTCCCTCAGGACCCCGAGCTCACCCATTTCGACGACACCTGGGGCCACGGCCGGTCGGGTGGCCGACGGCACAAGGGCTCCGATCTCATGGCCCCCAAGCACTCTCCCGTGTACGCGGTCGCCGACGGTGTCGTCTCGATCATGCGCAAGTCGCGGCTCTCCGGTCACTGGATCGGCATCGAACACGCCGGAGGCGTCGAGAGCTGGTACATGCACCTGAACAACGACGAGCCCGGCACCGACAACGGTCGAGCCTCGGTCGACCACGTCTACGGTCCCGGCATCGAGCTGGGCACCTTCGTGGTGGCCGGACAGTTGATCGGCTACGTCGGAGACTCTGGCAACGCCGAGGGGAGCGGGTCTCACACCCATTTCGAGCTGCGTGTCGACGGCGTCGCCGTGGACCCGTATCCGCTGCTCGTCGCCGCCCAGGATCGAGCGCTCCATGCGATCCAGGCACAACGCGCAGCAACCGTGCTCGATCTCGTCGACTGAGGATCAGAGAACGCGGGCATCGTCCAGTCGGACGACTTCGGCTGCCACGTCGGCGACCGAGGTGATGTCCACCACCACGGTTTGATCGATGCCGGTGTCCGGCAATCCGCCCAGAGCGTCTACCCAGATGACACGGGTGACTGCGGCCTCTCGAGCTGCTTCCGCCCATCCCTTCAGCACCGTGTGGCGGTCGGAGGCGAATGCTCGCTCGCGGTCGTCGTCTGCAGCCTCGGTGACGAACACCGCCGAGAAGCAGTTCAGACACGCCCCGCCCACGTGTGATGGGTCGGAGACGTCGCCGATGGCCACCTTCACACCGGATGACTTGAGCCGCGCTCCGTCATCGATGTCGGTGACGAAGGCACGAACCTCGCGATCGGGCTCGATCAGGGCGTCCACGATCGAGGATCCAACCGGGGTGTCTGCACCGACGACGATCACTGGCATGCGACGCGATGGTAGGCGCACCGCGAGTGGCGGCGATGCGCCGTCGAAGAGGAGATCCCCACCCCTGCAGGTAACATCCAGGGCCCCCATCCAGGAGAGCCGGACAATGGATGCATTTCCACTCTACGACTCTGCCTTCGAGCACGAGGCCTGCGGAGTCGGGTTCATCGCGGCTCGCGACCTGGGTGCGTCGTTCCGGATGACGAGGCTGGCAGTCGAGTGTCTGGTCCGTCTCGACCACCGGGGAGCCCGCGCTGCGGATGGCACCGGAGATGGCGCAGGCATCATGACCGAGCTCCCGCACCGGATCATCGAGCGTGAGCTGACCGCTGCCGGTGTCACACACCCCGGGCGTGACAACGTCGGGATGATCATGGCGTTCCTTCCGACCGATCGGACCGACGAGGCCCGCGAGCTCATCGTGTCGGCGCTCGCTCACGAGCAGGTTCCGGTCCTGGCATGGCGCAAGGTGCCCGTCGATCCAGGAGTCCTGTCCCAGCGCGCCAAGGACACCCTGCCGATCATCGAACAGGTCATCGTCGGAGCGCCGGACGGAGTCGACTCCGATGCATTCGAGCGCCGGCTGTTCCTGGCCCGCAAGCACATGGAGCGAGCGGGCTCGGAGCTCGACCTGTTCTCGATTCCTTCGGCTTCTGCCCGGACGGTCGTCTACAAGGGATTGTTCCGCGCTGCCGACATCTCCAACTTCTACTGGGACCTGTCCGACCCCGACTACGAGACCAGTTTCGCGATCTTCCATCAGCGCTACTCCACCAACACGTTCCCCGCATGGCCGAGCGCCCAACCCTTCCGGTCGATCGCCCACAACGGGGAGATCAACACGGTCCGGTCCAATCGATCCTGGATGCAATCGAGGCAGCGCAAGGTGGAGTCTGCGGTCTGGGGAGAACGCGCACGCGACCTCCGGCCGTTCCTGCAAGACGGTCTCTCGGACTCCGGTTCGCTCGACAACGTCTTCGAGCTGCTGTTGCGTACGGGGAGGAGCCTCGCCCACGTCAAGGAGATGCTGATCCCGGCCGCATGGGAGAACGTCGCCGACCAGGACCCCGAGCTGCGGAGCTTCTACGAGTACCACGCATTCCTCACCGAGCCGTGGGACGGCCCCGCCGCGATCGCAGCCACCGACGGAATCTCGCTGCTCGCCGGCATGGATCGCAACGGACTGCGGCCCGCACGGTGGGCGATCTCCGACGACGTGGTGTTGGTCAGCTCTGAGGCCGGCGTCTGCCCCGAAGAAGAGGCCCAGGCCACCAATACCGGTCAGCTCGGGCCCGGCGAAATTCTCCTGTTCGACAGAACGAACGGCCGGATCCGCTTCTCCGACGACATCAAGGCGGGCCTCGCCTCGATGCAGCCGTACGGCGACTGGATCGACACCGAGACCGACTACGTGCAGAAGCCGTTCGACGGTGAAG
>CBDTXZ010000323.1:0-2401 GCA_965364515.1 uncultured bacterium
GGCGACGCTCGGGCTGGGGCTCCTCGGGGCCTCCGTCGCCTGGGTGGTGTTCCGAATCGCCGACATCTTCAAGACGTGGTTCCCCGGGGTCGCCCGGGCCGAGGCGCTCGGAGGCGGCGTGGGGATCACCGCAGACGACCTGGTGGCAGGGTTGTACGGGCTCGGAGCCGGCTGGCTCGTACAGACGTTGCTGGGTTGATTCCGCCCAGCGGTCGGAGGGTTGATCCGACGGCATAGAATGCCGCTCATGGCCCAACAGCCGAACATCGAACTCGAGCCATCCGATCGCCCGAGATCGGTTCCCTCACCGGGAACCGCCCGGCGCTGGTCGCCATCGAGCCGGCCCGGCGTCATCTCCACTCCGGCCGACATGCCGTCCGGTGATGGCTTCGGCAGTCCCGGCCCGGATGCCGGCTTCGCCAAGAAGCTGATCCGCAACGCTCAGATCGAAGACCGGACGCCCGAGTTGGAATCGGTTCTCTCGGCGATCATGACTGCCCGCGCGTCCTCCTACGGCAGGGCCCCGACGACCGGTGATCTCGAGGCCGCTCTCGCAATGTGCGGTCTGGGCACCGATGCCCCCGACTGGGTGCATCGGCGACGCGACCACTGGGTCCACGCGATCGCCCACGACAAGCCCAAGGGCAAGACGGCCCTGTCGGAGCTCGACCGGGATCTCCTTCGGGAGAAGCCGGAGCAGATCCGCGCGTCTCTCAAACAGAGGGCGTGAGCTTCCGGTTCATCACGGGCGAAGCGCTGCCGGTTCGCAGCCCCGATGCGCTGGACCAGATCCCGAAGCATCATCTGATCACCTGTTTCGGCTGTGGCCCGGACAATCCGCACCGGCTCGGGATCAAGCCCGTCTACACAGAGGACCGTGTCATTGCCGAGATGGCTTTCCATCCGCGGTTCGAGGGTGGTCCCGGTCTCGCCCACGGTGGGGCGGTTGCCGCGCTCTTCGATGATCTACTGGGTTTCGTGGCTCTGATCCATCAGAGGCCGGCGGTGACGGCCAAGCTGGAGGTCAACTACCGCCACCCGATCCCGCTCGGCGTCACGATCCGCTCCGAGGCCTGGCTCACTTCGGTCGAGGGGAGGAAACTCTCGGTCGAGGGTGCCGGGTTCGCTCCGGACGGGACGGTGCTCGTCGAGGTTCTCGGCCTGTTCCTCATGGTCGGCGCCGAGCACTTCACCAAGGCGATCGACGGCGGCGCCTCCCCGTATCCGGACTCGATGTACGAATCAGACGAGTACTACCCGTAGGCCGTTTCAGGTTCCAGGTCTCGAGTCTGTTGCCGAGCCGGCGGTGCGTCCTCGGTTCTCGTGTCCCAGCAGAGTCTGCACGAAGCCAGTCGCGAGCGCAGAAGGGCGGAGCGCCGACGGCCGATGGCCGACAGCACTCTCTGAGAAAGCACGGCAAGTCCAGTCAGACTGGGTGGCTCGAAATCGGCGGTGATGTGTGGCTCGGCTAGCGTCACGGGCGATGAAGATCGTACGATTCAGATCCGGAGACGACATCGCCTACGGCCTCGCCGAGGCCGCCGGTGTCACGCTCTACCACGGCTCACCATTCGTTGCATGGGAGGCGACCGAGACTCTCATCCCTTGGGATTCGGTGCAGCTCCTCGCTCCTGTCCTGCCGTCGAAGGTCGTGTGCGTCGGCAAGAACTACGCCGATCACGCCGACGAGATGGGCGGGGACGTGCCCGAGGAGCCGATCATCTTCCTCAAGCCCGCCACCTCCGTGGTTGGGCCCGAATCGCGGGTCGTGTACCCGGAGATCAGCCATGAAGTGCATCACGAGGCCGAGCTGGCCGTCGTGATCGGCCGGCTCGCCCGCAACGTCCGGGCCGAGGACGCCGGTCAGTACATCTTCGGCTACACCGCAGCGAACGACGTCACGGCCAGAGATCTGCAACGCAAGGACGGCCAGTGGACCCGCGGCAAGGGGTTCGACACGTTCTGCCCGCTCGGCCCCGGCATCGAAACCGAACTCGATCCGCTCGAGAAGCTGTCGATCGTGTGTCGGGTCAACGGCGAGGTCCGGCAGGGCGGGTTCACGTCCGACATGGTGTTCGGCGTCGCCGAGCTGATCGAGTTCATCTCACAGGTCATGACACTGCTGCCGGGCGACGTCGTTCTCACGGGGACCCCGTCCGGCGTGGGACCCGTCGAGCCGGGAGACACGATGGAGGTCGAGATCGACGGGATCGGCACCCTCCTCAATCGTGTGGTGAAGAAGCCATGACGGTACGGGTCCGAATCGCCCCATCGCCCACCGGCCTCGTTCACGTCGGAAACGTGCGAGCCGCCCTCTTCAACTGGATGTTCGCCCGTCATCACGGCGGCGTCTTCATCCTGCGGATCGACGACACCGATCTCGAGCGATCCGAGCAACGGT
>CBDTXZ010000324.1:0-2378 GCA_965364515.1 uncultured bacterium
CTCCTGGCGGTACAGCACTGCGACCGTCTCGTTGCCCTGCGCGAGGACCTGGTCTGCGAGGACCTTGCCCTGGAGGAGGTCAGACGGGGCGGTACGGAAGTACAGGCCGTTGTCGTCGTACGTGGTGAAGTCGGGCGAGGTGTTCGCCGGGCTGAAGTGGATGACGTTCGCGCCGGTGATCTTGTCGATCACGAGCTTCGACACGGCAGACGAAGCCGCACCGTGGATCGAATCGACGCCCTCAGCGAGCAGACGATCGACCTCGGGGTTGGCGATGTCCTGGTTCGTGTCGCCAGAGTCACCCTCGACCAGACGAACGTCGGTGCCGAATACTCCGCCTGCGTCGTTGATGTCCTGGACTGCGAGACGTGCACCTGCGACCTCGGGTGGGCCGAGGAACGCCAGGTCGCCCGTGACGGGCAGCAGCGTTCCGATGGTGAGTACGCCGTCGCCACCGACGTCACCGGTCGGCGCTTCGGTGTCTTCCGTCATCGCCTCGGTCGTCGTGGTCTCTTCCATTGCTTCGGTGGTGGTCGTATCAGCCTCTGTGGTCTCGGTCGATTCCTCGTCGCCGTCGCCGCAAGCGGCGAGGACGAGAGCGAGGACCGAGAACAGGGCTACGAACCGCAACCATGTTCTGTTGCGCATGTAGTTACCTTTCCTCCATGTGGGAGCCTGGACGGATCGCTCCTTCCAGACATAGGAGACGATAGACACCAATTCGGCCTTCAGACAAGCCTCAGCGCTCAATCAGAGGTGCGGAGCCAGGCGAGACGGAGGGTCCTGACGGAGATGTCGGACTTCTCGAGGCCGATTTCCAGAGGCTCGATACTGTCTGCCTTGGCGTCCCACTCGCCGGTGATCTCGAGGATGTCTTCGGCGAGATCGGCCTCCAGGTCCTGGATGTCGGCCGTCTTGTCGGCCACCTTCGCCTCTGCAGACTCCAGCCGCTCCTGGATCCGTCGCACTTGCGATCGACGCGAGGCAGCGCCCTTCAGGGCAGTGGTCGTGCGCTTGCCCCCGAACAGGGATCCGAGCAGATCGCCTACTCCACCGAGCACTTCCTGCTGTTTACGCGATGAGACGTCCACCTCCAACTCGCTCACCCGCCGTTCGGCGGTGCGCAACTGATCCTTCACCGAATCCAGGCGTCGCTCGTACTTGTCGCGGAGCGAGGCCGCTGCTTCGTCGGCGGCGTCCTCTGCGGCTCTCCTGCACCGGTCGGTGAACTCGGCCTCGGTTTCTCCGATCCTCGAGTACAGCTTCAGATCCGGGTTCTTGAACACGCCGACGGCTCGGTTGCGGTAGAGGTACTCCTCGAGCGACGACTCCAGATCGTTCCACCACGTCTTGTTCTGGATCTTCTCGTCCACGATCGCGAACCCGGACCCCTGTGGTTGGCGGTCGGTGAAGTCGCGCTCGTCGTGGTCGACCAGATGGAGGTTGTCGCCGGTGATGACGTCATCGATGGGCGAGATGATCGCTTCGAACTCTTCGGTGTGTTTGACATCGGCGTACTGATCGTCGTAGAGGAGGTCGACGGTCGCCACCACGATCGGAGTCAGCGTCAGGCCGGCGGGGCTGCCGCCCACCTGCTCGATCCATGGCGTGCTGTCGGTCACGAACGACACTTCGACGCCCTCGGCCACGTCGGGCATCCCGGCCACGGTGTCCTCAGGAGGTTCGATGTCTTGCGGGGCGGCGGCGGTCGGAAGCGTCACATGCTCGGTGAGCCGTTCGACCTGTTGGCGGGTGAGCGGGCCGGCGAGAAACGACTGGGCCCACCGGGTCCCGAAGACCGTCGGCGTCTTCCGTCGCGTGCTCTGCAGGACGAACTGCCGCTTCCCGAGCCCCGAGATCATGTCGTCGAACACGTCCACGTCTGTGTCGCCTGCGGCCGACGCGAGTCCCTCGAGAATCCGAGCCTTGTCGCGTTCGGTCTGCAGTCGCCCCACCATCCAGGTGCCCGCGTTCGACATCGCCTTGTAGTCGAGGTCGACGGGATTCTGGGTGGAGAGCACCATTCCGACGCCGAACGCCCGAGCCTGTTTGAGGATTGTGAGGATCGGTTTCTTTGACGGCGGCTCGGCCGTCGGTGGAGCGAAGCCGAACACCTCGTCCATGTAGACGAGTGCCCTGAGGCTGGACGTTCCCTGCTGGGTCCGCATCCAGGTCACCACCTTCGACAGCAGCAGGGTCACCACGAACTGTCGTTCACTGTCACTGAGATGGGAGAGGTACATGATGGCGGCGCGCGGCTTCTTCCCGTCGTAGAGGAGTGTCTCGATGTCGAGCGGGATACCGGTGTTCCAGGATTGGAAGGACGGAGACGCAACCAGCGAGTTGAGTTTCATCGCAAAGGCCATCCGATCCTTCTG
>CBDTXZ010000325.1:0-2372 GCA_965364515.1 uncultured bacterium
TGAGCAGCAGCACGTCCTGGCGACGCACGTCGCGGAAGTACTCGGCGATCGTCAGAGCTGCGTGCCCGACCCTGAGCCGGGCGCCTGGCTGCTCCTTCATCTGACCGAAGACCAACACGACCTCCCCGAGCACACCGGTGTCGGTGAGCTCCCGATACAACTCCTCGGCTTCACGAGACCGCTCACCGATGCCACAGAACAGGCTCACTCCCTCGCCTTGCCCGACCATGTTGTGGATCATCTCCATGATCAGGACCGTCTTCCCGACACCGGCCCCGCCGAAGAGACCCGCCTTCCCGCCGCGCTCGAGTGGGGTGAGGATGTCGATGGCCTTGATCCCGGTCTCGAAGATCTCCGACCCGGTCGAGCGTCGGCGGAGCGGCACCTGGGGCTGATAGATGGACCGGAGCTCGTCGTAGGCGATGTCACCCTTGCCGTCGATCGGCTCGCCGAAGACGTCTACGACCCTGCCGAGCAGGCCTTCGCCAACCGGGATGGAGAGCGGCCGACACGGCGAGCTCGCGCGATCACCGCGAGCGAGCCCCTGGGTTCGCGTCATGGCCAGGCACCGAACGGTCGAGTCGTCGACGTGGGCGGACACCTCGGCCACGACACCGTCACCGAGCACCACGAGATCGCGGATCTCGGGGAGTCGGCCCTCGAAGGTCGCATCGATGATGCTGCCCCTCACGGTTTTGACCGTTCCGATGACGGCGCCGCCGGCTGTCTCTGGGCCCGATACCTCGAACTGTCCGATCTGAAGGGTCACATCACTTCGACCATATGACCGGCCCGTCCGAGCTTGAAGGGGCGTTGGTCCTGCCCGGTGTGCGACGATCAGGGCTCGGCCACCAATCGTGACATTCAGCCCTGGAGAGGCTGTCCCGGCTCACACATGATCGATACGGGTGCCGGACGGCGAGCCGGCTCCGTCGGAGGTGTTCGTGCTCAGGGTCGATCGTCTCGAGAAGTCCTTCGGAGCGGTGACGGCCCTCGACGGATGCAGTCTCGAGGTGAAGAGCGGACAGATGCTCGGTCTCTTGGGCCCGAACGGGGCCGGCAAGACCACTCTCATGCGCGGAGTGTTCGGTCTCATTCGACCAGACGCCGGCGAAATCACCTGGGACGGGTCTCGCATCGACGCCGCCGCTCGCCGGAGGTTCGGATATATGCCAGAGGAGCGTGGCCTGTATCCCAAGCTGGAAGTCCGGTGGCAGCTCGTCTATCTCGGCCGACTTCACGGGATGAGCACGAAACAGGCGGAGCGAGCGGCCGATCACTGGCTGACCGAATTCGCCCTGTCGGATCGAGCCGAGTCACGCGTCAACGAACTCTCACATGGCAACCAGCAGCGAGTCCAACTCGTCGCTGCGTTGCTGCACGAGCCCGAACTCGTGATCCTCGACGAGCCATTCGCCGGCTTGGATCCCATCGCGAGCGAGTTCATGGCGGAGGTCCTGGCGGGCCTGGCGGAGCGCGGCACGGCGATCCTGTTCTCGAGCCACCAACTCGACGTGGTCGAGGATCTCTGTCGCGAGGTGGTCATCATGCACAGGGGTCGCGTGGTTCTCGAGGGAGCAATCGACGAGCTGCGAGCCGCATCCGACACGCGTTACGTCGAAGCGATCGGCGACAGCACCGCCTGGGTGGCCGATCTCCCAGACGCCGAGATCGTACATCGGTCACGGGGCAGGGCACGGGTGCGACTCGGCCCGGCCAGCAGCCTCGAGTTCGTCGCCGGCGTCCTCTCGGGGGCCGGGGTCACTCAGTTCATCTACGAGCCTCCCCCGCTGTCCGAAGTGTTCAGAGAGGCGGCGACGTCATGACCGGACTCCGACTGGTCGGCCTGGCCGCATGGAGAGAGGCGTATTCGCGGAGAAAGGCGTTCCTCATCACGACTGCCATCGCAGTTGCACTGGTCGCAGGCGGCCTGCTCGCCGTGTCCGTGACCGGCTCTGACGACGGACCGCCGTCGATCACGGTCGGCATGGTCGACCCGGCCGCCACCGAGGCGATGAAGTCGGAGATCCCCGCGTATCTGTATGGCGATGTGAGGGTGAGTGTTGCGAGCTTCGACCGCACCGAAGGGATGGATCGGCTGAGATTCGGGGACATCGATGCGTTCGTGGTCGACCCCTACACGGTCTTCTGGGCGCCCGCCGCACCTCGATGGGTCGTCGACACGGTGGTGTCGGCCATGAGCAGTGTGAACCTGCAGGCTGCTGCAGCAGAGCTCGGCCTCGATGCCGCCGCCATCGCCTCGCTGCAGGCTCCGATCGTCGGTGAGACCGTCGATTACGAGCCCGACGACGAGGGAGTGATGCTGGTGTCGGTGATCACGGTGATCGTCATGTTCATCGCGATCCTCGCAT
>CBDTXZ010000326.1:0-2355 GCA_965364515.1 uncultured bacterium
GTCGTCGACACACATCGCCACGAGGTCGTAGCCGACCCCTTTCCACATGCCGAGTTTGCGGGCGATCTCGAGCTTGGTCCCCACCCCGTCGGTGGACATCATGAGGACGGGACGTCGCATCCCTTCTGGGAGCTCGATTCCTGCGGCGAATCCCCCGAAGCCACCGACGACATTCGAACCCCACGTGGCGGTGACCAGCGGGCGGATCGCCTCGACGTGCTTGTCGGCTCCGGCCAGATCCACCCCGGCGGAGCGATAGTCGGCCACGGTCAGGTCGCGGCGGCGGGTTCGAGTACGAACTTGCCGGCGCCCTCTTCGATGGGAGTGGGGTAGGAGCCGGACAGGCAGGCGGTGCAGAACGACTCGGGTGGGGCGGTGGTCGACTCGAGCAGCCCGTCGATCGACAGGTACCCGAGTGAGTCGACTTCGAGGAACGAGGTGATCTCCTCGACCGTCATTCGGGCTGCGAGGAGCTTGGACTGGTCGGAGGTGTCCATTCCGTAGAAACACGGCCACCGGTACGGGGGTGACGACACCCGCAGGTGGATCTCGGCTGCGCCGGCGTCACGGACCATGGCAATCAACTGTCTGGTGGTCGAGCCGCGCACGATCGAGTCGTCGACGAGCACGACCCGCTTGCCCTCGAAGGTGGACGGGATGGGGTTGAGCTTCAGCCGGATGCCCTGGTCTCTCAGCATCTGGGTCGGTTCGATGAAGGTGCGCCCGATGTAGCGGTTCTTCACGAGCCCGTCCGCGTACGGAATCCCCGACGCCTCGGAGAACCCCTGGGCGGCGGGGATCCCCGATTCCGGCACCGGCACCACGACGTCTGCGTTCACCGGGTACTCGGATGCGAGAGTCCGACCCATCTGCTGACGGGCTCCGAACACGTTCGTCCCGTACAGATTCGAGTCGGGCCGTGCGAAGTACACGAATTCGAACACACACAGGTTGGCCGTCGTCGACCCAAAAGGTCGGTGGCTGCGTACGCCCGTGGCGTCCACCACCACCATCTCCCCGGGTTCGACATCTCTCACGAAGGTGGCACCAACCAGGTCGAGGGCGGCCGTCTCTGAAGCGAACACCCATGCGTTGGCGCCGATCCGCCCGAGACAGAGCGGCCGGAAGCCGTGCGGATCTCGGACGCCGACGAGGCGACCCTGGTCCATCACGACCAGCGAGAACGCCCCCTCGAACCGCGGCAGCACTTCCATCATCGCCATCTCGAGTCCGCGGGCATCAGATCGTTCGTCGTTGACCTTCCTCGAGATGATGTCGAGCATCAGTTCGGAGTCGCTCGACACGCCGGTGATTCCCTGATCGGAAGCGAGGGTGGCGGTGTTGGTGAGGTTGCCGTTGTGGCCAAGCGCGATGGACGTGTTGCCGATCTGGCGGTGCACCGGCTGGGCGTTCTCCCATCGAGACGAGCCGGTCGTGCTGTAGCGCGTGTGACCGATCCCGATGTGTCCTTCGAGCGCCGCCAGGTCGTTCTCGTCGAAGACCTGGGCCACGAGACCGAGGTCCTTGACCACCGTCACCGTTTCGCCGTCCGAGGTGGCGATGCCGGCTGCCTCCTGACCCCGATGCTGGAGGGCGAAGAGGCCGAAGTAGATCGTTGCCGACACCTGCTGGCCGGGGGCGTACACGCCGAACACGCCGCAGGCTTCGCGGGGTCCGTTGAGGTCGGTGGACGGGATGGTGGTCGTGTCTTTCACAACTGAGACGAGGATAGGGCGACTGCCCTGGTTGCACGCATCAACCGACCTCCTGTGCGGTCTGAACGCGCTTGAGGGCGATCAGACCGAGAGCCGAAATGGCCGCCCCGATCACGGCGGAGAGTGCGAAACCATCGACGACCGCGGCGCTGACTGCTCCGCCGACGATCTGCGGATCGCCCGCCAGGACGTCTCGGACGAGCTCGGGGTCGCCGATGATGGAGGCAACCGTGGCGAAGAGCGCAGCGCCACCGATGGCGGATCCGAACGCGAAGCCCTGGTTGCGGAAGAACTGATGGGCCGCAGTCGACCTCCCGATCTCCGTCGGCGCACTGATGCTCCGGAGCAGTGTGAGCGAGGCATTCGTCGAGAACCCGATCCCGACGCCGACCCCGAACAGGCCGGCGAACACCACGGGAAGCGGGAGGCCGAGCGCTGCCGCGACGGCCGTTGCGAGAAGGGACGGGACGGTCGTCCTGAACCCGTATCTGATGACCGCCAATTCCGAATGCGTGTCGAGCAGTCGGGAGGACAGGTTGGCTCCCACCGTCCAGCCGATCGTGAAGAAGAGGACGGACCAGGCGGTCGTTGCTTCTGATGCGAGACGGCCCGCGCTGACGTAGAGCGGAACGAAGGCATT
>CBDTXZ010000327.1:0-2352 GCA_965364515.1 uncultured bacterium
TACAGCGGCGCATCGTCGCTGAAGCAGGCCGGCTACGAACTGCCGTGATCGGCTCACGCGGATCAGGGGCGCGTCGCCGCACCCAGGACGGATAGGGTCGGAGCCATGCCGGTCGAACTGAACCACACCATCGTGTCCGCTCGAGACCCGTTGGTGTCCGCCCGCTTCGCAGCCGAGATCCTGGGACTGAAAGAGCCCAGCCGGTTCGGCCCGTTCGTCGTCCTCGAGACCGCCAACGACGTGTCGCTCGACTACCTCGAGGAGTCCGGCGAGATCACGTCACAGCACTATGCGTTCCTCGTCGCAGACGAGGAGTTCGACCAGATCTTCGAGCGCATCGCTCAGAGCAACATCGACTTCTGGGCGCTGCCAGGTCGGAACCGGCCCGGTGAGATCAACCGCAGGGACGGAGGGCGCGGCCTGTACTTCGAGGATCCCGACGGCCACATGCTCGAGATCCTGACCCGGCCGTACGGCAGCGGCCCCTGACAGGGGCGACCGTCGACCCGCCGGCGTGCCGGATGGGGTGTATCAGCCGGCCACGTATGCGGGTTTCGCCGCGGGTTCGGAGGTTGCCCGATTCTCGCCGGTACGCCATCCGATCCGGATCGCCTCGAGCCCGAACCAGGCGTATGCGATCACGAACATGATCCGCTGGATCACCCCGGCGACGTCGGGTGCGGCGAAGACGAAGTAGGAGATGCCGATGGCGGCGATCACGGCAAGCGCGTCGAAGACGTGGGCCGAAGTGACACGCGGCCCGCGCTGGTAGCCGACGGACACGACACCCACGATGAAGGAGAACCCGACCAGACCGGAAGCCCAGGAATGGAGGGTGTCCTCGAAAGCGTCGAAGGGAACGTCTTCCCACGGCATGTGCGAGAAGATCCCCGCTGCGATGATGGAGGCTCCGTAGACGCGGAAGATCGATCGCCCGGCGAGCCCCCAGTGGTCGCCTGCGATCGAGGCGAGGGTCAGCACACCGAAACCGAGCAACATGAACCCCGCTCGGGCCAGCCAGGCTCCGTCGACTCCCTGCGCGGCAGACTCACTGACCGAGTGGGTGACGACCGAATACGAGTTCGGCATGAGGAACGGTGCCACGATCAACGAGACGATCGACCCGACGAGCAGTGCGATCGCACCGGCTGCAGCCCATCGGCGGGACGTTGCGAGAGCCTGCATGCGTTCGATCGTGCAACGGCATGGGGTGAGGCACCAGGGCCATTTGTCGTCGACTGCGCGCCCGGTCCGGATGGACCGCGTCAGACGTGCGTTCGAAGGCGGTTGCGACTCATCGCCACCCTGGCGACCCGCTCTGACGCAGAACGCACCCGGGCCGGCCGAGCCCGATGGGAAGTCGACCGGCCGGATCCGGCGATCACACCAGTTCCATGCCTCCATCGATCATGACGATCTGACCGGTCATGTAGTCACTGGCCGGCGACGCGAGGAACGTCGTGGTTCCGGTGACGTCTGCCGGGGTTGCGGGCCGACCCCGCAGGATGTTCGCCGAGAACTCCTCCATCGCCTGGCCGGGACGCTCCGATGCCCCGATCTCCATGAGGTCCTTGTCGAGGGTCTCCCACAGTTCGGTTGCGACCACGCCGGGAGCGAAGCCGGTGACGGTGATGTCGTGCTTGGCGAGGTCCCGGGCGCCCGACTGGGTCAGGGAGATCACGGCGGACTTGGAAGCGCAGTACGGAGCGACGTTGTCGTACCCCTGCCGACCGGCGATCGACGCGGTGTTGATGATCTTCCCACCGGTGCCCTGGGCGATCATCTGCTTGGCTGCCTCCTGCATGCCGATGAGCACACCGAGGCCGTTCACCCGCATGATCAAGTCCCAGTTCTCCTCGGTGACGTCGAGGAAGTTCATCGGCTTGTTGAGCCCGGCGTTGTTGAACTTCACGTCGAGCTTGCCGAAGGTCTCGACCGTCTTGGCGATCATCTCCCGAACCTGATCACGCTTGGTGACATCGACAGCGGCGGACATCACCTTCGCACCGTTCTCGGCTGCCCGCTGGTCGTTCGCCGCAGCAACCTCGGCTGCCTTTTCGGCGTTGATGTCGGCGAAGCAGACGTCACCTCCCTCGTCCAACAGGGCCTCTCCGATGGCCCGGCCGATACCTTGTGCCGCTCCGGTGACGATGGTGGAGCGTCCGGTCATTGATCCCATGTCGAACCTCTCTTCTCTGGTCGCGACGACTCATCCGAGCGTAGATGCGACGCCGGTCGGACGCGGGCGGTCGGGGGTGGATCGAACCGATGCCGGTGGTCCCTGCTTCGACCCCGCCTCCCCCGGTCCGTGGCCGGGTGGTCGGCGAGCCGGCCGACGGATCCTTCAGCCGG
>CBDTXZ010000328.1:0-2329 GCA_965364515.1 uncultured bacterium
GATCGCCGATGTCTGTACGGAAGTTTGCAGCCGTTCAGCTTCGCAACGTCAACTCTTGTTCATCACGAAGATCGATCACGGTGGTCGGCTCTTCCCAGGCTCCTTCCACATGGATCTCCGGGAGCCACTCGAGCCATCTCGGGAAGTACCAGTTGCGGTCACCGAGCAGTTCCATGGTCGACGGGACCAAGACCGTGCGAACGACTGTCGCGTCGAGGATCACGGCCACGCCGAGCCCGAACCCCATCTGTTGGAACATCACGAGATCGCCGGCGGCGAAACCGGCGAACACTGCCACCATGATCAAGGCGGCGCCGGTGATGATCGACCCGGTCACCGACAGACCGAACGCCACCGAACCAGAGTTGTCCTTCGTCTTGTCGTACCGCTCTTTGATGCGACTGAGGAGGAATACGTGGTAGTCCATGCTCAGCCCGAACAACACTGCGAAGAGGAAGAGGGGAACCCATGATTCGATCACATCGGTCTGCTGGAAGCCGAACAAGTCCACCCCGACACCGCGCTGGAACACGAGGACCAGCAACCCATAGGCGGCGCCGACCGACAACAGGTTCATCACGATCGCCTTCAAGGGGACGACGATCGAACGGAATGCCAACAACAACAGCACGAAGCTGAGCCCCAACACCACACCGAAGATCAGCGGTGTTCTACTCGTGATCACATCCACGTAGTCGGTCATGAACGCGGCATCTCCACCCACGAGCACCTCGGCGTCAACGCCTTCGAACGCCGCCGGGATCTGCTCGGTGCGCAGCCGATCGATCGCCGCCCGGCCCTCCGATGTGGACGGATCCACCAGGGTCGTAGCCTCCAGCAGGACCAACTCGCCACCCGGTACGGGCGTCGCCTGAACGGAGCCGTAGGCGTCGTCTGCCTCGAGGGAAGCCGTCAGACGTTCGATGCCATCGGCAACATCGGGAGTTGACACGTCGTCGGCGGTGACTGCGATCGGCGTGGTCAGCACGCCGCCCAGGAACTCACGGTTCAGCGTCTCGAAGCCCACCCGAGCGTCGGAGTCCTCTGGGAGCGACGCGATGGAGTTGCTTCCGATCTCGATACTCAGGTACGGCGAGGCAGCGGCAAGCAGGAGACCTGCTGCCAAGAGGACGCTCACGACGGGACGGGCCGTGACGATCCGGGTGATCGCCGTCCAGAACCGGTGGGAGGTGTCGGTGCTGCGGTGCGTGAAGGGGACGCGCAACAGGTTCACCCGATCACCGAGAAGCCCGAGCAGCGCTGGGAGCGCTGTCAACGCGATCGCCATGGTGGCGATCACGGCGAGGATCGCACCGATTCCGAGGCTGCGCATCACGGTGTCCGGCATGATCAACAGCCCGAGCAGCGCGATCACCACCGTGAAACCGGAGAACGCGACCGCCCTGGTCGCAGTGTCACCCGTGACCGCAACTGCCTCTTGGACGGGACGTCCCGCAAGGCGCTCCTCGCGGAATCGCTGGATGACGAACAGCGAGTAGTCGATCCCGACTGCGAGACCGATCATCGTGATCATGTTCACCACGAAGAAGCTGAGGTCGGTGACCTGTCCGACGAGTGTTGTCAGCCCGAGGGCGAGAACGATGGCCAGCATCGCCATCCCCATGGGAATGAGCGCTGCCACGACGGCCCCGAATACCACGACGAGCACGAGCAGTGCGATCGGCATCCCGATGACCTCTCCACGCTGCAGCGTCTGTTCTGCGAGCTCGTTGAACTCGGCGTTGATACTGCCGGTTCCAACCGCCACGACTCTCACGTCCTCGGCCAGGTCCGCGTCGGCCACCACTTCGACCAGGGGTTCGGCACGTTCTGAGGCCTCGTTCCACTGGTCGGTATCGAGCGTGGCTTGAATCAGCGCGATGGTTCCATCAGCGGACACCAGCCCGGGCACGCCGTCGGTTGGAGCGACCACTGCGACCACGTGGTCGGTGCTGCGCAGGTTCCGCGCTAGGTCACCGACGAACGCGGCGAAATCGGGATCCTCCAACGTCGCACCGTTCTCGCTGATGGCGAGAACGAATTCCTGCATCGAGGTGTCGGCCCCGGCGGCGGTTCGGGCCTCGTCGATCAGCGCTTGCGCGCGTTCTGCCTCTGTCTCGACCAACAGCTCCTGTTCTTGTGTGAGAGCATCGCCGAGGTTCGTCAAGGCGAACCCGGCCCCAGCAATCACAGCCAGCCAAACCAGTAGCGTCGTCCAGGGTCGCCGCGCAGCAAGCGCCGCAAGCCTTCCCGTCAGTCCGAGCCTGTTCATCTGACCCTCCCTTTGGGCGGTCCGGCCCTCACTCCGCCGCATCATCCTCAGAGTCTT
>CBDTXZ010000329.1:0-2318 GCA_965364515.1 uncultured bacterium
AGAGGAGGCTCGACATGGGTGTGTGGGTCAGGCGAGGCCTGGTCGTGTTGGCGGTGTCCGCGCTTGCCATTCAACTCGTTCCCTACGGCAGAGATCATGCCAATCCACCCGTTGTCCAGGAGCCTGCATGGGATTCCCAGCAGACGCGCGTGCTGGCTGCCGCTGCGTGTTTCGACTGTCACAGCAACGAGACCGAATGGCCGTGGTACTCGAACATCGCTCCGGTCTCGTGGGCACTGCAGCGCGATGTCGACGAGGGCAGGGAAGAGCTCAACTTCTCGGAGTGGCATCTGGAGCAGGAGGGAGATGATGCGGCGGAGACCGTGCGGGACGGCTCGATGCCACCGTGGCAGTACAGGCTGACTCATCCCGAGGCGCGACTGAGTGATGCGGAGACCGCCGCTCTCGAAGCCGGCCTGGCTGCCACTTTTGGCGATGGCGACCGCTCCGAGAGCGACCATTCAGGCCAGGAACTCTCCGACGACGACTCCAGCGGGTGATAGATCGTTGAGCGGCGTCTGGGTGATCATGCCGAGGAGGACGAGCGGCGCGTGACCATCTCCGAGTCATCGGCTAGCTCACAGCACACCGCGCTGTTCTGCGAGGCACGAGTTGGCGGTCGACTTCGGAGAGTTCGACCTGAAGAATTCGGAGATCTGTGAGCGCGCTGATAGCGCGTGTGCATATGGTCATCACTGCGTGGCAAGGGCCGGCCTCGACGGCAGACCCAGTCCCATGCAACCGGGGTGAGTTTGGCGGTCTTCGGACTGACCGGGCACCCCGAAGTGGAAGCCGAGAGATCGGAGATTCAAAATGACGGCTGACCACGATCGGCGGAAGCTTGGTGCACTTGTCGTAGCAGTCTTGCTGCTGCTCCCCAGCGCAGCCATGGCTGGCGGTGACGGTGTCGCCTCGTTGCCGGAGTTCATCGGTCCGTTCCCTGACACCGAGAACATGGTGTTCCATGGGCAGGTGACTCCGACGGACATGGGCGCGTTGCCGATCCCTGCATTCGGGATCGCCAAGGGCTTCGCCTCAGACATCGAGAAGTGGACGTCGGAAGCGGGGGAGCAATACGCGCTCGTCACTCACAGTGGGGGCATCGGGTTCATTCGGGTCACGGACCCTGGCGATGTCGAGTTCGTCGGAACGATCCCGGCGTTCATTCCCGATGCGTTCTTCAATTTCACACACCTGTGGGGTGACCCTGACACATGGGGGAACTACGGCTATTTCACGCGTGAAGGATTCGGGGAGCCGTTCGACACGGACCTGATCATCGTCGACCTCTCGGGGCTCGATGCTCTGCCCGAGGCGGCGCCGGGAACCGATGTGTCTGACCATCTCGAGGTGCACCTGGTTCGCCCTGGTGGTTACGAGGGCGCCCACAACATCGAGATCGATTCGGAAGGCTTCGCATATCTTCCGGGGACGCATCTGGCCCATGGGGCGGCGAACAACGCCTGCGGCGTCGAAGAGCCAGCAGACTTCAACATGCTGATACTCGATGTGAAGACGGATCCAACGAACCCATCGGTGGCGGCGTGCCTCGCAGACACTGCCGAGCACGACGTGTTCATCGTCAACGACTACGACGGGCCGGACTCGGACCACCAAGGACGTGACATCGCCTTCGTGTTCGACGGCTTCACCGCCGAGACGTTCATCTGGGACGTCACTGACAAGGCCAACGTCGCGGAGATCGCAACGTTCTCGCTCGCTTCGGAGGGCATGTTCTTCAGTCACAACGGGGCTCCGACCGAGGATCTGACTCACCTGTTCATCGGAGATGAGCTGGACGAGTTGTTCGAAGCAGCCATCAACGGGACGGTCAAACCCGAGATCGGCACATACATCGTGAACATCGAAGACCTCGATGCGCCGACGTTCGACGAGAGGTACTCCGACGGCACCGTCGGTATCGATCACAACTTCGTGGTCAAGGATGGACGTTTGTATGTCGCTTCCTACACGTCCGGAATGCGAGTGTTCGACATCGTCGATGAGCGGGGTGAGAGCGTGACTCTCTCACCGATCGCGCACATGGACACCGAACCTCGGCTCCCGAACAACATCTTCAACCTGAACCAGACGAACAAGTTCTCATCGGGCTTTCTCGGCCTGTGGGGAGTCGATGTGTTCGATGACGGGACGATCATCGTCTCGGATCTCAACAACGGGGTCGTGGTGATGAGTCTGTCTGACGAGCCGTGCAAGCGTAGAGCGTGTCAGCGCTGAGAAGCCTCGGCCGGTCGACACTGACTGATGAGGGTGCCATCGATATCGATGGCACCCTCATCGCGTGACTGTGACCCCCT
>CBDTXZ010000330.1:0-2297 GCA_965364515.1 uncultured bacterium
CGTCGTCGACCTCGAGGAGGTGGCCGGTGTAGTCGCTCGCGGCCTGTTGAGAACGTTCCGTTGTATCAGTCACGGTCCACGTCCTCTGCAATGCGCATTGCGGTATCCGCTTTGCGCTGCATCGACGGGGTGCCGCACACCGCATATCGCAATGCGCAGACCGGCGAGCGCAGCGAGGTCACGACAGCCACCGCTTGCGGCGTTTGTAGTGCTTCACGTCTCTGAAGGACTTGCGCTCGCCCTCGCCGTGGAGCCCCAGATAGAACTCCTGGACGTCCTCGTCCTGAAGCAGTTTCTTCGGGTCGCCGTCCATCACCACCTTGCCGGTCTCCATGATGTAACCGTGGTGGGCGATCGACAGAGCCATGTTCGCGTTCTGTTCGATGAGGAGCACCGAGGTTCCCTGCTGGTTGATCTCGACGACGATCTCCTTGATCTGCTGCACGAGCTTCGGGGCCAGACCGAGC
This sequence comes from uncultured bacterium, assembly GCA_965364515.1. Lineage (GTDB taxonomy): Bacteria > Actinomycetota > Acidimicrobiia > Spongiisociales > ZC4RG35 > JAHEDH01. The sequence continues at coordinate 468 of CBDTXZ010000330.1, forward strand.
GAAGGCTCGTCCATGATGAGAAGCTTCGGGTCCTGCATCAAGGCACGGCCGATGGCCAGCATCTGCTGTTCGCCGCCCGACATGTAGCCGGCAACCGACTTCCGCCGCTCCGCCAACCGTGGGAACAACGTCATGACCCGATCATGTTGTTGCTTGACGTTCTTGGAGTTTCGATTGGTGTAGGCGCCGGCCGTGAGATTCTCGTCGACGGTCAGTTCGGCGAAGATGCGCCGGCCCTCCATCACCTGGCTGATCCCCTTCTTCACGCGCGCCGATGGATCGACGTGGGTCACGTCCTCGCCGTTGAAATGGATCGAGCCCTTCGTGACGTCGCCCTCGTGGACCTCGAGCAGACCGGTCACGGCCCGCATCGTGGTGGTCTTGCCCGCTCCGTTTGCGCCGAGGAGTGCGACGATCTGACCGTCGGCCACCTCGAGGGAGATGCCGCGCAGCACGAGCACGACGTCGTTGTAGACGACTTCGAGGTTCTCGACTGCGAGCATCTTCTCCTCCTTCTCGAAGCACCCGGCGGGTGGCGGCCGGTGCCGCCACCCGCCGACGGGCTAGTTGATCATCCGAACGCCTCGAAGCAGGCGCCGTCGAACTGGTACGCCTCCGTGATCGGATGGGTGTAGTCCGGAGCGAGCATCTCGAGACCGGAACCTCCGGCAGCGAGATCGGCGACGTTCGGACGCACGATGTACGACGTGCGGTTCACGATGTCGTTCGGCTCTCCTGCATATGTCTCCTCTGGCCACAAGCCATCCCAGCTCACGGCCTCGAGGCTCTTCGCCGCGGCGAGCACGCCACCTCGGGTCATGTCACCGCTTTCGTAAGCAGCATTGAGGATCCGCTCCAGCAGGATCGCCTCGCCGACGCCCTCGAGGTAGTACTCATAGGCGGGAGCGTCCGGGGCATATGCGCGAATCGCCTCGACTGCGGCCTGAGTGCCAGGATTCTCCGAGCTCCAATTGGGGAACGGCAGGCTGAAGATCATGTCCCGCTGCACCGCGTCTGCGAGTGGGGAGTCGGGACCGATCAACGGGAACTGCCAGGCGACGAACACGCCCGACCACACCATCGGCGTGAATCCTCCGGCCAAGGCCTGACCATAGATACCCGCGTAGGCGCCGGGCGAGGTCGCTACCCAGACGATGTCGGCTCCTGATGTGACGATCTGGTTTGCAACAGCTCCGAGCGAGGACTCGTCACCGGGATTGATCTCGGCCTGGCCGTCGTAGACGACTTCGAACCCGAGCGCCTCGGCAGCGAGCTTGGCACCCACCGCGGAGTCCTCCCCGAAGTCACCCGCCTGGGAGGCGATCGCAATCGTCGACGCATCCGGCATGTTGTCCGAGACGTAGCCGAGCAGGTTCATCGCCTCGAGGCAATAGGGGATGCCGTGAGGGATGAGGTTCTGGTTGAGTGCCGGATCCGACCATCCCGAGTACCAGGTGAGAGGGAGCGCGAGCATCGAGTCCTCAGCCAGCTGAGGAGCGATCGCGACCGAGTGCGGCGAACCGGTCGAGTGACCGATCGCAACGACATCGTCTCGGATCTCGCTGTACAGCTGGACGTGGGTATCCACCGTGTAGACGGTGTCCCGCACCTCGAGCACGATCTCGAGACCGTGGATGCCTCCGTTGGCGTTGATCTGCTCGACCTGAGCCTCCCAACCCGTGACTACGGGATTGACGAGCGCCGAGAAGACGCCGGTGAGGTCGGACAGGAGTCCGATCGTGATGGTTCCGGCCTCGAGATCGACACCGAAGTCAGTGAGGATCTCCTCGCCCAGCGGCTCCGTGTCATCGGTGGGCTCTGTGTCGTCGG
>CBDTXZ010000331.1:0-2296 GCA_965364515.1 uncultured bacterium
CTCATGCTCACCTTCGTGCCGGCCGTGCGCCAGATCCTGGATCGTCGTGCCGAGAACAACGGAGAACTTCCCCGAGAGGCGATGGGAGCGACGAGCGAACGTCTCCTCCCCAAGATCATGGAGCGGACGGCGGTGTTCGCCGAACGCGCGCCGATTCCCACCCTCGTCGTGATGCTCGGGCTCGGCGGTCTCGGGTATCTCGGTCTCGCCAACATCTCGACCGAGTTCTCCTTCACGGACTTCCTCCCGGACGACTCCGAGTACGTCCAGACGTTCGACACGCTCGCCGAGACCTTCGGTGGCGGCTTCGGGGAGACCACACAGGTTCTGGTCGACGGAGACACCGCAACCCCCGAGGCGTACAACGCGTTGGCGGCTGCAGCCCAGAACATGGCAGACACTCCCGACGTCCTGACGTTCCCGACCCCCTTCGGCGTCCAGGCGGCGGTGACGTCACCGGTCAGCGTGGTCCAACAGCTGTTGATCCCGGGACAGGACGGTCAACCGACCAATCCTCAGTTCGCTCAGGCTGCCGTCGCCAACGGGCTCGATCCCGAGACGGGTTCGATGTCGCCCGATGCAGACGTGGCCGCCATCTACGCCGCCGCCGCAGAGGTGGCGCCGGTCGAGATGGGTGCGGTCTACAACGCCCAGGCGACGCTCGTCGAGGTGTCGACGCAGGCAGGCGAGGAGGGGGCTGGTGAGCTGAACGAGGCCCTGAAGGCCGACATCGAGCCGATCATCGACGCCGGCTTCGAGGCGATCCCGACGTCACAGAACATCATCGGAGACGAGATCGTCTCGTCTCTGTCGGCTTCCCAGGTCCAGTCGCTCGTCATCACCCTGATCGCGGCCACGATCGTGCTCGCCATCAACTTCTGGTTCGAGAACCGACGGCCATTCCTGGGGGTGCTCACGATGATCCCGGTGGCTCTCGTGGTGCTGTGGACCTTCGGCGCGATGTACCTGTCGGGAATCCCCTTCGGTCCAGTGACCGCAACACTCACCGGATTGGCGGTGGGTATCGGCGTTCCGTACACGATCCACATGGCCCGCCGCTTCGAGGAAGACCGCGGTCGGTTCGACGACATCGACGATGCGATCCGTTCCACGACGCGGCACACCGGCGGGGCGCTCGCCGGCTCGGCGTTCACCACCGCAGCGGGATTCGGGATCCTCATCACCTCCTCGCTGACCCCGTTCCGGCAAATGGGCCAGGTGACCGCCTATGCGATCGTGCTCAGCCTCTTCGGTGCCGTGATGGTGCTGCCATCCCTGCTGGTCCTGTGGGAAGGCTGGCACCGCCGGCGTGGAGACGCCGTCGTCGAGCGGGAGACCGTCTCGGTCGCCTGACAGGCGCCCGGCTTCGCTTGCGAACGGGCCGGCAATCGGGGCCGGAGACGATGCCTTTGCAGCCGTCGCCGGGTAGCGTTGACCTCTCTCGACCAGGAGTGATTGCGTTGCCGACGCTCGAGCCGTTCTGTGATATCTCTGCTTCGATGTCACCCAGGATGCTGGGGAACATGCCGCTCGGCACGAGAATCGACTTCCCGTTCGAAGGTGTGGCGACGTCCCGCCACTGGGACGGCGAGCGGGCGGTCAACGGCATCGACTACGTGACCGTCCGGCCGGACGGCAACATGGAACTCGAGATCCGCGGCACCATCGGATCCAAGCGCGAGACGGTCGCGTATCGCGCCATCGGCGTGAGTCTGGGCGTATCGAAGACCGAGGCCCGTCCCCAGGAGTTGATCACGTTCGCCACGGGCAACGAGGACCTCGCATGGCTGAACGACGTGATCGGCGTCGGGCTCGGAAGAGGCGAGGGAGGCGACCTGTCCCTCGCCATCTACATCGTGAGACCGGACTGATCGATGACTGAGCTGGGCCTGCTCGCAGGATCCGGTTGGGCGTCGGGAATCAACCTCTATGCCGTCACGGTGATCCTCGGCCTCGCCGGCCGACTCGGGTGGGCGGACATCCCCGAGGTGCTCACCCGGACCGACGTACTCGTCGTCGCGGCGGTCCTCTACTCGATCGAGTTCGTCGGTGACAAGATCCCGTACGTCGACAACCTCTGGGACGTGGCCAACACCGTCATACGGCCGCTCGGCGCAGCTGCCCTCGGCGTCGTGCTGGCCGGTGAGTCCGAGAGCATCGGCGCAGCACTCGGGGGCCTGGTTGCGGGCGGTCTCGCGTTGTCTGCGCACTCGACGAAGGCGACCACCCGTGCCGCCGTGAACACGTCGCCCGAACCGTTCTCGAACTCGGTCGTTTCCATCGCCGAGGATGGGCT
>CBDTXZ010000332.1:0-2294 GCA_965364515.1 uncultured bacterium
GAGGATCACCGGGGGCGTGTCGAGCATCTCGATGCGCCCTGCGACGAGGAGACCCAGCGCAGCGGCGAGACCTGTGGAGAGGAACCAGACCGACACCCTGCGATGCGCCATCGCGATCACGCCCACCCCGAGGCCGAACCCGAGTCCGATCAGAAATGCGCGCTCACCGAAGGCATCGAGCAGCGTCAGCGGGTTCACGTGACCCCGAGCAGAAACCAGAGGCCTCCGGCGAGGATGATGACGATCGCGCAGATCGCCGACAGGATCAGCAGCGTCGACGTCTTCATCGTCTACTCGGCGGCGTCCGTGATGGCTTCGCTCAGCGACGGGTGGACCATCAGCGTTTCGAGCAGCTGGTCGGCTCGGACGTCGACCTGGACGGCGAGCGCAAGGATCCCGATCAACTCGGATGCTCTGTGCCCGACGATCGTCCCGCCCAGGACGACACCGGTCGCCGGATCGGAGATCACCTTCACGAAACCACTCTGATAGCCCTGCAGCACCCCACGGGCGTTGGCTGCGAACGGAACCTTGGTGGTGCGGACCTTGCGACCCTCCTGCGCGGCCTGGACCTCTTCGAGGCCGACCGACGCGATCTCCGGCTCGGTGAAGACCGCCTGGGTGACCTTGGAATAGTCGATGGGTGTCACCGGCAGACCGACGATGTGCTGGGCGATCTTCTTGCCTTGCATCGACGCAACCGAGGACAGCGGCATCTGCCCCGTGCAGTCGCCGGCGGCGTAGATGTGCGGCTGTGAGGTCACCTGGTATTCGTTGACAGGGACGTATCCGTGGTCGGTCTCGACCCCGGCGGCATCCAGACCGAGTCCGGCGGTCAGAGGCACGGATCCTATGGCGAGCAGTGCGTGCGAGCCCCGCACGATCCTTCCGTCATCGCAGATCACCTCGATGCCGTCGTCCGTTCGGTTGATCGCCTCGGCTCTGGCGCCGATCACGAGCTTCACTCCTCGCTCGATGAAGTCTGCTTCGAGGACCGCTGCGACTTCGGCATCCCGATGCGGCAGGATCTGCTGACGGCTGACCACCAGCGTCACCTTCGATCCGAGGCTCCTGAAGATGTGGACGAACTCGACTCCGGTCACGCCGGAGCCGATCACCACCATGTGCTCTGGGATCACCGGCAGGTCGTAGGCGTCTCTGGTGGTCAGGATCCGATCACCGTCGATGTCGGCCCACGCCGGCACCCTCGGGTACGAACCGGTGGAGACGAGTGCGTAGTCGAAATCGACATGGCGGGTTCCTGTCTCTGTTTCGACCTCGGCGCTGTTGGGACCGACGAACTTTCCGGTGCCGCGGATGATGTCGACGTTTTGCGATGTGAGGAGTCTGTTCCAGGATCCGGTGATGTCCTCGGAGATACGCGAGATGCGCTCGGCCAGTTGCTTCGGATCGACCTGCCCTGGCTCGGCGACCAGGCCGAGCTTGGCGGCGTTGCGGATCGAGTCGATCCGGACGGCGGTCGCCGTCATGGTCTTCGAGGGGATGCAGTCCCAGAGGTGGGCCGCTCCTCCGACGATCGACTTCTCGACCAGGGTGACCCGGCAGCCGCGCGCGGCAGCCGTCGTGGCTGCGCTGGTGCCGGCGGGACCGCCACCGATGATCAGAAGGTGTTTCATGTCGTCCTCGAAGAGCTCAGAACCGAGAGGCTACCCGCTCGAGTGACCAGGCTCCGAGGCGGTCACGAGGGCCGGTGGACTCCGAACACTCCCCGCAGGACGTCGGACACCTCGCCGACGGTCGCACCGAGCGCCAGTGCCTCTTTCATCGTCGGGAGCAGATTGTCCGAACCACGGGCGACCGTCTCGATCCGGTTGAGGGCCGTCGAGAGCGCATCGGGGTCACGGGCTTCGCGCCAAGCCCGCAGCCGGCCGACCTGGGCCTGCTCCAGTGCGGGGTCCACGGAGAGCACCGGGATCGGCGGCTCGTTGTCCAACCCGTACCGGTTGACGCCGACCACGACACTGGCTCCGGACTCCTGGCGACGGGCCTCGGCGTAGGCGGCGTCTTCGATGGCCTGTTGCATGAATCCCTCCTCGATCGCCCTGACGGCGCCACCGAAGGCCTCCACCCGGTCGAAGAGCTCCGTCGCCTTCGATTCGAGTTGGTCTGTGAGTGACTCGATGAAGTACGAGCCGGCGAAGGGATCGACGGTGTCGGTCATGCCGGACTCGTCGGCGAGGATCTGCTGGGTCCGGAGGGCGATCATGGCGGATTCGTCGGTTGGGAGGCCGAGCGCCTCGTCGTAGGAGTTCGTGTGCAGCGACTGGGTGCCA
>CBDTXZ010000333.1:0-2287 GCA_965364515.1 uncultured bacterium
GACTCACCGTCGACGCAGTCCGGCAGCTGCATCGAGAGTTCGACCCCGGGTTCACTGCGTGGACCGGCGGCGGGCCGTCGACCCGCTACATCTATGTTCACCCGTGGGAGTTCTGGCCGCAGGTCGTCCTCCGGCGGGAGGGGCCCATCCAGCCCTTGCCGATGGACCCCAGGATCGAGATCCAGGAGCTGACGGTCCCGGTCAGCTCTGGCGAATGGACTGTTGCCGACTACGTGAACGAGTCCCACGTGGACGCCGTGGTGGTCCTGCACCAGGGGAGGATCGTCTTCGAGTCCTATCCGCGGATGCGACCTGACGACCGGCATCTCTGGTTCTCGGTCTCCAAGACCGTGCTCTCGACGGCCATCGCGATCCTGGAGGACCGAGGGCAGATCGACGTGAGTCGGCCCGTCGAGAGTTATCTCGACGCCCTGGCCGGCACCGCCTGGGAAGGGGTCCCGGTCCTCGACATCCTGGACATGGCCTCGGGGATCGACTGTCCAGAGGTCAAGGAGGACCCCGACGCGTGCTTCTGGGCTTTCTACGACGCCTTCGGCTGGCCGAAGACGGATCAGAGCCCAGTCGGCTCGATGCAGTCCATCGCCCAGATGGCCCGCAAGGTGCCGTCGGGCCAGGTCTTTGACTACACCTCGGTGAACACCGAGCTTCTCAACGCGCTGGTCGAGTCCGTCTCTGGCGAGCGCTACTCCGATTTCGTCGAGCGTGAGATCTGGAGGCGCGTCGGCGCAGAGGCCGATGCCTTTGTCATCTCCACCGCCCACGGCAGTGCCTTCTCGGCCGGTGGGGTCAGCAGTACCGTCCGGGACTTGGCTCGCTACGGCTTGCTCTTCACGCCGACGGGACGGTCCGGGGAGGATCCGGTGGTGTCGGACGCGTACCTGAGCGCGATTCAAGACGCCGGCCGGCCCGAGCTGACGAGCGAGGAGCGGCGGCGCCGGCACAATGAGAAACTGGGTGACGAGGCCTTCCTTCACAGCACTCGACACTGGGACATCGTCACCACCGACGGTGACCTGTACAAGGGCGGCTTCGGTGGGCAGGGTCTCTACGTCTCGCCCTCGAGAGACCTGGTCGTGGCCTGGTTCGGGACCAGCGAACGAGGGCGTCTCGGCGAGATGACCAATGTCGCCCGACGACTCGCGACCTCAGGGCTTTTCGATCCGGAGGAGACGACCTCGGCTTCGGGGCCGAAGATCGAGACCGGCTTCGCGGAGGTCAATGGCACGCGGCTGTACTACGAGGTCGCCGGCACGGGCGACCCGATCGTGTTGATCCATGGGAACTTCGGTGATCGCCGGTACTTCGACGGCCAGTTCGACGCCCTCGCCAGGCTTCATCGCGTGCTGCGCTACGACGTCCGGGGCTATGGCAAGTCGATGCCGCCAGATGAAGGGGTTCCCTACAGCGACTTCGAGGATCTCGAAGCTTTGATGGCGCATCTCGACATCGAACGCGCTCACATTGCCGGTTTCTCGATGGGCAGCGCCATCGCGGTCGATTTCTGTCTGGCGTTCCCCGACCGGTGCAGCTCGCTGATCGCCATCGGACCTTGGTTCTACGGCTACGACTCGCCGCTGGCTCAAACGCTCTTTCAGGACTTCGGCACGATCAGTGCCGCTGCGGTCAGCGGCGGGCGGGACGCCGCGCTCGAGCAACTCCTCGCCGCGACCTGGTGGTACCCGGAGAAGGTCCCGCCTCGAGCCTTCGACCGCGTGAAAGCGATCTGGAGCGACTACGACTTCTGGCACTTCAAGAACCCCGACCCTCGGCGTTTCCTTACCCCTCCAGCGGCCGAGCAGCTCGAGCGGATCACCGCACCCGCCCTGATCATCACGGCCGAGTACGATCTCGACGCCTGCCGGGCGGTTGCCCACCAGATGGATGCCGAGATTCCAGACAGCACGACGGTCGATCTGGCCGGCGCAACGCACTTCATGTTCATCGAGGAACCGGAGGAAGTGAACGCGGCCATGCTCGATTTCCTCGTTGAGGTAGCAGGTCAGCGTCTTTCCCGTACCGGTTCTAACTAGCCAAATCATTGGTGCCGGAGCCGAGACTCGAACTTGGACCCGCTTGCGCGGAGAGGATTTTGGGCCGAAACAGAAAGGGCGGCGAATCAACGTTCATTTGGTTCGTCGCCCTTTCCGTGTACGAGAATTACTGCGTGATGCATTCCCGAGTCACGGCATCTCCTCCGAAGAGAACGGGATAGAATTGCCTACCCGCATACAAGAAGCTTGGCGTCGACAGGAAGATGGTCAAAGCC
>CBDTXZ010000334.1:0-2280 GCA_965364515.1 uncultured bacterium
CAGTGGACCAGCAACTCACCTGTCCATCAGTCGGCCAGTACCAATAGAGTCGGGTTGGTGGGACTTGAACCCACGACCTCCTGCTCCCAAAGCAGGCGCGCTACCAAGCTGCGCCACAACCCGTGTGACGTCACGCTACCCGTTCGCTGAAGTCGCGACCACCTGAATCGGTCACACCCGGTCGATACTTTGTCCCAGTGGAACCACCGATCCCAGCCGAACTCCAGCGCCAACTGGCCCACGTCTCCGAACTCAGCCAGTGGGAACGGTCACACCTCGGACGCGAACTCCGGCGACTCGGCTGGACTTACACCGAGATCGGAAACGTCGTCCCCGCTGCCAAGAGCACGATCGCAGGCTGGTGTGCCGACATCGTGCTCACCCCGGCTCAGGCCGAGGCGATCCGCTCCCGGACTGCCGGCCGACGCGGCGTCCCTCGCGACACCCAACGCAAGCGACGCGAAGAGCGCGCATCGATCATCGAGAGAGCCCGCCGGGAGGCGGTCAGTAAGTCGAGAGACCCCAAATGGATTGCAGGAGTGGTGCTCTATTGGGGAGAGGGCTTCAAGACAGAGAACGCCCTCGGGCTGGCGAACTCTGATGCCGACCTGGTTCGACTATTCATGAGTTGGTCCAGAACATATCTCGACGCCCGTCTCACCTTCCGAGCCAAGTTGAACCTCCACGCCGGCAACGACGAGGCGGCAGCCATCGCATTCTGGTGCGAAGCACTCACGATCGAGCGTGACGATTTCAACAAGACCTTCATCAAGCCCGAGGGAACTGGTCATCGCCGCAACCATCTGGCACACGGCGTAATCCAGGTGCGAGCACGCCGAAGCACCGATCATTTCCTCCGGACTACCGGATGGATAGAAGGCCTCCGACTCGGTTGGAGTTGCATATCGCCGAATGACTAACCTTTCCGTTGGGTCGCTAGCTCAACTGGTCAGAGCAGGGGCCTCTTAAGCCCAAGGTTCCGGGTTCGAGTCCCGGGCGGCCTACGACCTCGATGAAGAGCCTCCCGGCACTATTGCTGGGGGGCTCTTTCGATGGCAGATTCCGCCCATGATTAGGTTCCTTCCGACGGGCGACCCAGGACTCAACTAGGTTGACTCGGCGTGCGCGATCCCACCGTGAACATGCTTCGACCCGGCCCGACACTGCTCGCCTGCGCAGTGCTGGTGTTCGCATCGGCCTGCAGCGGGTCCGCCGCTGACGTCACATCTTCTACCGAAGAGGTCGTCACGACATCGACCGAGTCGTCCACAACCGCCACGACTGCCACGCCTGCGCCGAGCACCGAAGTGGAATCGCGCAATCTCCTCGCTGTCGTGCGACAGGACCCGGACACCGAGAACACAGACATCTATCTGATCGACGAGAGCGGGACTGAGAGTCGACTCACGGATGACGAGTCCTACGACGAGTATCCGGCAATCTCCCCAGACGGGACGCGGCTCACGTTCGATTCGTACCGAACCGGCGACTGGGAGACGTTCGTCATCGATGTCGACGGCACGGGGCTCCGACAGCTCACGGACACACCTGGGGAAGACGGATACTCGTCGTGGGCGCCCGACGGGGACCGGCTCGCCCTCGATTCTCAGCGGGATGGTGACTACGAGATCTACGTGCTCGACATAGACGAAGGTTCGTTCACCCAGCTCACCGACAACGATGCGTGGGACGGCGACCCGGCGTGGTCCCCAGATGGCGAGCGAATCGCTTTTCACTCGAATCGGGACGGTGACGGCGTCTTCGACCTGTACCTCATGAACGTCGACGGATCCGACCCGATCAGATTGACCGAGAACGGATTCACGCCCTCCTGGTCGCCGGACGGCACCCTCATCGCATTCACCAAGGAACCCACGAACGGTGGGGACAGCGACATCTGGGTCATCGACGTCGAAACGGGTGAGGAACGGCTGCTGGCCGGTGGAGAGTCGTGGGACGACGAACCGGCGTGGTCTCGCGATGGAAGCTCGATCTACTTCACGTCAGACCGTGACGGACCCTTCCAGGTGTACTCGATGGACCCGGACGGAGGCAACGTCGAGCTGGTCGCTGGTGGAGCGGGGGACGTGTTCGCTCCCGCCGTCTTCGCCGGACCCTGAGCTTTCTTGCAGGGCCCTCTAGGTCGAGCACGCGATCCGTTCACGTTCCATTCGAGAGCGCGTAGCCCACAAGCCAGACCATCAATACGAACAAGCCGAGGATCCCACCCGACAGCCAACCGACTGCCAGAGCGGTATTCGACCTCCACAACGCAGCCCC
>CBDTXZ010000335.1:0-2260 GCA_965364515.1 uncultured bacterium
CCGAACAGGCGCACTGCGAGCGCCAGCGTCCGAGAGAGGTCTCCGATCACGTTGAAGGGGAGCATGATGGGATTCGGCTCGATGTAGTGGCGGAGGTAGGCGCGCCAGCCCTGCCGGCTCACCCCGAAGATCGGCACGGCGAGAAACACCGCCACCGAGAGCGCAGCGGTCGTGGACAGCGATGCGGTCGGCGGGACGTAGCCGGGGAAGATCGCGAGCAGGTTCGCCACGGCGATGAAGAGGAAGATCGTCCCGACGAACGGGAGGTACGGTTCGGGACGGTCGCCCCCGCTGATCTCATGGATCTGGTCGGCGATGTAGTCGATGACGACCTCGAGGACATTCTGACCTCGAGGCACGTCGGCGGCGTCCGTCAGCCGCCGCGTTGCCAGCCACACACCAGCGATCATGATCGCCATGACGCCCCATGTGAACGCAATCGTGGCGTTGACGTGTACGAATCCCCACTCCCAGAAGACGACTTCGTCGGGACTCAGTTGGGTCAGGTCCATTGCGCCACCTCCGTCGCTCCGAGCCGGCGTCTGACCGCATAGACCATGACCGTCCTCACGACCAGGAGGCCGGCCACTGCGGCGAGCACCCTGGCGAGTGACCCTCGACCGACTGCGATCACCGCTCCTGCGACGACCGCAACTCGGATGAGGAAGCTCACCGCGACCAGGAGCACGGGACGTCGGGCGTGTTCCAGGCGAGACACCGTCCATCGGAGCCCCCCGAAGAACGCCACGCCGACGACGAACCCGACCACGGAGCCCAGTGCGAGATCACCGATCACGGCACGTCCTCCCCGGTCGTCGAGTCCGGTGGCACCAGCCGCTCAGCTCCGTCCCGTTCGTCCGCAGACTCGCGCCGGACCCAGATCCACGCATTGAGCACGCCGAGAGCGAGCCCGACCACGAGCATCGTCAGGACCCACGAGAAAGGTGCGGGAGCGACCGAGTCGAGCCACAGACCGAGAGCGACGCCGGCCACCGTCGGGATCGCAACCGACCACCCGACCAACCCCAGCATTCCGAGCCAGAACCACACGTCATCGTTTCGTCGGCGCGCCTCGAGCCGCCGGTCGGCCTTGTTGCCGATGGTCCGGCCGAATCGCCGACGATCGTCCTCGCGGTTCGTCACCTGTCGTCCTCGAATTCGAACATCTCGTGGAGCACGCGGCTCTCGATTCGACTCATCGCCGCCCGCGCAGTGCGCTCGCGTTCGTCGAGACGCCGAAACGACTTGACCACGGTGCGCTCGAGGTCTTCGAGGCGGTCACCCTCCACTGCTGCGATCGTGGCGACCCTCACGTCACCACCGACCTTCGTGAGGACACCACCGTCGACTGCGACGTAGCGTTCGTCGCCCACCTGATCTTCGGGGGCGTAGGTCAGAATTCCAGGCTCGAGAAGAACGACGTAGTCAAGGTGGTGGGGAAGCAAGGTGAACGTGCCATGTGTTCCCTCGGCGCTCACCTTGAAGACTCGCGACTGCACTGCGATGCGATGAGGGAGCGCGACGACCAGCTTCATGAGGCCTGCTCCGTGCGCCGGCGGGCCCGCTCGAAGGCCTCGTCGATCGTTCCGATCATGAAGAGGTCGCTCTCTTCGGCCTCGGCGAGATCGTCGTCGAGGATCCGCTCACACCCGGCGAGCGAATCGTGGAGGCTCACTCGCCGACCCTCCATACCCGTGAATCGCTCGGTCACGGACAGGGGTTGGGTGAGGAAGCGCTCGAGCCGGCGGGCTCGGCCGACCACCCGCTGGTCTTCGGGTGAGAGCTCATCCATGCCGAGCATTGCAATGACGTCCTTGAGGTCCTCGTACGCGGCGAGGGTGCGTCGGACCGATCGAGCGATTTCGTAGTGGTGGTGGCCGACGATCTGCGGTACGAGCATCTTCGACTCCGAACGCAGCGGGTCGACGGCCGGATACAACCCCTCACTCGCCCGATCTCGAGACAACACGACCGACGCCGAGAGATGGCCGAATATGTGGACTGCCGCAGGGTCGGTGAAGTCGTCGGCAGGCACGTAGACGGCCTGAATCGAGCTGATGGCGCCGTCAGGTGTGCTGCAGATTCGCTCCTCGAGCTCCGAGAGTTCGGTCGACAAGTTGGGCTGGTAGCCGAGCTGGGACGGAATCCGCCCCATCAGCCCGGAGACCTCCGACCCCGCCTGGACGAAACGGAAGATGTTGTCGATGAGCAGCAGCACGTCCTGGCGACGCACGTCGCGGAAGTACTCGGCGATCGTCAG
>CBDTXZ010000336.1:0-2260 GCA_965364515.1 uncultured bacterium
TCGCCGACCAATGCCCGATCGTCGACATCGACGGTGTGCTGGGAGGGCTGTGGGCGGACCGGGAAGGGCACATCGATCCGTCCGCGGTCGTTCACGCCTACGCCAAGGCTGCCAGGAAGCGCGGAGCCGAGGTGATCGAGCACAACCGAGTCGTCGAGCTGAACCCACGTCCGGACGGCACGTGGGACGTCGTCACCGAGCAGGGCACGATCCACGCCGAGCACGTCGTCAACGCCGCCGGCCTCTGGGCGAAGCAGGTCGGGCGCATGGTCGGTGCCGAGCTCCCGGTGTCCCCACTCGCCCATCACTACCTGGTGACCGCCTCCATTCCCGAGTTGGAGGCGGCGGAGACCGAGATGCCGATGATGATCGACCTCGAGGGGTTCACCTACATGCGCCAGGAGGGCACCGGCGTGCTGGTCGGGATCTACGAGATCGACCACAAACACTGGCACATGGACGGCGCACCCTGGGATTACGGGATCGAACTCCTCCAGCCGGAGGTGGACCGGATCTCAGACGAGCTCGGCATGGCGATGGCCCGGTACCCGGTGCTGGAGGAGACACCGATCAAGACCTGGGTCAACGGAGCCTTCACCTTCTCTCCGGACGGCAACCCGCTGGTCGGGCCCGTTCCCGGGATCAGGAACTACTGGTCGGCATGTGCCGTGATGGCCGGCTTCCTCCAAGGCGGCGGCGTGGGCAAGTCGCTGGCCGAGTGGATGATCGAAGGCGAGACCGAGGAGGACATCTTCGGTATGGACGTCGCCCGGTTCGGTTCGTACGCCGAGAACCGCAACTACATCAGGGAGAAGACGGGTCAGTTCTACTCGCGCCGCTTCGTGATGACCTACCCGAACGAGCAGCTGTGGGAGGCCAGACCGCTCAAGATGTCTCCGGCGTACGAGTCGATGACAGCCGCAGGCGCCAAGTGGGGCGAGATGTACGGGCTGGAGATCCCGATCTACTTCGCTCCCGAAACGTTCGAGGAGACACCGACGCTCCGCCGCTCGAATGCCTTCGACATCGTCGGTGAGGAATGCCGCAGAGTCAGAGACGGGGTCGGGATCATCGACATCACCGGCTTCTCCAGATACGAGGTGTCTGGCCCGAACGCAGAAGCCTGGCTCGACCACGTGATGGCGGCCAAGCTGCCGAATCCCGGTCGGATCCGGTTGTCGCCGATGCTCGGCCACGACGGCCGACTCAAGGGCGATCTCACCGTGCTCAACTGGGGCGACGGCACCTGGTGGATCATGGGGTCGTACTACCTCCGGGCCTGGCACATGCGCTGGTTCAACGACCATCTCACCGAAGGAGTGACAGTCCGGGACATCTCCGACGGGATCGTCGGCTTCGGGTTGTCCGGACCTCGATCCCGCGACCTGTTGGAGTTGCTCACTCACGACGACGTCTCGAACGAGGGGTTCGGCTTCATGCAGTGCCGAAGGATGGACGTCGGACCGATTCGGGCGAAGGTCGGGCGGATCTCGGTAACCGGCGAACTCGGCTACGAGATCCACTGCGACGCCACCGAGCACATCGCTCTCCGCCGTGCCCTCATCGAGGCCGGCCGCGATGTCGACGCAGTCGAATACGGCTTCAATGCCATGGGCTCCCTCCGGATGGAGAAGAGCTTCGGGATCTGGTCGAAGGAGTTCCGACAGGAGTACACGCCCGGTATGACCGGAATGGACCGGTGGATCGACTGGTCGAAGGACTTCATCGGAGCCGACGCGGCCCGCCGGGAGCGCGACGAGGACTCCGCCCCGAGAAAGCTCGTGACCTTGGAGATCGACACGACCGACGCCGACGGCTCCGAATACGAACCGGTGTGGAGCAACGGAGATCGGGTCGGCTACATCACGTCCGGGGAGTACGGCCACGTCGTGGGCAAGAGCCTCGCACTCGCACTGGTGGACAGGGAGCACGAAGCGGTCGGCACGGAACTGACTGCGCACATCGTGGGTGAAGAGCGCCCGGCCCGCATCATCTCCGACTCCCCGTACGACCCCTCAGGTTCAGCCATGCGAGGTTGACCAGGACGTCGATCAGCCAACTGCCGATGATGCAAGTATTCGGGCTTCGACGCCGTGCGACCATCGACTCGTACCGATGCCGAGAACGGCGTACCGTCGATACGGAGAACGCTCAGATTCATCGAGAGGCAAGCCGTCGACATGCCGATTCCCGCGACCGAATCACCTCGGCCTTGGAGCCATGACGTCCCGGATGGGCCGTGGGACGCCATCGTGATCGG
>CBDTXZ010000337.1:0-2258 GCA_965364515.1 uncultured bacterium
GCTGCTCGCCACCGTCCCCCGCTACGAAGAGATCCTCGCCGAAGCCGTGGACGACCCGGAGGTCGACGCCGGTGCCGTCGGGGGTCGGACGTGACTCGGTTCGAGGTGCGATCGGCAATCGGCCTTCGGCAATCACCCGTTGACAGCCGACGGCCGACAGCTGACAGCAGCTCGATCCGATGCCCGGCGTACCCGTCGACCGCCCCGCTGCGGAGGGCCTGATGTACTCGCGGTTTGGATCGGACGAGAAGATCGAGCGTCCGCTCGCATTGCTTCGGAGAGCGGCTGCGATGGGCTCTCATCTCAAGTGGGCCGCCGCCGGTGCGGTGGTCGCCGTGATCGTCGCGACGGTCGCACGGTTGGCGGGCCCGCTCATCGTCCGGTGGGGCATCGACTCCGGTGTGATACCCCAGGAACGTCAGTTCATCACCCGGGCCGCCCTCACCTATCTCGTGTTCCTGGTCGTGCAGTACACCGCCAACAGCACGGCATTGCGGGCCGTCAACACCGTTGGTGAGCGATACCTGCGAAGGTTGCGGGTGCGGGTGTACGAGCATCTCGTCGGGCTCGATCTCGACTTCTTCAGCAAGTCCAAGGCCGGTGTCCTGGTGTCGCGGCTCACGTCCGACATCGAGGCGCTCACGACGTTCTCGAACGAGGGAGCGATCAACGTGATCACTTCCACGCTGACCGTGATCGGTGTCGGCGTGGGCCTGTTCCTGGTGGATCCGACGATGGCGCTCGTGGTGCTCGGAGTCATGCCGGTGTTGATCGGCGCATCGATCGTATTCCGCATCTTCGCCGACCGCGCCTATCGAAAGGTGCGCGAACAGATCGGGCTGGTGCTGGGGTCGCTCCAGGAGGGGATCAGCGGTGTCAGGGTGGTCCAGGCCTACAACCAGGAGCGGTCACAGCTGCACCGGTTCCATCGGGTCAACGACCGCTACTACCGGGCGAACCTCGACGCCGCCAAGGCGATCTCGATCTACTTCCCGACCGTCGACTTCCTGCGCACCGCCTCGGTCGGGCTCGTGCTGTTCGTCGGTGGCGCTCGCGTGCTCGACGGGGCGATGACCTTCGGATCTCTGGTGGCGTTCATCTTGTACCTGGCTTGGTTCTTCGAGCCGATCATTCAGCTGTCGAACGTGTACAACCTGCTCCAGGGCGCCCTTGCGGCACTCAGCAAGATCTTCGGGATCCTCGACACGTCCCCGCTCGTCCAGGAATCTCCCGACGCCGTGGGCTTCGACGGGGAGGTCGAAGGCCGCATCCGGTTCGAGGACGTGACCTTCGGCTACGACCCGGCGATACCGATCATCGAACACCTCGATCTGGAGATCGAGCCCGGCGAGCGGCTCGCCGTGGTGGGGGAGACCGGAGCCGGCAAGAGCACGATCGCCAAGCTGGGTGCGCGCTTCTACGACCCCCAGGCGGGACGGGTGACGATCGACGGCATCGATCTCCGGGACCTGCGAACGGGGGCATTGCGGGGCGCGGTGGCCATGGTGCCCCAGGAGGGGTTCCTGTTCACCGGCACCGTGCGGGAGAACATCTCCTACGCCCGCCCCGAGATGACCGACGACGAGATCTGGTCGGTGGCGCGGGTGCTCGGCATCGAGACGTGGCTCCGGTCGCTTCCCGAGCGGCTCGACACCGAGGTGCGGGAGCGAGGGATGCGGCTGTCGTCGGGGGAGCGGCAGCTGGTGTCGCTGGCCCGGGCGATGGCGGCCGATCCTGCGGTCATCGTGCTCGACGAGGCGACATCGAATCTCGATCCCGAAACGGAGGCGACGGTCGAAGAGGCACTGGGGCGTCTGCTGGCCGGTCGCACCGCGATCGTGATCGCCCACCGACTGAAGACGGCGGAGCGTGCCGATCGCATCCTGGTGATCGGTGACGGCCGGATCGTAGAGCAGGGGCCGTTCGACCAGCTCATCTCGGCGGGTGGGCCCTTTGCTCGCCTGCAGTCGGTGTGGGAAGTAGCTGAATCTCACACAGAGTGATGCTCGTCACGCAGAGTGGGAATTGTGCTTGAGTTTCGACCCGAAGCGTCCGATGTCTATGGGACACGTTCTGCCAGCCAATGGGGGCGAGTGGGATGTGATATTCGTCCCCGGATCTTCGGATCCGGGGACGAACGGTTTTGAGTAGACCGACAACTCAGGTCTAACCTCTCCGAGACCTCAGGCGCAATCCGCGCCACCCCCAGGAAAACCCCGGAGACCCTTCACCATGCGCGCGCTACCCCGACCTCTCGC
>CBDTXZ010000338.1:0-2244 GCA_965364515.1 uncultured bacterium
GGAAGATGTCGGATCCGGCTTCGATCAGATGGGCCAGGTCGTTGTCGTAGCCCGCGTGGAAGCCGACGTGGTCGGGGAAGTCGTCGGCGAGTTTCCGGAACATCTCCTCATAGCGCCGCTCGCCGGAGCCGAGCACGGCGATGCGCAGGTCCCAGGTGTGCAAGAAGTGGCGCAGCGGCCCCTCCATGATCTCGATGCCCTTCTGGTAGGCCAGTCGGGTGATCACCCCGACGACCGGAGGGCCAGGGGTCGGGTCGAGGTCGAAGTGCTCCAACAGCGCAGCCCGGTTCACGGCCTTTCCGCTGAGGTCACTGGCGTCGTAGGTGGCGGGGATCCTCGAATCCGTCGCCGGGTTCCACTCGGTCGCGTCGATGCCGTTGAGGATTCCGGTCACCACGTCCGATCGCTGGGCGAGGAGCCAGTCGAGCCCTGCACCACCCTCGGGCGTCTGGATCTCCTCTGCGTACGTCGGGGAGACGGTGGTGATGGCGTCGGCGGCCAGCAACCCCGTCTCGAGGAACCCGATGTAGCCGTCGTCGAGATGATCCTGATGGAGTCGGTGTTCCAGGCCTTCGAGCCCGAGGCGGCCGACCGTCAACGATCCGAAGTGACCCTGGTAGCCGAGGTTGTGGATCGTCATCACCGTCTTCGACTTGGCCAGCATCGGGTCGTCGCGCTTGGCGTCGATCAACAGCGGGATCAGACCGGTCTGCCAATCGTTGCAGTGGACGATGTGCGGCTGCCATCCCAGGATGCCGGGAATCTGCAGCGCCACATGGGACAGGGCCGCCCACCGGATCGGTTCGTCTTCGGTGTGCCCGTAGAGGTAGTCCCGGTCGTAGAGGATCGGAATGTCGACGAAGATCGTGCGCGTGGCGTCGTGTGCCAGCCCGCTCCATGTTCCTCGGTTCGGGCCGAAGGAGAGCTCGACGTCGGTGAGTGCGGGGACCGGGCGGAGACCGAACTGCTCTCTGTCGACGCTCCGATAGAGGGGCATCAGCGTCACCACGTCGTGGCCCTTCTTCCGGAGCGCGGCCGGAAGGGCTGCCGCTACGTCAGCGAGCCCGCCTGTCTTCGCGAAGGGATGGACCTCGGAGGAGATGAAGAGGGTTCTCATCTGTAGTCCGAGACGAACTCTGCGATCTCGTCGAGGATCTCGATCACCCGCTCGGGTTCGACCGAGTCGACGGCGAAGACGGCTTCGTCGAATCGGAGATCGATCAGAGACTCGATCTGTTCCGGATCCTTCCTCGTCGCATAGTTGATCAACTGGAAGTCGGCCGGGTCGCGGCCGGCGTCCGTTAGCGCTGCACGGACCTCACCGACCTTGGGGCCGACCTCGTGTCTCCCGAGGGGAATCCAGCCGTCGCAGAACTCGACCATGTGGGCGATGGTTTTCGGGCCGGCACCGGCACCCATGATGATGGGAGGATGGGGCTCCTGGACCGGTTTCGGCCACGCCCACGACGGCTCGAGACTGATGAGCTCGCCGTCGAACGATGCGACCTCGTCCGTCCACAAGGACTTCATCATCAGCACCTTCTCACGGGTGAGGGCTCGGCGCTGGTGGTAGTCGGTGCCGTGGCTCGCCATCTCTTCCACGTTCCAGCCGTATCCGATGCCGAATTGCAGTCTTCCGGTGGAGAGCACGTCGACGGTCGCCGTTTGTTTGGCCGTCCAGATCGGGTCACGCTGCGCGATCAGACAGATCCCACTCCCCAGCCGGAGTGTCGAGGTGACGACCGCACAGGCGGCGAGTGCGGTGAACTGATCATGAGTGTGCCAGTACTTCTCCGGGAGCGGTTTGGCTCCGGGCACCCCTCCCGGCGGGGTCGCGCGTGAGGTCGGGATGTGACTGTGCTCGGCGAACCAGAGCGAATCGAAGCCGCGCTCCTCGACGGCGCGAGCGAGTTCGACCGGCTGAAGTGTGGTGTCGGTAGGGAAGATGCTGATTCCGAAGTCCATGGAAGCGACTGTATCGGGTCCCGGCCGGTCGAGGTCTTGGGCCGAGTCGGATTTGGTAAACGTCCCGGAACGACGATCCTCCTCATTGTGAAAGAAGTGATACTCGATGAGATTGCCCGCTCGGGGCCCATGCCGTTCGAGCGGTTCATGGAACTCGCCCTGTACCACCCCGAGCGTGGGTTCTTCGGAGGCGATGAGCTGCGATCGGTGAAGGCGGGTGACTTCCTCACCTCGCCCGAGGTGAGTCCGATGTTCGGCGAGGCGATCGGCAGACTCGTC
>CBDTXZ010000339.1:0-2238 GCA_965364515.1 uncultured bacterium
GGGCTCGGATTGGCCGTGTCGCGTCAACTCGCAGAGTTGATGCAGGGCGATCTCCGGTATCGCCGGGTCGGTGGCCAGTCGCGTTTCGAGCTCAGCCTGCCGCTTGCGTCCGTCAGACTCGATTCCCTCAACACCGACCGGGACTGACGAGCGAGCGTCTGCCTCCCTCGAGCGGATAGCCTCGGTGCCATGACGGACAGCAGCAGACCCGAGCTCTTGTCATCGATGGGATTCGACGAGACGCTCGGACTCCACATCGACAGTGCGAGCACGACCGAGGTCACCGGCTACCTCGACCCCGACGATCGGCACCGCCAACCGTTTGGTCTCGTTCATGGCGGCGTCTATTGCTCGATCGTCGAGTCACTCGGCTCAGTCGGTTCGGCCCTGCACGCCATCGAACGAGGCATGGAGGGTGCGGTCGGTCTGAGCAATGCGACAGATTTCATCCGCTCGCATCGCGAGGGTCGACTCGAGGCCAAGGCGACGCCGATCCATCAGGGGAGAAGCCGCCAGATCTGGCTGGTCGAGATCACGCGCTCCACGGACGGCAAGGTGGTCGCCCGTGGTCAGCTACAGGCTCACAACCTCGAATCTGACGAGGTCATCGGTGGTACCGGGTCCTGAGACCGACGAGTCGTGACCGCCCGGGCCAGGATCGATGCGCCGGCGACGCTCCCCGTGAGCGCGAACACCTGAATCGGGAGATCGTCGAGGAGCCATCCGTACACCCCCCAGAGAAGCGATTCGATCGTGATGAGCGTCCACGAGCCGATCGAGACGCCGGTGGGACTCGAGCTCCGGTAGGCCGCCACCATCGGCGGTGCCATCTGGACGGCATAGCTCCAGCCGAGAACCAGCCCGAAAGCGCCCCAGCCGAAGAGGAGCCCGATCACCGTCAGGGTGAGCGCCCAGAGGGATCCTCTGATCGTCGCGCGACGAAGCGGCGCATGCATGGTGTGCAGCACCCTGATCACGATCACGTAGAACACCGCCATGCCGGCCGTGGACGGTGCCGCCGCCCACAACGACTGGCTGATGAGATACAGCGTCCAGGCGGTGTTCGAGACCAGGCCGATGAACGGCCAGGTGACAGACACGCCGGCGATGTCTCCGGTCTTGAGCAGGTGACGGATCTGCGGGATGAGCGTCGTCCATGCGAGCGCCGTGGCGACGATCACGAAGACGTCGGCGGGTCTCAACGGAACCGCGCCGGATCGAATGGTCTCCAGGACATCGGTGGGTCGCCGGCGATGATTCCGGCGGCGAGCTCTGCAGCCGCGGGTGCCGTCTGGATCCCGGTGCCGCCCTGGCCGACCAGCCAGAAGAAACTCTCCTCGTCGGGATCCGGCCCGATCACCATCCCGCCGTCGGGGGCGAAGGTTCGCAAGCCCGCCCAGCTCGAGCGGACCGACCGGATACCGAGCGACGTCACATCGTTGATGTGCTCGATCGCGAGGGCGATGTCCGTCTCCTCCGGCCTGGCGTCACACGGCTCCGTCGGTGTCTCGTCCGCCGGAGAGCACAGGAGCTGGACTCCATCCGGCTTGAAATAGAAGGTGTGGCCGGAGTCGGTCACGAGGGGCCAGTGATCGGATTCCGGCGGGGCCGCCACCATGAAGGCGGTGCGGCGCTTCGGGACCAGCCCGACCGGTTCGAGGCCGGCCAGAGCTGCGATCTGGTCGCCCCAGGCTCCCGCCGCATTGACGACGACGTCCGCCTCCCAGACCCCTCCCGGGGTCGTGACCCGCCATGTCCCGCCCCGCTCGAGGGCGGTGACCCTGCTGGACGTCTCGATCGTCCCGCCGTTCGAACGGAGCCCACGCACATAGGCCTGATGGATCGCGGCCACATCCATGTCGGCTGCGTCGGGTTCCCAGACGGCGCCGATCAGACGATCGCCGTCGAGGACCGGGACCCGCTCGACCGCTTCCGCCGCCGAGATCGGGATCCCGCCCTCCAACTCGGGCAGCATCCCCGAGAAGGCGACCGTCAACGCCCCCCGGGGCGAGAGCACGGGGTGATCGGTCGGTGGGT
Source organism: uncultured bacterium (assembly GCA_965364515.1). Classification (GTDB taxonomy): domain Bacteria; phylum Actinomycetota; class Acidimicrobiia; order Spongiisociales; family ZC4RG35; genus JAHEDH01. The sequence continues at coordinate 2,038 of CBDTXZ010000339.1, forward strand.
TTGCGAACCACTCGTGGGACCGTCGAGTGAGCGGCAGCGTGTCCGGGTGACCATATGACCCGAAGAAGAGCGCCGCCGACCGCCCCGTGGTGTGGTAGGCCAGCGTCGACTCGGCCTCCAGCAGCGTCACCTGGCAGGTCGCCGAGAGCTCGGCCGCAACGGACACCCCGGCGATGCCCCCGCCGATCACCACCACGTCTG
>CBDTXZ010000340.1:0-2201 GCA_965364515.1 uncultured bacterium
GGAGGTCGTGGATCGCAGTGGTGTTGATGGTCCCGAGGGCGTTCTTCGGAATCGAGCATCGGCGAGCACTGGCATGGACGCTCGGAGCCCTGTCGGGTCGACTGCGAGGGAGCATTCGGCACCGGGTCATCAATCTCTGATACGGGCCTGACACGCCGCCCGAATCCGCCACTCCGCGCCGCCATCGACCGATTCCCTCGCCATGGAGCCGGCAACTAGCCTTCCGCTGGATGTTTGCAGTCGGATTGAGCCATCTCTCCGCAGCGCTACTGCTCATCAGTGGGGGAGCAAAACTGGTCGACCCGGATCCCACCTCTGGAGCAATGCGCGCTGCAGGTCTGCCCTCATCCCACTGGGTCGTGGCGGCCCTCGGGTTGTGGGAGATCACCGCCGGTTCGCTGGCGTTGGGTGTCGGCGGATTCCTCGGTGGCACCGCCCTCTTTGTCACCTACGGCGCATTCACCGGCTTCATCGTCTACGCATTGCGAAGCGGCCTGGCAATTCAGAGCTGCGGCTGCTTCGGCCGTTCGGACACTCCCCCTTCGAGCTCGCACGTGTTCGTCAATGTGCTTGCTGCCGGATCGGGACTCTGGCTGGCTGTCACCGGCGGCGGGGATCTGATCTCGACGTTGTCGTCGCAGCCGCTCGGCGGCGTCCCGTATGTGGCGTTCGTAGCCGTCGGCGTGTATGCCCTCTACCTCCTGCTCGCCGAACTCCCGAAGACGCTCTCGCTCACCGAGGCTCGGGCGTGAGTCAACGGCTGGTCGACGCAGCGTCGCGGGCGCTGGCGTCCCGCACCTCTCGTCGTGGGTTCTTCCGTAGAGCAGCCATCGTTGGATCCGCGGTGGTCACCGCTCCGGCGGCCTACGCACTCCGTCCGGTCTCGGCATATCAGGCTCTCGTGCTTCCCGCCGATTGCCCGCCGGGCTCTCAATGCCGCAGCGGATGGACCGAGTTCTGCTGTGTGAGCACCGGCGTCAACACCTGTCCGCCCGGTTCCGTGATCGCCGGATGGTGGCGGGCCGAAGGCTCCAACTACTGCGGGGGAACCTCCCGGTACTACATGGACTGCAACTCGACGACCTGCTCGGGCTGCGGCTGTGGCGCCTCGGGCACCTGCGGCAACGAGTGCACCGACTGCGACTGCCACTGCATGCACGACAACTGCGACCTCTGGAAAGAGTGCTGTACGAGGTTCCGGTACGGCCAGTGCAACAACCAGATCGAGTGCGTCGGCCCGATCATCTGTCGGGTCGTGACGTGTGTTCCGCCGTGGGAATGGGACTCGACCTGCACCAGAACCGACGCCAGGTCCGATGAAACCCGTTTCCACGACTCGGCGTGTCTCCATCCCCCGCTGGGTCCCTACCCGGCTCGCCCCGCCGTGGTCCGGAATCACACCTGGCTGTTGCGAGACACCCTGACGCCGGGCGCTCCCGACCGGCCGGTGTTCACGCTGGGCACCGACGGCGACACGTCCCTGATGGGTGACTGGACCGGTGCAGGCGTCGCAACCGCAGGAGTCGTCAGAGGCGCCCGGACCGGGATCAACGGACGAGGAAACCTCACCTGGTATCTCCGACATGTCGAGGGCCCCGGACAACCCGATCTGACCTTCGACTACGGCGTGCCGGGCGACATCCCGGTGGTCGGCGACTGGACCGGCAACGGGGTCGACACGGTCGGTGTCGTACGCGGCAACCAGTGGCTGCTCCGCACCAGGAACAGCACCGGTCAGCCAGACATCTCGTTCACGTTCGGTCAGCCGGGCGACATCCCGGTCGTCGGCGACTGGGACGGCGACGGCCGGGACGGCATCGGCGTGGTGCGCGGGACCACCTGGCTGCTCCGCAACACCCCGACCCCCGGCGCCCCAGACCACGCCTTCGACTTCGGAGATGCCGACGGCATCCCGGTGGTCGGTGATTGGGACGGCGACGGCATCAGCTCTCCGGGGCGGTTCTCGGCCGGCACATGGCAGGTGACCAATCGTCTCACCACCGCTCAGCCCGATCTCACCTTTCAATACGGAGAAACCGGCGATGTGCCGCTGGTTTGGCGACGCATGATCGAACCGGTGGTGAGCCCATGACCGCTCTCGTGGTGATCGAAGGCATCGTGATCGTCCTGCTCCTCATCCTGGTGGCGGGCCTGCTGCGAAGTCATGCCGACATTCTTCGCCGGCTGGATGCACTCGGCGC
>CBDTXZ010000341.1:0-2183 GCA_965364515.1 uncultured bacterium
CCCGATCAGGAATATGACAAGGGTGCACTCAGGTTGTATCCTTTGAACAGGCTCAATCTTCGCACTCCGGTGCGCACCAAACCACGAATCCACGACAGGAGCACCCACCATGGCACGAGCAGTCGGTATCGACCTCGGAACCACCAACAGCGTCATCGCAGTTCTCGAAGGCGGCGATCCCACGATCGTCCCCAATGCCGAAGGCGGACGCACCACCCCATCGGTCGTTGCGTCGAAGGACGGCGAGATCCTGGTCGGCGAAGTCGCCAAGCGCCAGGCCATCACCAACCCCGACCGAACCGTCCGCTCGGTCAAACGCCACATGGGCACCGACTGGAGCATCGAAGCGGACGGCAAGACCTACACGGCGCAGGAGATCTCGGCTCGCATCCTCATGAAGCTGAAGCGCGACGCCGAGTCGTACCTCGGTGACACCGTCACCGACGCAGTGATCACCGTCCCCGCCTACTTCAACGACGCCCAACGTCAGGCGACCCAGGAAGCCGGCCGCATCGCAGGACTCAACGTCCTGCGGATCATCAACGAGCCCACGGCCGCGTCGCTGGCCTACGGACTGGAGAAGGAGCACGACCAGACCATCCTCGTGTTCGACCTCGGTGGAGGAACCTTCGACGTGTCGGTCCTCGACATCGGCGACGGCGTGTTCGAGGTCAAGTCGACCTCGGGCGACACCCGCCTCGGTGGAGACGACTGGGACGATGCGGTCATGGAATGGCTCGTCACCCAGTTCAAGAACGACCACGGCGTCGACCTCTCCAAGGACAAGATGGCCGCCCAGCGCCTGAAGGAAGCGGCCGAGAAGGCCAAGATCGAACTGTCGACGGTGTCGGAGACCGAGGTCAACCTCCCGTTCATCACGGCAACGGCCGAGGGTCCGCTCCACCTCCAGTACAAGCTCACGCGTTCGGAGTTCCAGAAGATCACCGAGGATCTGCTCGCACGGGTGGAGGGGCCGGTCAAGGCCGCCGTCAAGGACGCAGGGATCTCGATGGACGACATCGACCACATCGTCCTGGTCGGAGGCTCCACCCGGATGCCAGCCGTCCAGGAGCTCGTCCAGCGACTCACGCAGAAAGAGCCACACAAGGGCGTCAACCCAGACGAGGTCGTCGCCGCCGGCGCCGCCATCCAGGCAGGTGTCCTCAAGGGCGACGTCAAGGACATCCTCCTGCTCGACGTCACGCCGCTCACCCTCGGCATCGAGACCAAGGGTGGAGTGATGACGAAGATGATCGAGCGGAACACGACCATCCCGACTCGCAAGTCCGAGGTCTTCACGACTGCGGAGGCGAACCAACCCGAGGTCGAGATCCACGTCCTCCAGGGCGAGCGCGCCATGGCCAACGACAACAAGAGTCTCGGCAAGTTCCGGCTCACCGGGATCCCGCCCGCACCGATGGGTGTGCCCCAGATCGAGGTGACCTTCGACATCGACGCCAACGGCATCGTCAACGTGACCGCCAAGGATCGCGCCACCAACAAGGAACAGGCGATGACGATCACCGGCGGAACCGCCCTCGCCGAGAACGAGATCGACAAGATGGTCAAGGACGCCGAGGCGTACGCCGAGGAGGACCGCAAGCGTCGCGAAGCCGTCGAGACCCGCAACCGCGCCGATCAGCTCGTGCACCAGACCGAGAAGGTCCTGTCCGAGCAGGGTGAGAGCCTCAACGACGACGAGAAGTCGGGCATCGAGGCGGCGCTCGCCGAGCTCAAGACCGCACTCGGTGACGAGAGCACCGACTCGGCCGAGCTCCAGTCGAAGATGGATGCGCTGGTCGAGGCCAGCCAGAACGCCTTCACCCGGGTCTACCAGGAGGCTGCCGAGGCCGCCGAAGGCGAGCCCGCTGCGCCCGGCGGTGACGGCGGGGAGGACGAAGACATCGTCGAAGCCGAGATCGTCGACGAAGGCGAGGACGAATGAACGCCTCACGCTCCACGCCTCACGCTTCACGCTTCACGGAGGCGAGATGACAGGCGAAGATCTGCCTGAAGTGGAGATCGTCGAGACCGATGTCGTCGAGGAGAACGGGGAGGGCGCAGTGCCCTCCCCGACCCCTGGCGATCTCGGGATCGATGTGCCCGAGGATCGGGATGAGGCCGTCGTCGCCCTGACGGCCCACATCGCCGAGGCACGGGGACAGGCAGAGCAGCACCTGGAC
>CBDTXZ010000342.1:0-2171 GCA_965364515.1 uncultured bacterium
TTCAGCTTGTGCGCCTCGATGTTTTCGGCTCGGATCCGCGGCATGGTGAGAACAGCGTAACCCAGATGGTGGGCCAAAGGCCTCCGGCAGCGTGTCCTCCGGCCTGGCGGCCGGAGCGTTTCTTCCTCGCTGGCGCTCGGAGCGTGTCCTCGCCTTCGGCGGCGTGTCGGCGATCTCAGGTCGGCAGCACTCCGCAGGGCGGATCGAACGACGCGTCGAGTCTCAGCGCCTCGCAACGGTCAAGCGACTCATATCGTGAGTTAGCTCACGATATGAAGACACGCTCACGAAGTGAAGAGACGCTCTGCGGAGGCCCTCCAGGCCGGAGCAGAAGACACGCTCCGAGCGACTAGCGAGGAGGAAACGCAGCGATGCGAAGCGAGCCCTAGAACCCTGAGGGTTGCGGTTGCCACTCGGGGGCGGGGGTGTTCGACTCGAACTGCTCCACCGATGGGCCTCTGAGCGCCAGAAGCCGGTTGCGACCGACGATGAACGTGGCGATCAGGAGGGCGATCGTTCCTGGCCAGCCGGTGGCGGCACGCACGAACCCCAGGGCGGTGGTCTGGTCGGTGAGATACAGCCAGATCTGCACGCCGGTCCGCACCGCGAAGAAGCCTGCCCACATCCACGTGACTCGTGCGTAGGCGGGGCGGACCCTGGGGTGCCAGTACCACTCGAGCGGCCACTGTCTCGTCACCCAACTCATGTACGCCACCATCGGGCGACGAACCGCGATCGAGAAGACCGCTATGGCCGTGGTGGCGACACCGGAGATGATTCCGGGCAGGAAGTAGTCCTGTGCGTCGCCCGAGCGCAGCGCCAGCGCGATTGCGATGCCGGTTCCGAACAGACCCGAGACTGCGTATTTGAGGTCGTTGCGGCGAAACAGTCGGACGAGCACGACGAGCACCGCAACGGCGATGCCGGCGTAGGCGGCGGCCGGCATTCCGGCGATCGCATTCACCATCACGAACACGATCGGAGCGACGATGCCGTCCACGATGCCGGCGCGTCCCTCCAACAACGAGCGGAGTTCGTCTTGGATCTCTCGTAGAGTCGTGTCGCCCATCGGCGGGATCCTATGGGCGAGACGGGTGTAACCGGTAGAAGGAAACGAGAATGCCGGCGGTGATCACCGGGACCGGAGTCGCGGTCCCACCGAACGAAGTGACCAACCACGATCTGGCCAGGATCATGGACACGTCCGACGAGTGGATTCGGTCTCGGTCCGGTGTCGTCTCCCGCCGCTTCGTCGACCCGGGCACTGGTTCGTCCGATCTCGCCACCGAGGCGGGCAGCGCTGCACTGGCATCTGCGGGTCTCGGACCGGGCGACGTCGATGTGCTCATCACGGCGACCATGACACCGGACCTCACGAATCCGGGCATCGCCGGACTCGTCCAGAACAAGATGAGGCTGGGAAACATCCCGGTCTTCGACATCCGCCAGCAGTGCTCCGGCTTCTTGTATGCGCTGGAGCTGGCCGATGCGCTCATCGGTTCGGGCAAGGCCGAGACCGTTGCCGTCGTGGGCGCCGAGGTGCATGCCGGTTATCTCCCGTGGGGTGACACCTGGGACATCGTGCTCGGGAAGAGCGACCGCGAACCAACACCCGAGGAGTACGCCCTCAACACGGAACACCGGGCCTGGAGCGTGCTCTTCGGTGACGGGGCAGGAGCGATGGTGCTGCAACGGTCCGATGCGCCAGACGTGGGGTTCCTCGGCTCGAGTCTCCACACCGACGGGGAACACTTCGAGCTGATCATCGTTCCAGGCCTCGGCTCACTCCAGCGGCCGTTCGCCTCGGAGGCGCAACTCCAGGCCGGCCTCCACATGCCTCGCATGGATGGTGGAGGTCTCTACCGCCAGGCGGTCAGGCTGATGCCCGACTCGATCCGACTGGCGCTCGCCTCCGCCGGGCTCGGCGTCGAAGACCTCGGCGTGGTGGTCGCCCATCAGGCCAACGAGCGAATCCTCGCCGGAGTCCGAAAGCAGCTCGGCGTCGACACCGAACTCGTGCCGTCGAACATCGATCACTGGGGCAACACCACGGCCGGCACCCTGCCGATCCTGTTCCACGAACTGTGGGAGGAAGGTCGAATCGAGGCCGGCTCGGTGACGTGCTTCACCGCCTTCGGAGCCGGTGCCCACTGGGGCGCCATGCTGTACCG
>CBDTXZ010000343.1:0-2168 GCA_965364515.1 uncultured bacterium
CGGGTTCCCAGGTGACTTCCCGACCGATGGTGGTGCAGAGGCGCCGGTATTTCTCGATCGGCCAATCGGCCGGTCCGGCATCGATCGAACCGAGCAAGACGTCCGCCCAACGCTCCGCGAGCGCGGGTCCCTCATCCGGGCCGGGATCCTCGGCGTGGAGGCCGGCGATGCCTGGTGGTGGATCGGGCCACCACAGGTTGACCCCCATGCCCACCACCACGACCCCGTTGGACAACTCCGCGAGCAGCCCGGCGACCTTTGCCCCGGCGACGAGCACATCGTTGGGCCACTTGAGTGAGGCTCCGCCCATCACCTCGGCGGCGGCGACTCCAGCGACGAGCGTGATCGAAGGCAGGTGGTGGGATGGCCATCCGGGTTCGAATGCCAGCGAAGCCGCCAGCGCCCTGGGAGCGGTGTCCCACACCGTCCCCGACCTCCCTCGACCGGCGGTTTGAGCGGACGCCGTGACGAGAATCGGGGTCCCGTCGAATTCGTCCCGAGCGACGTCCTGGGTCGATGGGACCTCTCCGAGATGTCTCGCTGAATACGATGTAGCCATTGCACCCTCCGGTGAGTCAGACATCTGACGCCGGACGCGACCCTAGACAGGAGCACCGTGGGCACCGAGGCACGGATCGAACAACTCAGACAGCTTCGCGACGAGGCACTCCATTCCGGAAGCGAACGTGCCATCGCCAGACAGCACGAAGCAGGCAAGCTCACGGCCAGAGAGCGCATCGACCTGCTGTTGGACAAGGGGTCGTTCCAGGAGATCGACATGATGGCGCGCCATCAGGCGCGCGGGTTCGGCATCGAGAACCAGCGCCCGCCGGGTGACGCAGTCGTCACCGGCTGGGGGACGGTCGACGGACGCACCGTCTTCGTATTCGCCGAGGACTTCACGGTCTTCGGCGGATCGCTCGGGCGAACCGTGGCCGACAAGATCTGCAAGCTGCTCGACAAGGCGATGGAGGTCGGTGCACCCGTCGTCGGTCTCAAAGACTCCGGTGGAGCACGCATCCAGGAGGGTGTCGCCGCCCTCGACGGCTACGGCCGGATCTTCGAACGCAACGTCCGGGCGTCCGGAGTGATCCCCCAGATCTCCGTGATCATGGGCCCGTGTGCGGGAGGTGCGGTCTACTCCCCCGCCATCACAGACTTCATCTTCCAGGTGGAAGAGACCTCGCACATGTTCATCACCGGACCAGACGTCATCAAGACGGTCACGGGTGAGGAAGTCACGTTCGAGGAACTCGGAGGGGCCTACACGCATGCGTCCAAGTCCGGTGTGACGCATTTCATCACCAAGAACGGGGAAGAGGCGATGGAGGCGGTTCGGTACCTCCTGTCGTTCCTTCCGCAGAACAACATGGAGCATCCCCCCTACTTCGGAACCGCCGACAGCCGCGACCGGGTCGAGGACAGCCTCGATCTGATCATCCCGGATTCTGCGAATCAGCCGTACGACATGGTCACGCTCATCGAGACGATCGTCGATGACGGCGAGTTCTTCCAGGTGCACGAGCACTTCGCCACGAACATGGTGGTCGGGTTCGCCCGCATGGACGGCCACGCCGTCGGAGTGATCGCGAACCAACCGGCGTCGATGGCAGGCACGCTCGACATCGAGGCCTCCGAGAAGGGCGCCCGGTTCGTGAGATTCTGTGACGCCTTCAACATCCCGCTGCTCACCTTCGTCGACGTGCCGGGCTTCCTTCCCGGCGTCGATCAGGAGCACAACGGCATCATCCGTCACGGCGCCAAGCTGCTCTATGCCTTCTGCGAGGCGACCGTTCCACGCATCACCGTCATCACGCGCAAGGCGTACGGAGGCGCCTATCTGGTCATGAACGCACGGGGGATCCGAGCTGACCTCGTCTTTGCGTGGCCGTCGGCGGAGATCGCCGTCATGGGGGCCCAAGGAGCCGTCAATGTCATCTTCCGCCGAGAGCTGAACGATGCGGACGATCCCGAGGTTCGACGCAACGAACTGATCTCCGATTACGAGCGCCAGTTCAACAACCCATACCGGGCCGCGGAACTCGGACTCGTCGACGAGGTCATCGAACCCCGAGAGACCCGTGTCAGGCTGATCAGAGCACTCGACATGCTCCGCTCCAAGCGCGAAACCCTCGCCCCCCGCAAACACGGAAACATCCCCCTGTGAG
>CBDTXZ010000344.1:0-2166 GCA_965364515.1 uncultured bacterium
GGCGTCTTCATCCTGCGGATCGACGACACCGATCTCGAGCGATCCGAGCAACGGTACGAGGACGAGATCAAGGAAGGATTCCGGTGGCTCGGCCTCGACTGGGACGAGGGCGTCGACGTCGGCGGCGACCACGGCCCGTATCGCCAATCCGATCGGATGGACCGATACCGCGACGTCGTCGAGGCGCTCGTCGAGTCCGGCCACGCCTACTACGACGACCGCTCCACCGAGGAGTTGGAGGCGTTGCGACAGCGGGCCCAGCAGGAGAAGCTGCACCCGAACTTCTATATCCGACGTCCCGAACATGAGGCGACGTCAGGGGTGGTGCGCTTCTCGGTGCCCCAGGATGCCTCTGTGGAGTTCGAAGACGTCATCCGCGGCAACGTCCGTTTCGGATCCGAGGTCATCGACGACTTCGTCATCTACCGGTCGAACGGGACGCCCACCTACCACCTGGCGTCGACAACCGACGACCTCGACCACGCCATCACCCACGTCATCCGCGGCGAGGATCTCCTGTCGTCCACGCCGAAGCACATTCTCCTGAGCAGGGCGATCGGGGGCACCGAGCCCCGCTACGCCCACCTGCCACTGATCATGGGTCCAGACGGAAAGCCCCTCTCGAAGCGACACGGACCCACCTCGCTCAAGGAATTCCGCGACCGCGGGTTCCTTCCCGAAGCGTTCCGCAACTATCTGTCCCTGCTCGGCTGGTCGATCGACGCGGAGCGCACCGTGTTCACCACCGAGGAGGCGATCGCGGCGTTCGATCTCTCCGACGTCTCCAAGAACCCGGCAGTGTTCGACACCGCCAAGCTCGAATGGATGAACGGTGAGTACATCAGGGCACTCCCGGAGGCGGAGTTCGTCCAACGGGTGCGACCCCACGTGGAGACCGGTCTGGGGCGGGAGCTCAGTGACGACGAATGGCGGCAGTTCGAACAGATGGCGCCGCTGGTCCAGGAGCGCACGAAGTTCTTCTCGGATGCCGCCGAGCAGGTCGGCTTCCTCTTCACCGACGACGTCGTCTACGACGACTCGTCGTGGTCCAAGGTGATGGAGAAGGAGGGAGTGGCAGAGGTCCTCACGGTCAGCTCCCAGAAGCTGGCCGAGCTCGAAGCGTTCACCCACGACGACGTCGAGACCGCCCTGCGATCGATGCTCGATGATCTCGAGATCGGAGCCAGGAAGGGCCTGCAGCCGCTCCGGGTTGCGATCACGGGTTCGCAGGTGAGCCCGCCACTCTTCGAGTCGATCTCCGTGCTCGGCATGGAACGCACCTTGGCGCGGCTGGCGAGCTGCCAGGACCGCCTCGCCTGATCTGACAACCCGGAGCGGGCCGCTACCCTGACGCCCGATCCACATGGCCCCGTCGTCCAGTGGTCTAGGACGCCGGCCTTTCAAGCCGGAAACGCCAGTTCGAACCTGGTCGGGGCTGCCAGATCGGCTCCCAGCTGCCGGCCGTCGGCTTCCCGCCAAGTGCCGGCAGCCGGGCTGGTCCCGGGGGCTTGGGCCGATCTCCTCTATGTCCAGCGCGAGGCATTCCTGCACACTGGCATCGGCCCAACTCAGAGAGGTTCTGTTTCGTCATGTCGCTCTTCGATTTCGAACGGTTCGTCGGGTTCTTGACGCTGGCAACGATTGCGTACACAGGTGGGATTCTGCTGTTTCCGCAAGTCAGGTCCTTCGTGCGAGAGCAGGCTGCGGTGTTCGCCCTGGTGATTTCCGGCGGTGCGACGGTCGGCAGTCTCGTCCTCTCCGAGGTCCTCGATCAGGTGCCGTGTGAGCTGTGCTGGTATCAACGGATCTTCATGTATCCCCTGCCGTTCCTCGTTGGTGTGGCCCTGATCAGAAAGTCCCGCGACGTCGGACTCGGAGCGATCGTGCTCGCCGGTGTCGGCTCGATGATCAGTATCTATCACCTCGTCGTACAGTGGGTGCCTGGCGCCGGGACGTGCGATCTGGACAACCCCTGTTCGTCACGCATCCTCGAGTTCCTCGGGTTCATCTCGACGCCCGCCATGGCGTTGACTGCATTCATTGCGACAGCCATTTCTCTGTACGTCTGGAGAGAATCGTGAACAAGAACATTCTGATCGGTGGCGGAGTCGCAGTCGTTCTGCTTCTGGCGATCGTCTTCACATTCGCCGGCGGCGAAGGGACAGC
>CBDTXZ010000345.1:0-2166 GCA_965364515.1 uncultured bacterium
TCGGCGTCGTTGCCGAGATCGTCATCGCCGGGATCCGGGGGACCTTGCGGCCACCCACCGATCTCTTCGGCTTTGCCTACCTCGCCCTCGCCGTCACCTCGGTACTGCTGGCAGTGGGCGTGTGGTACTCGCTGCGTGAGAAGGGCTACGAGGGCGTGATGGCGGCAACCGGGCTGTCCTATCTCGCAACGCTCACCGTGTTGGCCGTCGCCTTTCTCGGCCGGGCACCGGTCGAGGAACTTCTCGGCATCGGTTGACCGACCTGCAACCGAGACCAGTCCTAGGCTGGCCGCATGCGTAGGCGAGTCTTCGCCCGGATCTTCCTGCTCGACCTGCTGTCCCTGGCAGCAGGCATGGTCGTTGCGTCGCTGATCGCCCTCGAGACCCCGCTGCCGTGGCTGGCCCCCGAGTCCTTGGTTCGAGGTTCGGTCTTCCCGCTGCTCAGCTCGCTCTTTACCGGCCTGGCGATCGGCTCCTACATCACGATGCGCTCGTGGGGGAACGGCGTTCCCCGGCCGAGCTACGGCCGTGCCGTCACGATCGCCACGACCACCCTCAGCGTCACTGCACTGGCCATCGTCTTCCTCCGCTCTGAGAACTTCTACTTCTCCAGGCCGTTCATCGGGATCTCGATCGCCACGATGTTCCTGCTCGGCCTCAGCCACCGTGCCTACGCCCGGAGTCGCCCGTGGACCGAGCCCATGGTGCTCATCAGCGGTGAGAAGGAACTGATGGACGCCATCACCGAATCGCCCCATGCCAACGTGCTCGCCACCTACGACCCGCTCTCCGCCGAAGGGCCCGGCCCGATGGATCGGGGTGTGACCCTCGTGGTGGATCTCCGTGCGATCCTGAGTGAACAGATGGCCCAATTCGTCTCGTCGTCCAGCCTGGCGGGATATCAGATCCGCTCCCTGGTGTCGGTCTACGAGGAGCACACCGGGCGGATGGCGATCGTCCATCTCGCCGAAGGGTGGGAGCTCCGGACACCGGTGGAGTCACGCCACGGGCTCTATCCAACGGTCAAGCGTCTCGTCGACGTCGGGCTCACTGCGATCACGGCTCCGCTGTGGATCCCGCTCGCCCTGGCGGTCGCAGCTGCGATCAAGGTCAGCTCCGGTGGGCCGGTCATCTACCACCAGCCTCGAGTCGGCCAGGGCGGCCGGGTGTTCACCATCCACAAGTTCCGGACCATGGACCCAGACGCCGAGAAGCACGGCCCGCAGATGGCGACGGCAGACGACTGGCGGATCACCCCCATCGGCAAGCCGCTTCGCACGTACCGTCTCGACGAGTTGCCGCAGCTCTGGAACGTGTTGAAGGGCGACCTGTCCCTGGTCGGTCCCCGCCCCGAGCAGCCCGTGTTCGTCGAGCAGTTCATCCAGTCGATCCCGTTCTACAACGACCGGCATCTCATCCGTCCCGGCATCACCGGGTGGGCCCAGGTGAACTACGGCTACGCCGACGACGAGGCCGACACCATCGAGAAGCTCACCTACGACCTGTACTACGTCAAGAACGCCTCACCGTGGCTCGACATCCACATCTTCGGGAAGTCGATCTGGACGGTCCTGTCGGGTTTCGGAGCGCAGTGACCGCTGGGTGATAGGAGCGGTCGTCGTCGGGCCGTCAGGGTTGAGCGATCCGGCGCTGTTCGGGGCTCCATCGAGTCACGCCGTGCTGGGTGATGTGCAGGGGGTGCTGGGCCTCATCGACCTCGTACTCCGCGCCGAGGCTCGAGAAGACCTCCCGCATGCGCGCCTCCCAGCTGTGATCCCTGGCAACGTCCGAAGGGTCCGGGGGCTCGGAGGCGAGAGCGATGTCGATGGCTTTCGACAGATCGAGGTCGGTGCTCACACCTGTCAGCCCGACCACTGGCGCCAGCGGGACCGACGCCACCCGAACCCCCATCGCGAGATACTCGAACACTTTCAGAGGGCTCACCGCATGCGTGGTCTCGGAGACCTCGAACGGGATGAGGGCGACGTCGGTGTGAGCGAGATAGGCCGGCAACAGATGCTGTGGCTTGAGGCCCAGGAAGTGCACGTTCGGTGGCATCGGCTTGCGGTTCCGATCGTCGCCGATGATGACGAACCGGGCGTCGGGATGCTCGGTCGCAGACCGTTCCAAGGCAGCCCAATCGAACCAGTCGCCGTAGAGCGAGCC
>CBDTXZ010000346.1:0-2133 GCA_965364515.1 uncultured bacterium
CGCCGACGCCGACATCGGTCAATGCTGCCACGGTGTCGAACATGGTTGCCGGCCCGGCATCACCGGCATGGTTGTTTGCCACCGCAACGACATCGATACCGGCTTCGGCGAGGAGCGTTGCTGCGGCGGGACTAGCCGTCAGGTCGTACTGGATGCCGGCGACCGCCGGCCGCTCGGTGAGAGGCGATTCGAGGTTGGCCATGGCGAGATCGGCGGCAGCGAGCTGCATCTCGATACCGGCGAAGACACCGTGCGGGTCACGCTCGGCGATCGTCCCGACCCCCCGGCCCAGCATCACATCCCCGCCCATCACGATTCGGACCACGTCGGCTTCTGAATCCGTCGCTGGCTGACCGCTACAGGCACCGACCAGCAGCGCTGCGATCGCGAGCATCGTTCGACATGTCACGACGCATTCTCCCGCTCGCCATCGAGCCGGCACAGGGTCACCGGTCACGTGAACAGGGTGTCCATGCCGTTTGCGCCAAGCCGTGAGCCCGCTCAGCCGTTCTACGCTGGGGTCGATGTCGACCTTCACCGTACAGTTCTTCAAGTACCCGGACCGGCTGCACTGGCGGCACGACATGGTTCGGCTCGGCGAGGACGAACACGGCATCTGGGTTGGGCTTCACAAGGGAGGAACGGTCCAGCGCGGGCACGAGCCGGCGAGACGCCACCCTCACGACATGGTCTCGGTGATCGCCGAAGACGCCTGGTTCATTCCGATCTTCAGCCCGACTGATCCTCGGTTCCGCCTCTACGTCGACATCTGCACGCCACCGATCTGGACGTCGAACGATCGGATCGAAGCATTCGACCTCGATCTCGATGTGGCAGTCGCGCCAGGAGGTTCGGTCTCGGTGCTCGACGAGGACGAGTTCGACGAACACCGAGCCAAGTACTCCTATCCCGAGGAACTCGTCGTCGGGGCTCGAACGGCAACAGAGCGGGTGCTTCGCGCAGTCGAAAGCGCTCAGAGCCCGTTCAACGGCGTCGCCGACGACTGGTTCCGTCTGCTCTGACGTGCGACCGGTATGATCCGCAACGCCGAGCCTGACGACGAAGGGTGAACGACTGTGGACCAGGTCATCGAACGACTGACGCGAGTGCTCAAACTCGACTCGACGGTCTTCAAAGAGATTGCTGGGGACGAATCAGGCACGGGGCCCGCCGTCGGCGTCGCCGCTCTGGCATTTGCCATCAACGGGATCTCGAGTGACACGAACCTGATCGCCGGCATCATCTCCGGAGCGATCTTCGGGGCGATCGGCCTGTTCGTCTGGACCGGTTTGCTGTTCATCACCGGCAGACTGTTCGGCGGGAAGGCTCCATACAACCAACTGGTCCGGCCGATCGGCTTCGCCGCCGCACCGTTCGCTCTCGGCATCCTTCCGTTCCTGGGTCTGCTCGGCCTGGCCTATTCGCTGGTGATTCAGATTCGGGCGGTCCGAGAGGTGAACGAAGTCGGAGACGGAAGCGCAGTCGCCACTGTGCTGCTGCCCTTCGGCGTCATCTTCATCATCGCGGTCTTGCTCGCCATCGCAGTCGGCTTCGCATTGATGGGCGCCTTGAGCTGATCTCGGGGACATGCAGTCCGTACGGCGGACCCGGACGCACATCAGGCCAGCGCAATCAACTCCAGCATCGATTCGTCGAAGTAGTGCATCGATCCCTCGGGCATCATGATCGCCCGATCGGGACCGAGCTCGGCGACGAAGTCGGTGTCGTGCGACACGAGGATGATCGTTCCCTGGTATTGGAGCAGCGCACCAAGCAGGGCTTCCTTCGCTTGCGGATCGAGGTTGTTGGTCGGCTCGTCGAGCAACAGCACGTTGGGACGTGACGTCATCAACATGGCCAGCGCCAGCTTGGTCTTTTCGCCACCGGACAAGGTCGAAGCATCCTGCTCGACCTTGTCGGCGAGCAGGAAGTGGCCCAGCAGGCTGCGAAGGTTGAGATCGGGCAGTCCTGACACACGCCGCATGTGTTCGAGAACGGTCTCACCGCGACGGATCTGCTCGTGTTCCTGTGCGTAGTACCCGAGGGTCGTCTGATAGCCGATGGTGATGTCACCCAGATCGGCTGTCTCCTCACCGGCGAGAATCCTGAGCAGGGTCGTCTTGCCGGCGCCGT
>CBDTXZ010000347.1:0-2108 GCA_965364515.1 uncultured bacterium
GGCGTCCGGTGCGGCTTCGGCCTGTTTCACCGCTTCGGCCAATTCCCGATCGACACCTTCCTCGAGTTCCTGCTCGGTGGCTTCGGGGAGCAGCCGCTCTTCGATGAGGTACTGCTTCATGGTGACCACCGGGTCGTTCCGGCGCCATTGGTCGACCTCCTCCCGCGTGCGATACAGACGGTCGTCGTCGTCGGAGGTGTGGGCGTAGTACCGATACGTCTCCGCTTCGATCAGGGTCGGGCCCTCACCTGATCGTGCCCGATCGACGGCCTCGGTCATGGCGGCATACACCCCGAGCGGGTCGTTGCCGTCGATGAGCACGCCCTCCATCTGGTATCCCTTCGCACGGTCGTAGATGCGCCCAGCGACCTCGTCCTTCGACGGCACCGAGATGGCGTAGCCGTTGTTCTCGATCACGAAGATGACGGGGAGACGGTGGATTCCGGCCCAGTTCATCGCCTCGTGCCAGTCGCCCTCCGATGTCGAGCCCTCGCCCCCGTACACCACCACGACACCGTCGCCACCGTCGAGCTGGATCCCCTGGGCGACCCCGACGGCATGCGGATACTGGGTTCCGATCGTCGAGGACTGGGTGAACACCCGGCGTTCGACATCCGACCAGTGGTTCGGGAGCTGCCGGCCGCCCGACATGGGGTCGGTCTTCTTGGCGAACACCGCGAGGAAGACGTCGAGGGTCGGGATCCCCCACGCCAGAGCCACACCCATGTCCCGGTAATACGGCATGACCCAATCACGTTCTGGGTCGAGCGGTCCCACGGAGGCGACCTGGATCGCCTCGTGCCCCGACGAGCCGACGACGAACGGTGCCCGGCCCTGCCTGTTCAGGGCGAACATCCGGTCGTCCATCTTCCGGGCGAGCAACATCGTTCGGTAGAGCTGGACTGCTTCCTGATCCGTCATGCCCAGCTTCCGGTGGTCGAGCTCTCGCTTCGCCCATTTCATCGGTTGGAACCTCTCTGTCGATGGCTCACGTTCACTGTATCCGGACTGGCTCACCGCCGAAGGGGTATGGCTAGGGTCGAAAGAGTGATCAGGACAGCCAGCCTCCGCGTATACGTCGAGGAAGCCTCGACGGCGGTCCGGGGCCTGCCGGAGGCGCCGTCGAATCCAGGCGCTCCGATGGCGTTCGGTGTCACCCTCACCACCGAGCGCGTCGGCGAGGACGCCTACACGACCGAGTGGAATGGCCGGGTCTATCGGTGTCCGCGCACGCCCAAGGTCAGGATGCTCGAAGGCCTGCTGGCGCTGCGGGCGGCCAGCTCGCAGCTCGGGCCGCCGCTCTTTCCCCAGTCGGCGGCCGACGAGGCGAGGCACGAGCTGGAGAAGTTGAAGCGTGGGGCCTTCGGCGTGTCACATATCCTCACCGCCGCCTGGCACGTCCCGATCCGCTGGTTCGTGCCGTTCGATCCGTCGTCTCGTGAGATGACCGACGGCTCCGACCCGACGATCCGCTACCGGCAGCTCGTCGTCGACGGGCTCAGGCGGCTGGACCTGGCTATCGGTATCTTGCGCGCAGCGGACATACCGTCCGCGATCACCGACGAGGTGAGCGAGTTGCAGTCGTGGCTGAGTGACTTCCCGGAATCGGCGCTCGTCGAGCTCGACTACGGATCGGTCGCACGGTTCTTCCCCGCCGCGGAGCTGGCGCTCGATCAGTCCGTGGCCGATCTCTGGGCCTCGATCGAAGCCCTCGCCGAGGGCGATTGGGAGGTCGCCGGTGATCGCTACGGCGCCCTGGTCGAACGCTGGGCCGTCCCGATGGCGATCGCTTACAGCAACTAGCCGGCGGGGCGCGGGGGTTCTGCCCGCCCGGCCAGTCGGCGTGCTGTCAGCTGTCGGCCATCGGCCGTCAGCGATTACCGCCGTTCGGTCCGTGTGTCGGACGGCGATCGCGGTCGATCTCTTGGCGGGTGGGCGTGGCTCCGAGACAGGGCGAATCGGAGCCACGCCCGTTGGCGCGCCGGCTATCCGGCAGGAGCGTCGGGCGGGATCGGGCCGACGTGGAACGGCCGCATCATCTCGTTGTCCTCGTGCTCGACGATGTGGCAGTGCCACACGTAGAAGCCGGGCAGGTCGTACAACGCCTT
>CBDTXZ010000348.1:0-2086 GCA_965364515.1 uncultured bacterium
GTACGCTGCGAAGCTTTGTTACTATTGCCGAGTCGGGTAGTATGACGCGCGCTGCAGGCCGGTTATTTATGACCCAGTCTGCCATCAGTATGCAAATTAAACGCCTCGAAGACAGCCTGGGCTTTAGCGTATTCGAGAGATCACCACAGGGAATGATGACCACCAGTGAAGGCGAGCAATTGTTGCATTTCGCCAATCAGTTGCTGGCCATTAATGATGAAGCCATGGGACGCCTGACTTCTCCGGACTATGAAGGACAGATCAGACTGGGTGCACCCTGCGATGTTATCTATCCCCATATTCCGGGTATCCTCAAGGACTTCAGTCGCGATTTTCCCCGGGTCCAGATTAAATTATCTTCAGGGCCGACGGTCAATCTGAAAAAACAGTATCAGCAGGGCCTGCTCGATGTCATACGAGCGACGTCTGGACGCGCCGAAGTGCTCGGACTCGATCCGACGACCAACAGCGTCGCCGTCCGGCGAAAGGTCGGATACCTGCCGGGTGACTTCGTCGTCGACGGGCGACAGACCGGACGCCAGCTACTCGATCACCTCTCTGCCCTCCGCGGAGGCGTGCCGCGTGACCGCATCGACGGGATCGCCGAACGACTCGGTCTCGACCTCTCGATAGTCATCAAGTCTCTCTCCAAAGGCAACCGACAGAAGCTCGGGCTGGTCCAGAGCTTCATGCACGAGCCGGAGTTGCTCATCCTCGACGAGCCCACTTCTGGCCTCGACCCCCTCGTCCAACGCGTGTTCCAGCAGATGGCTCGGGAGGCCGTGACCAATGGTCAGACCGTGTTCATGTCGTCTCATGTGCTGAGTGAGGTTCAGGCGATCGTCGATCGGGTCGGGATCATCCGAGACGGCCGCATGGTTGCAGTCGACCGCGTCGAGGATCTCCGCCAGCGGGCCGTTCGGCGGATCCTCGTTCAGTTCGACCAACCGATCACCGCGGACGGATTCTCGATGTTGGACGGGATCGCAGATCTCTCGATCGACGGCAACACCCTGACGTGCACGCTGGCCGGACGCGCCGACGACTTCGTCAAGACGCTCGCCAGATACCCGGTTGCGTCCATCCTGTCGGAGGAGCCGGACCTGGACGACATCTTCTTTGCCTACTACGCAGGAGACGGAGCATGACCGTCGACATCCTCACCAAGTCGCTGTGGGACGCCCGGCGTTCGTTCCTCGGATGGGCAATTGGTCTCGCCGGCGCCGCCGGGATCTACACGAGTTCGTACGCCCTGATCGAGCCGACGTCCTACGAGGAGGTCATCGACGCCTTCCCGACCGAGATCCTCGAGGCGATGGGATGGGACGACATCGCCACACCGACCGGCTACCTCGGCTCGACCGTATTCGGTCTCGTGGTCCCGATCCTCGCCGTGATCTTCGCCATCGCGATCGGCACGAGATTCCTCGCCGGCGACGAGGAGGTGGGGACGATGGAACTCACCCTCACCCATCCCGTGTCTCGCGCTTCGCTGGTGCTCCAGCGGGCGGGGGCAGCATTGTTCGCCGGGCTTGGCGCCGGTGTCGTGGTCGGCGTTGCCGTCATCGGTCTCGCCGGCCCGGTCGGCCTTGACGTCCCCGCCTCGCGCGTCATCGCAGCGAGCTTCTCATTGGGTCTCCTGGCCGTCGCATTCGCAATGCTGGCCATCGCCCTCGGGGCCTGGATCGGCAGACGCGGCATCGTCCTGGGCGTGTGCGCGGCAGTGGCGGTGTTCGCCTACTTCGCCAGCACGGTGCTCACCACCGTCGACGGCTTCGAGTGGCTCGACCGGACCTCCTTGTTCACCTACTACGGCGGGCAGGAGATCCTCGACGATGGCCTGACGATCGGAAACCTCGTTGTTCTCATGGCGGTTTCGGCAGTCCTGCTGATCATCGCGGTGGCCGGATTCCAACGACGCGACCTGGGCACCGGCTGAGCGCTCGGGCCGCAGCCGTCCGGATCGCCTGGCTCCGCACCTGTGCCCACCGATCTCGCATCATGATCCCTTGAACCCATGATCGAGCCGTACCCGGTCGACCGACGCGTTCTCGCCATCGGCCTCGGACCCTCGATCCAGACCGAG
>CBDTXZ010000349.1:0-2080 GCA_965364515.1 uncultured bacterium
GAAATGCAGTAAGGGTTCACGCCCTTCGAGGGTTCGAATCCCTCCCCCTCCGCCAACACATCAGCTCGAACCCCGGCCCACCTCGGGTCCTTCGCGGCCGCGAGACGCCGAGACCGCCGCCCTCGTGAACGTTGTCAGCCGCCCACCGACGCGACAACCGTTGCCTCGGCGTCACGCCGACTGATCCGTGCTCTCCGAAGACGTCCGGCGGCCTGGTTGTGGATGGGTGCCGACCGGCCCCTTCTTCCGACGAGATGGGCGATGTCGATGGCTTGACGAACCGACGCTCCCGCTACCGTGACGGGCCCGGTTCGTCGGCCCCGCCGGGGCCGACCGAGCCACCGACGATGAGCGATCATCGATCCGGAGGGGTGACCGAGCGGTCGAAGGTGACGGTCTTGAAAACCGTTGAGCCCTCACGGGTTCCGTGGGTTCAAATCCCACCCCCTCCGCCCGTTCTTGTGACGGCAACAGCTGGCATATGGGTGTAACCGTCACAAGAACGGGATCTACCGTGGCGGGGATGGCTCAACGATCGGCGGCTCCCCGGATACGACCCGAACCGCTCTTCGTGCTCGGCGGGATCTCGCAATACGTCGGGGCCGCGATCGCCGTCGGATTGTTCGATTCCCTCCCCGCCCGCAACGTCGCCCTGCTCAGAGTGATCGGAGCTTCACTCCTGGTCATCGCCTTCCGGCGCAGCTGGCGACGCCAGTGGACCCGGTCGGCGTTCTGGTCGGCGGCGCTCTTCGGCTCCGTGCTGGCGGCGATGAACCTCACCTTCTACCTCGCCATCGACAACCTGCCGCTCGGCAACGCCGTCGCCATCGAATTCCTCGGACCGATCTCGGTGGCTGCTTTCGGTGCTCGATCGAGGAGAGCTGTCGGCTCGCTCGTCCTGGCGGGCGCCGGTGTCGCTCTGATCGCTGGAATCCAACCCGAGGGCTCGCTCGTGGGTATCGGCTTCGCACTGGGGGCGGCGCTGCTCTGGGCCGGGTACATCGTGCTCGGGCATCGGGTTGCGCGGTCGGGATTCGGCGTCGATGGACTCGGGGTCGGAATGGCGGTCGGGGCGCTGGTGATCGCTCCGGTGGCGGGGCCCGGACTGTCGATCGAACGACCGGGGCTCCTGCTGCTCGCGCTCCTGACGGGGCTCTTCTCCAATGCCATCCCGTACGGGATTGATCAGGTCGTCATGTCTCACCTCACCCGAGCTCGGTTCGCGTTGCTCCAGTCGCTGCTCCCCGTCACTGCTGCATTGATGGGGTTGGTCGCGCTCGGTCAGCGTCTCAGCCTCCTCGAATGGCTCGGGATCGGTGCAGTCGCAGTGGCGATCTGGCTCGGCTCGTCCGAGACCGAGCCAGACGTCGTTTCGTCTGGTGTCGGGGCATGACGGTCGGTACTGTTACGTCGCAATCCGGAGAGATGGCCGAGTGGTCGAAGGCGCTCGCCTGCTAAGCGAGTAGGGGGTTTTTAGCCCCCTCGAGGGTTCAAATCCCTCTCTCTCCGCGCCGAGGGGCCCCCGTTGATGCGGGGGTCCTTCTTGTGTCGAGACTGACACCGTCTGCACGACATACCATCGAAATCTCATGGCTCGCCTCTTCGCCTTGCTGATCGGAGGACTGCTCGTCGTTGGGTGTTCCTCGGGACCGATAGCCGACCCGGTGTTCGTCGGCGCCACTTCCTCCTTGGTCGACTGCCCTCAGGACGGTGGTTCGACCTGTCTCGAGGTCGTCAGCGAAGTGGACGGAACGCGGTCCGGGACCGGCTCGTGCATCCTCTACGCCTCGACCGGACTCGAGGGTGGCCGGGTGTCCGTTGCCGCTTCTGGCGACCTGGACCTGGTTCCGGGGACGACCGTGAAGTGGGTCGTCCGAGTCCCTGCGCATCTCGGTCGGTGGAATCCGGTTTGTGTGCCCACTGCGGAAGGATGAGTCCCCAGACGGCTTCGACCGAGACATCGACCAGTGCTACCGTTGAGGGCACAGTCCGACCCGACTACGTGCACCCGTAGCTCAATTGGATAGAGCGTCTGACTACGGATCAGAAGGTTGGGAGTTCAAGTCTCTCCGGGTGTGCC
>CBDTXZ010000350.1:0-2074 GCA_965364515.1 uncultured bacterium
CCGGGCGTACGAGGATCGTCGTAGAGGCGAAGTCTTTGCGCTCGGCATCGCCGACGTCGGCGATGTCGAAGCCTTCGAGCTCGAGGCGATCCGCCATTGCGCCCGCGCTTCCCGAGACACCGTTGCCGTTCAGGACCCGCACGCTCAGACCGGCCGGGTCGAATGACACCATGGGCTCACCGGCTCGCAGGGCCGCGAGGATGCGATCGGCCTCGGGCTCCTTCGGGATGACGACACTCGCGCCGTCGACAGTGGCGACATCACCGGGCAAGGTCGCAGCCTCGATCTGATTCGGTCGGACGTTCCGCATCGTGAACGCGAGTTGGACCAGCGACCCTTCGGCCAACGTGGTGTCCACGGTGAGATACTCGGCGAATCCGCCGACCAGATCGCCCATTTCGACGATCGAAGACGGTCTGGCCATGCCACGGAGGATTGCGAAGATCAGCTGTTGTTGCCGTCTGGTCCGACCGAAGTCGTTGGCGTCGACCGAGACCCAGGTTCCATTCTGGAGCTCTTGATAGGAACGAGACCTGGCGAAGGCAAGCGCCTGATAGCCGTCGAGGACCTGACGTCCGGCATCGACGTCGAGGCCCGACTTGCCGTCACGCGCCGGGAACGGCAGATCCAGTTCGACACCGCCCAATTGATCGACGATCGCCTGGAAACCAACGAAGTCGACCTCGACGTAGTGATTGATCGGAACTCCGGTGAAGTCGGAGACCGTCTCGACCATCAGCGGGGCACCTCCGAAGGCGAAAGCGGAATTGATCTTGTTCTTGCCGTGGCCTTCGATGCTCACATACGTGTCCCGGGGGATGCTGAGCATCTGGGCGGTTCCGTCGTCGGGCACGATCCGCAACAGGATGATGACGTCTGCCCGCTCACCTCCCGACGGTCCGAAGTTCTCGAGCGACTCGAGACCTTCCCGGGAGTCCGACCCGATCAACAGGAAAGTGATCGGTTGGGAACGGTCGGCGACGGTCGGGGTGAGAGCCGGCACGACCTGGTCGTTGGTGGTCACGTTCTCGTCGAACTGTGACTCCGTGTTGCGAAGCTGAACGAACGCAAACAGCGCGAGTGCGTTCAGGAGAACGAGAGCAGAGAGTATGAGCCGCCTCGGCCAACGCCTCTGACGTGGCGCGCTGGGAGTGGCTTCGGTTTCGGTCGTCATGGGGGTGTCCCGAGAAGAAAGGGAGATGTCTGGGATCAGACGACGACGAGATTACCAGGGTTCCCGGGCTCCACATCTCGGAGGCGGACCGCCGGGTCGCTATCGTTTCGGGCGCTCGAACGAGGATCTGGAGAAGATGGCGACGCTCCCACATGAAGGCACGTACTCGGTGATGTACGGAAACCTCACCGTGTCGGTCGGAAGTGGCTACCGGCGCGGATACCTCGCACGCCCCGACCAGGCCGGTCGTTGGCCGGTGGTGATCCTCGCCCACGATCTCGACGGTCTCGGCGCCCACGAGAAATACATCGCGAGACGTCTCGCCCGCCGCGGGGTCGCCGTCCTGGCAGTGGAGCTCTATGACGAGCGACCGGCTGGCGAAGATGCCGGCCTCCGGGCGTACAACGACCTGACCGACGGCCAGGCGCTCCGGGTGCTCGACGAGACCCATGAGTACCTCTCGAGCGACGACATCGGCTGGGCGCACACCAACCGGATCGGCATGCTCGGGCTCGATGTCGGCGGCCGGTTTGCGCTCATCACCGCCGCACACCGCTCCTGGGTCGGCGCCTCGGCGCTGGCGTACACCCCGCTGACCGGCGACGAAGAGCGGGCATTCCCGGTTGCGGACATGCTCGGCCATCTCGCGACCCCCGTCCTGGGCCTCTACGGCGCCGAGGACGATCTCATCGACCCCGAGAGCGTCGATGAGGCACAAGCCAGGAATCCGGGCGGCCAATGGCTCCTGTATGCGGGTGCAAGCCACGGGTTCCTCGACGAGGTAGGCGCCAATTTCGACGCCGCAGCCTTCGAAGACGCCATCGTCCGTCTCTCGGATTTCTTCATTCGACACCTGCCTGCCGCCGAGATCATCGATCTGGGGTGAGGGTCGGCCTGGCG
>CBDTXZ010000351.1:0-2067 GCA_965364515.1 uncultured bacterium
CCCCGATGGATGGGTGCGGACCGTTGTTGCGAATCGCGCCAGGTCCGCGCTTCGAAGTCGCTACGCCGAGGCCAAGGCGATCGCCCGGGCGGGCGTCGGCCCGTCACCGGGACGTGGCGGTTGCGTGGAGCGACACCCTTGACGACTCGGCAGCGGTCGTCGTAGACGGTTCCCTCGGCCTGGAAACCGGGTCGGTCGGCTTCGAATCCCAGGTCGATGATCGCCTCGAAGTGTCCGTCTTCCGGCCAGGAGACGGGGATCGAGCCCGTCAGGTGCATCCACGTCGTGCCCCAGGGTCGGCCCCAGGGCGATCCGACGTCGAACGGCTCGAAGTTCGCCGAGAGCGCAGCCTCGGGTGTGACCGGCTCGCCCGGTGCCGTCCAGGCCGCCACGGAGAGCTCGACGCGGTCGCGATGGACGCGAGGTCCGAGCACCTCGCGAAGGAAGCGTTCGACTCGTGTGATGGCGATCTCCGGGTGTGTGTGCATGTCGACTCCCGAGGGCATTCTCGCATCCGATTCGCCCGCACGAGTCCCGCGGCGGAACTGCTCGGAATGGTCGAGCTGATCTCGGTCACGCCCGAGAGACGCTCCGGCGGCGAAGTATCAGGGCGATGCCCGCTCCGACGATCACGAGCAGCGATACCCACCCGTTCCGGCTCAA
Organism: uncultured bacterium; assembly: GCA_965364515.1. Classification (GTDB taxonomy): domain Bacteria; phylum Actinomycetota; class Acidimicrobiia; order Spongiisociales; family ZC4RG35; genus JAHEDH01. The sequence goes on from CBDTXZ010000351.1 coordinate 664, forward strand.
TCCGAGCAGCCGGAAGGTCGTGTCGGTGCGGATGAGCTCGAGCGCGAACCGTCCCACTCCGTAGAGGCCGGCGTACACGAAGAACAGACCTCCCCGGGGAAGGTCGAAACGCCGCTCGACCCACAGGAGGGTTGGAATCACGATCGCGATGTTCCAGAGCGACTCATAGAGAAACGTCGGGTGGAACGTTGCTGCATCTGCGTACGCATCAGGCCGGAACCGTGGGGCGATCTCGACAGCCCAGGGAAGCTCGCTCGGGGTTCCGAACAACTCCTGATTGAAATAATTGCCCCAGCGCCCGATCGCCTGAGCGGCCGGAATCCCAAGGGCCGCGGAGTCGAGAAGCTTCCACGGGTCACCGTTCCGTCGGCGGATCAGAAAGATCGCTGTCAACGTCCCGGCGGTGAGGCCGCCGAAGAGTGCGAGACCCCCCTCCCAGATGGCGATGACTTTCCACCATTCGCCTTCGAATCGCCCCAGGTGGGTCGACACGTAGGCCAGCCGAGCGCCGACGAAGCCGATGACGACCGCCTGCACGAGGATGCGCTCGATCGCTTGGCGCTCATCGGGGTCATCGGTGTAGCGGTTCAGCGTGATCATCACGGCGACGATCACGCCGATCCCGATCAAGAGCCCATACACGTGGAGGTCGAGGGGGCCGATCGGGATCGTGTTGAACGGGGGCGACGGAATCGATGCCAGCATCACCTACGACGGTATCCCGATGGATCGACGATGCCGAGGTCGAAAGTCACGTTCCGACGTCGAAGAGCCCCAACTGGTGTGGGTCGGCGGGATTGGTATCCGACTCCGGACGTCGCTCCCAGTGATTCCGGGGAGTGATCGATACGGGCTGCAGCCGCGACCGGCCGCGGTAGAGGTCTGCGTATTCGCGGACCAGCTCGGGGCGATGTCGTCTCAGCCACTCCATCCAGTGGCGTTTCATGGGTGGAGTCAGATAGAGCAGCATCGGGGTGACGAACCTGGCGCCAGCATCCTCGGCAGCAGCGGTAACGGCCGCAACCTGAGCGTCGCTGTCGCTGAGTGAGGGGAGCAGTGGAGCAACGAGCACCCCGCTCCGTACCCCGGCCTCGTTGAGTCGCTTCACGGCTGCGAGCCGCTGCCGGGGGTGTGGTGTGCCCGGTTCGGTCTCCCGCCAGACGTCCTCGTCGAGGGTGGCGATCGAGAAGTCGACAGATATCTCGGTCACGGCGGCCGCTTCCACGAACAGATCGAGATCCCGGAGCGCGAGTGTCGACTTGGTCAGGATCGAGAAGGGGTTGCGACGCTCCGCCAGCACCTCGACGATGCCTCTGGTGAGGCGGTACTTGCCCTCAGCCTTCTGATACGGATCGGTGTTGGTGCCCATGGCGATCCGATCGCCTGCCCATCTGCCCGGAACCG
>CBDTXZ010000352.1:0-2063 GCA_965364515.1 uncultured bacterium
GCGCCCAAGCCTCCGAACGGGCCTCCCATTGCCCTCTTCGGAACGTACGACATCGTGTTCGAAGTGTCTAGTCATCAATGCCAAAAGCCCACATCTCGGGTTGAGGGATGGCCTCGGGCGACGATTGCCGAGTCGAAATGCACGGACGCAGGTCGCCGCTGAGTTCTAGACAGCTTCTGTCAGGCAACGGCAAAGGCGCCGATCGAACGCTCCGGCCAGTCTCAGCCGGTGCACACGGTCGACGCCTTCACTCCGCCGCCCTCACGGACGGCCTCCCATTGCCCTGTGGAAAACCTACGACTCGAACACCGTTCCTGTCGAGGTGTGATATCCGGACGCACAAGATGACTAGTGCCCGCTCGAGAGCGAACCATCATGCTGCATCGGGGATCACGGTCACGATCGCCCGATCGGCGCCGTCAGGACTCCGGGTCTGGATCTCCACTCTGATCGGCAGTCGGACCGAGCCGAGACTCGGACCGTAGGCGAGACGACCTGCGCTCCTCACCTCCCACGGCGTGATCTCGACCACGTCGCCACCGATCACAACGACGAACCGGACCTCGGCGGCGGCGACGATCCTGGCGACGATCAGCTCCACGACGCCGTCACCTCGGGTGAAGACCCGGACGTCTTCGACGGTCGGGGGCAGACCCAAACCCTCAGGCGGGGTGATGATCATCGCACCGTTCTCGCTCCGGAAGGCCCAGGCGCCGAGCGACGCAGGAGTCACTTCGACGCCATCGAGGACGACGCGCACGGGTCCCGTGGGCTCGAGAGACACCGACTCTTCATCGATCGCGAGCCCGACACGTACCGTCTCGGGAAGCACCGGCGTGGTGACGGGACGGAGCCCGCCGTAATAGTGAGCGACGATGGATTCGGCCGACTCGCCGGTTCGAGCCATGGCCTCGGCGCCGTATTGACTCATTCCAACCAAGTGCCCCCAGCCATTGCCCCGCACTTCGAAAGAGGGAACGACACCGACCGGGCCGAAGGGGGCAGAGCGATAGCTCATCGCAGGTGAGATGGTGAACGACGGCGACATGATCGTCTGCGGGTACCGGCGATCTGGACGATCCGGACGCGTCACCGGGAACGTGTCCGGGAGAACCGCTCGTGCCGCACGGTTCAGATCGGTTCTGAGCTCCCAGCTGGGCACCGAGACGGTGCCCTCCGTGCCGACGAACTCGATCATCCAAGGTCCTGCGCCGTCGGTGGTTTTCCGAGTGCGCACCGTCAGGAGGGTGCCACGGAGGTGGCCCGCTTCTTCGGCCAGGGCCGCCATCTCGAAATACCCGATCGTGAAGCGCCACGATGCGAAGGGAGAGTCCTCACCGAGTGACTCCACCGCAGCCAGATACGGATTGGGCTCACCCCCGAAGACGTCTTCGACAGAGCGTGTCCTGCCACCGGAGGTCGAGCTGTAGAGCGCCTGCAGCGGCTCCGCTCCGTCGAGCAGGATCTGTGAACCCGTGGTGTCGACCGCTTCCCGCCATCTCGGACCGTCGTCCCCTGCGATGCCGTCGAGCCCCCGATACACCTGGCACTGGTCGGTGGCACAGATGTCGTACCCGTACCGACGGCCGTTGGAGGAGCGTCCTCGGTCCAAAGTCCATGCCAGATAGGTGCGCGCGGCGATGGCCTGGGCGCGCAAGGCCTCGATGGGCCAGCTGAACGGCACCTCGGCGATCCCGTAGAGGTATCGGTCGATCGTGGTCTCCTCCACGACGGCCAGGCCCGATCCCGATGGGGAGATGTCGATCTCGCCGGCATACGTTCGGTCGTTCACGACCAGAACCGAACCGTCCAGGGGCGTGACCACCACCCGCCCTCCGGAGACCTCTGACGCCGCCGGATCGAGCTGGGCGTTGCTGGCGTTGTTCCTGACCGGCCAGAGCATGAACATCTACTCGCAGATCGGGCTGGTGATGCTCATCGGTCTGGTGGCCAAGAACGCCATCCTGATCGTGGAGTTCGCCAACCAGCTCCGCGACCGCGGCCATGCGGCCAAGGACGCCGTCTTCGAGGCGGCGGCCATCCGCCTGCGGCCCATTCTGATG
>CBDTXZ010000353.1:0-2054 GCA_965364515.1 uncultured bacterium
CGCTCCAAGCGCGAAACCCTCGCCCCCCGCAAACACGGAAACATCCCCCTGTGAGCCTGGCTCGCAGCGCTCGCCTCGGCGTCGTCGGTTGTCGGTCATCGGTTGTCGGTCGTGGTCGGTCTTCCTTGCCCGGCCTCGAGGAGTCGGCTGTGCAAGCGGACGAGTCGACGCCCGAGCCGACCGATGTCCTCAATCACCGCAATGGCACTCTGGTCATCCAATTCCTCGACACGGCGGGCGATCTCGATCTGTGTTTCGAGCTCGGAGAGGCTGCCGATCGCATAGCCCAAGAATCGAGCGAAATCTTGACGACCAGGCCGGCCGGCGCCCTCTGCGATGTTCGACGCAACCGAGACTGCGGATCGCCGGCTTTGAGACACCAAACCGTACCGCTCGTGAGGGTGATACCCGCCCGTGACGGAGTAGACCGTCTCGCACAAATCCACGGCATCCGACCAAACTCGCAGCTGACGGAAATCTTGCACGCTGAGTCTTTACCATTCACCCCCGTGCGAGGGAACCCACTCAACCGACAACCGACAACCGATGACCGACAACGCCTACGGTGCCGCAGGCGCCGAGGCTTGGGGCGACGCCTGTGATCTCGAGTCTCTTGGTTGCGAATCGGGGGGAGATTGCGGTTCGGGTGATCCGGACGGCGAGGGAGATGGGGATCCGGACGATCGCCGTGTATTCGGAACTCGATCGTGATGCGCTGCACGTCGATCTGGCGGACGAGGCCTGGAACATCGGCCCGGCACCCGCGTCGGAGTCCTATCTCAACATGGACCGCATCCTCGAGGTGGCGGCCGAGTCGGACGCCGAAGCGATCCATCCCGGATACGGGTTCCTCGCAGAGAACGCCACCTTCGCCGAAAGGGTGATGGATGCGGGGATCGTCTGGGTCGGACCCTCGCCTGAGGCGATCCGGATCATGGGTGACAAGATCTCCAGCCGCAATGCCGCCGATGCCGCGGGAGCCCCGACCGTGCCTGGGACGATGGAGGCGCTGACGACGGTGGACGAGATAAAGGCCGTCGCCGCCGATTACGGATACCCGGTCGCCATCAAGGCGGCCCATGGCGGCGGTGGCAAGGGATTGCGGGTCGTCTGGTCTGAGAAGGAAGTCGAAGACGCCCTCGAAGGGGCCCGGCGAGAAGCCGACGCCTATTTCGGCAATGCCGAGGTGTACGTCGAGAAGTACATCGAGACGCCTCGACACGTCGAGGCGCAGATCATCCTCGACGGTCACGGCAACTCGCTGTTTCTGGGAGAGCGTGACTGCTCGGTGCAGCGTCGACACCAGAAGCTGATCGAGGAGACCCCGTCGCCCTCGATGAACGACGAGCAGCGAAAGGCGTTGGGTGAGGCGGCGATTGCCGTGGCCGAGGCCTGCAGCTACCGGAATGCCGGGACGGTCGAGTTCCTCCTGGCGCCGGACGGCGAGTTCTATTTCCTCGAGATGAACACGCGCTTGCAGGTCGAGCACACGGTGACGGAGATGGTCACCGGGATCGACCTGGTGCGTGAGCAGCTCCGGGTGGCATCGGGCGAAGCGCTTTCGGTCACCGAGGTGAGCCCCGAGGGCCACTCGATCGAGTTCCGGATCAATGCCGAGAACCCGTTCGTCAACTTCACACCGTCGCCCGGCACGATCACCGAGTACCGGGAGCCGAGCGGGATCGGAGTGCGGGTCGATGGCTGGGTCAGCTCAGGAACCAAGGTCAGCCAGTACTACGACAACCTCGTGGCGAAGTTGGTGGTTTGGGCTGCAGACCGCGATCAGGCGATCGATCGTGGCCGCCGTGCACTCGAGGAGTACGTCGTTCACGGGATCGCCACCACGATCCCGGCTCATCTCCAGGTGCTCGCACACGAGGACTTCCGCACGAACCGGCACCACACGAAGTGGATCGAGGACGAGGTCACTCTCACCGACACCGGACCGGTCCCGGCTGAGGTGCTGCCCACCGAGGAGGACCTCGAACGCCGGGCGATGACGGTCGAGGTCGGAGGCAAGCGATTCACGGTCGCCTATTGGGCGCCGACGGGGT
>CBDTXZ010000354.1:0-2008 GCA_965364515.1 uncultured bacterium
GCTACGGCTGGTCGAGCGCCTGGGTGAGGGTGGTCCAGGGGAGGTTGGCGCACTTGATCCGTACGGGGAACTTGCGCACTCCGTAGAGCGCCTCGATGTCTCCCAGGACCGAGCCCGGTTTCTCGGGGTCGATCACGTCGGTGGCGTCGCCGTCGAGGTCCATCATCGCCCGGAACTTCTCGACGACCTCGTCGATCTCCGAGCGGGTCTTGCCTTTGACGAGGTCGGACATCATCGACGCCGACGACTGACTGATCGAACACCCTTGGCCCCGCACCGAGATCGCCTCGATGGCGCCTTCCTCGGTCAGTTCCAGTTCGACGGTGACCTCGTCGCCGCAGAGCGGATTGACGCCTTCGGCGGAGGCGTCAGGGTGCGCGAGCGGGGTCCGGTTCCGTGGGCTCCGGTAGTGATCGATGATGACTTCGCGGTACAGGTCTTCCAGTGACATTCCGGCCTCTCAGATGGAACGACTCGGGCTGAAGATATCGCCGGCGACGGCCAAGCCATCGACGAGGGCGTCGACGTCGTCGGTGGTGTTGTAGACGTAGAAACTGGCTCTGGCGGTCGCTGGGACGTCCAGCAGCTTGGCGAGCGGCTTGGCGCAGTGGTGGCCTGCTCTGACCGACACGCCCTCGGAGTCGAGGATCGTGGCGAGATCGTGGGGGTGGGCGTCGCCCAGCGTGAAACTGACGACTCCACCTCGCTTCGTCAGGTCCGTCGGGCCGTACACGGTGAGCTCGGGGATCTGTGCCAGTCGGTCGAGGGCATAGCGTGTCAACTCGGCGTCGTGGGCGGCTACGGCATCCATGCCGAGTGCTTCCAGATACTCGATGGCGGCGGTGAGCCCGACCGACTCGATGATGGCAGGGGTGCCGGCCTCGAAGCGGTGCGGGATCTGCGCCCAGGTGGCCGATTCGAGCTGGACGTCGGCGATCATCTCGCCGCCGCCTTCGAACGGCTCCATCTCCTCGAGGCGCTCCATCCGTCCCCAGAGGAAGCCGATTCCGGTGGGCCCGAGCATCTTGTGGGCCGAGACGGCGATGAAGTCGGCTCCGAGTTGGGCGACGTCGACCCCGAGGTGGGGGACCAGTTGCGCCCCGTCGACCACGACGATCGCCCCGACCGAGTGGGCTCGCTCGACGATCTCTGGAAGGGGCGGGAGCGTGCCCAACACGTTCGACATGCCCGTCACGGAGACGATCTTCACATCGGAGTCGAGCTTCTGCTCGAACACGTCCATGTCGAACTGGTAGTCGGAGGTGAACGGTACGAAGTCCAGTCGTGCGCCGGTTCGCCTCGCAACCATCTGCCACGGGATGAGGTTGGCGTGGTGCTCGAAGGTGGTCAGCAGGATGCGGTCGCCCTCGCCGACATGTTCTGCTCCCCAGCCGAAGGCGACCTGGTTCAACGCCGTGGTTGCGCCCCGGGTCAGCACCACTTCGTTCTCGTTTGTCGCTCCGATGAAACGAGCGACGGTCTGGCGGCAGCGTTCGAAGGCCATGGTCGCTTCGAGCGAGAGGGTGTAGGCGCCACGGTGGACGTTGGCGTAGTGGAGCCGGGCGAACTCGTCCATCGCATCGAGCACCTGGGTCGGTTTCTGGCTGGATGCGGCGGAGTCGAGGAAGTGGATCTGCTTTCCGCCGATCGTTCGTTCGAAGATCGGGAAGTCCTTCCGAATCGCCGCGGTGTCGAGACCCGGCATGTCAGGCTGTCTGACGGAAACCGTCGTATCCCTCCGACTCGAGTTGCTCGGCGAGCTCGGAGCCGCCGGACGTGAGGATGCGGCCGTCCATGAAGATGTGCACGTGGTCGGGAGTCACGTAGTCGAGGAGGCGCTGATAGTGCGTGATGATGAGAAAGCCCCGCTCGGGTGACACGAGCGTGTTGACGCCTTCGGCGACGGTCTTGAGCGCATCGATGTCGAGGCCGGAATCGGTCTCGTCCATGACGGCGAGCAGTGGTTCGAGTACCGCCATCTGCAGCACCTCGTTGCGCTTGCGCTCGC
>CBDTXZ010000355.1:0-1983 GCA_965364515.1 uncultured bacterium
CCATCCCGTCCGGATCGACCCTGATCGACGCCCAGAACCTCTGGAAGGAGAAGAAGGACGGTGGTCGCCCGGTTGCGGCGGTCTTCGTCGCCGATGTGAGCGGTTCGATGGCCGGCACCAGGCTCATCTCCCTCCAGCGCGCACTGCGCACGGCGCGTGGGTTCATCAGCTCCGATGCGTCCGTTGGGATGGTCGAGTTCAGCGACCAGACAGTTCTCCGGCTCCCGGTCGAGGAGTTCGACCTCAACCAGCAGGCCCGGTTCATCGCCGCCGTCGACGACATGGACGCCGCCGGTGGAACCGCCATGTACGACGGGATAACGCTCGGACTCTCGATGCTCCTGAACCACAAGGCGACCAACCCCAACGCCAAGCTCCTGTTGATCGTGCTGACCGACGGGGAGACGAACGAAGGCCTGACCCTCGGCGACACCCAGCAGGTCATCGGTGGGCTGCGCATCCCCGTCTACACCGTCGGCTTCGAGGCGAACCTCGACGAACTGGGCAGACTGTCATCGCTCGTCGAGGCGGCAACCATCAACGCCAGCGAAGAAGACGTCGAATTCAAGATCTCGGCGTTGTTCAACGCGGGGACCTAGGTGAGAGCGTTCGGCATCTGGCTGGCCGCCTTCGTGGTGGTGTTCGGGATCTTCGCCGTCGTGAACGAGAACGTGCGAGAGACCGAGGAAGTGTTCGTCCTCGTGGACAGCTCATTCGGCATGCAAGACGTGTGGACCCGGGTCGCGGTCGAACTCGATCGAATCGACGACGCCCGCTACTCGGAGTTCGCACTCGCCACGGAGAAGTCGGCGGTCCACGGCTATCAGGAACGGCTGCGGATCGGCGACGTCGTGCCCTTTGCTCCGTGCGAAAACGATGAAGTCGGCGACTATCCGCAGATCGAAACGGCCGACCGGCTCATCCTGATCACCACCGACGGATCATGCCTGACCGAGGGCCTCGAAGGCAGCTGGGAGATCATCGAACTCGAACCGTGAGGCCCTCATCGGTTCAGGTTCGTCCGCTGACGCGACACCAGTCGGCCAGATCGTCGACCTGGTCGGTGTGCGTTGGTCGTTTGATTCATGGTCCGGTCAACCCTTCATCTGCGCCTTCGCCCGTCGATGAGGTAGAGGTATGTCACCGGCCACGGATCGGCCATGAAAGCCTCGGAAAGGCGATGACGATGCGACAACAACGAGGTCTCAGCTGGGACCACAAGACGGGCGGGAATGCCTCCGAGGTGGCCACCGAGCGATGACACTTACTCCCGTTCTGTGATCGTCGGTTCAAGTTTCCCGGATGCGGAACCGATCCCATACGCGACGGCTCGAGGTGCCCATGTCAGACTTCTATGCAACCGAGAAGATCATCGGCGGAGCGGTCTTGATCGGCGCCGGTTCACTGTTGATGTGGAGTGTCTCCCAGAACGGCGACGCCGGCGTACCGGGGATGTTCTTCGGCGCCATAGGCGTATTCGGAGCCTTCTGGTCCATCGTGGGGCTGTTCGAACTCATCGCCGGCCACCGCTGGAACAATCGCGCCGAGCTGACAACGGCGAGGATGGCCGAACCTGAGCATCCTCAGGGCTGAGCCCGATCGAACGACCCGGAGTTTCGAACCGTACCGGGATCTGCTGGACGAGATCTATCGCGAGCTCGAACAGACCTATTGACGTCCCTGGCCAGGTCCGCGACCATTCCGGCCAGGAGGGAGTCGGTGGTCCGGATACGTGGCATGCTCGTGAGTCTGTTGGTGCTCGCTTCCGCCTGCACCACCTCCGACACCGCGCCAACCACCTCGGTGGGAGCCTCTCCGACGACGACCGTCGCTGCCACCACGACCGCGGATCCCGAGACCACGACCACAGCGGCGGCTCCTGCTCCAGCCTCGACTGCTGCTCCTGACCAGGTCGGCTCTCGCGAGGTGATGCTCCAGGAGATGCGGGCTGCGTGGGAGGCGAACCAGTTCACCTACGACTGG
>CBDTXZ010000356.1:0-1981 GCA_965364515.1 uncultured bacterium
TCGGCAGTCGCCGTTGTCGCTGGCGTCGCGTTCGCAGTGGTGCAGCTCCGTCAGGCCAATCGAGAGCGGCGGGACGCCGCCGCAGTCACGATTGTCGGAACGGTCCAGACCCAGGAGGTGCGGCAGGCGGTGAGGCTCATACTGGCGTTGCCCGACCGCGTCGATCCGGAGGTGGTCGACCGCGAGCCGGGGCTCCTCGACGCCGCGCTCGCCGTGGACAGCGCATGCGAGATGTGGGGCTCGATGGTCTACGAGGGTGTCGTCGACCACCAGCTGCTCGATCGGATGGTCGGTGGGTGGGTTCGAGGCACGTGGAAACGCCTGTCACTCTGGGTCGAGACCGAACGGACGAAGCTTGACAACCCGAACGTGGGCGAATGGTGGCAGTGGCTCGTCGAAGTGCTCGAGAATGACCCCGACCCGGGCAAGGAGCTCGGCGCCCACGTCGCATACCGTGGCACACGCCGGTAGGGATGACCGTTTCGCATCTCGCCCGCAACGAGGGCCGACCTGTGATCTTCGCTTCACCGGGAGGGGGTCCCCGGAGTGGGAGGCGCAATCATGGCGTTCCTATCTAGAGCACGGGCGGCCGGAAGTGCCTTCAGCGAAGGTCCCCGCGGAACGTCCAGAGGGCAACGAGCATCACGAGGGCGACATACGGAAGGCCGACGCCCACCAATGACTGCCACAGCATCATCAGCGCATCCACGCTGGAACGCTACCAAACGGGGCGGATCGATCCGGAGGCCGATGAAGCCCGCAAGGAGCCTCCGGGCGAGACAAAGGCGGGAACGACGTTCTATCTCAGAAGCGGTGGGCGCGAATCGCCAGTGGAGTACACCGGGCTTCGTGAGAATGAGTGGATCGACTTTGTAACGAAGATCGGCCCCATGCGCCCAACGGCCCGACTGTCCTTCGATCAGAGCGAGCTCGGAACACGGCTGACCATCAGGGCGAATTCCAATATGCCAACGCTGCTCAGACTTCTCGAGCCGATCGCAGATCGGATGGGGAAGCGTGAGTGGGATGGCCGCCTGGACCGCATCAGAGCTGACTTGGAGACGCAGCACTAGCAAGCCCAACGGCGGGTCGTCACAAGTGACAGAGGCCAGGACCGCCTAGCGCGATCCTGGCCTCTCTCGTGCTTGTCGGCACCCTGTTCGGGGGAAGAACCGGCGCCCATCTTGTCCCGATCCTGTCGACCGGATTGCGCCACGGTTAAGGAGTCACAGCAGTCGCTTCGCCCTTCCCGGCATATTTCGCCCCGATCCCGGTGAGCTCGAGTGTGCCGGGCATCACCAGACCCCCATGAGCGAAGCCGGCGAGGATGTCAGGGTTGATCTGCGTGCCTCGGGATGGCAAACAGCTCACCGGTCGGTCCGTCGCCGACGTGATGGATCGAGACGTGATCGCATTGGGCACAGCGGCGACGCTGGATGCCTGCCGCTGTGTGGTTGACAGTGACGTCGTGTGAGCAGAGATCGCGGTCTCGGACGGCGAGCTGCCCAACAATGGATCGCACCCGGGTCATTGTGGCTTTGTGTGTCGTCTCCATCAGGTCCGGCCATTCCTCGTGAGCGTGTGCTCGAGCGCGTGCTGCGAGCAGAGTGGTTGCGAACCGATGAGCATGGTTGCCTTCGTGCTACAGGCGACGCAGAACATCTCTGTACTCATGTCGTGTGACCTCCCAGTCGAATCTTCTCTTGCCGATGTTCAGGTCACCAGAGACGAGACCGACTGCAAGACACACTCGCGGGACGTCGGAACTGACTAGTACCCCTGTCGCAGCGCCTCGAGGTGAGTGTTCGGGAGTTCCATCGTCGGAACGTATCCGGAGGATGTGACGGCATGTCGACGGGTTGGACCCGCCTCTGGCTCCCGTTTCCAACTGGGATGCGAGGACGGGAGCCGCTACCCGTCAGTCGTTCGGTGGAAGTGTGCTTGCCAGATCGGCGCAGTCCTCGAACCCTCCGAAGGGGAG
>CBDTXZ010000357.1:0-1932 GCA_965364515.1 uncultured bacterium
TGGGCCCCTGGGACGGTGTGGCTCTCGGCCCGGACGATGCTCGCCGTGCTCGACGATCTCGGGCGGTCGTTGGCTGCGCTACCAGCGAAGAAGCTCGTCTTTCTCAACGGTCATGGTGGCAACAGCTCGCTGCTGAGCGTTGCGTGTCGCGATCTTCGCCTCGCCCACGGGTTGGCCACCTTCCTGATGCATCCGATGCTTCCCCCCGACCAGGGGGGTGCGTCTGCACCTTCAGAGCTCGGCATGGGCCTCCATGCAGGCCACCTCGAGACGGCTCTGATGATGTTCCTGGAGCCCGATCTGGTGGCCGAGGACCTCCCGGGTGCCTCGGTACCGGTTTGGCTGTCTGAGAATGAGCACGTGAGATTCGGGGGTCCGGTGACCTTTGGTTGGGCATCGGATGACTTCACGGGACTCGGCCACATCGGGGATCCGGTCGGAGCGACGGCCGAGATCGGGGAAGCGGTGTTCGAGTCGACGATTGGATACTTGAGGTCAGCGCTCGACGAGATCGCTAGCTTTGAGTTGTGAGCGAAGGCTCTCGGTTCGCCGGGTGGATCTGTGACAAACGTCACATGCCGAGCGGTGAGCGCGCATATAGGTTCGTGGGAGTCCTCCGGGACGCACACGATTCGACCATAGGAGCCAGTATGAAACTCAGGCCCAGCATGCGCTGGATCTCGCTGATTGCGGTTCTCTCCCTCGTTCTCGCGGCATGCGGGAGCGATGCAGGAGAAGACGCAACCACGACGACCGCCGCACCGGCAACGACGGCTGTCCCAGACGACACGACCGCCGATACGACGCCGGACGAGACGACACCGCCCGATACCGAACAGACATTGGAGGGGTTGAGAGTCATCGACGACCTCACGTTCGAGGTCGAGTTGTCGACGCCCGATCCCGAATTCCCGATTCAGCTCGCGTATGATGCCTACTTCCCGCTTCCGAGCGTCGCCTTCGACGATCCGGCCGCCTACGAGGAGTCCCCGATCGGCAACGGGCCGTTCCGCATGGACGGCGTGTGGGAACACGACGTTCGGATTCCGATGGTTGCGTACGAGGACTACGCAGGCTCCGACACCCCACAGATCGATTCGCTCGAGTTTGCGATCATCGACGATCTGAACACCGCGTACAACGAGGTCCGTGCTGGATCTCTCGACATCCTCGGGCCTGCGCTGCCGACGGACCAGATAGCTACAGCCGGAGACGAGTTCGGCGACCGGTTCGGTCAGTCATCCTCGACGTCCTTCACCTATCTCGGATTCCCCACCTACATCGAGGAGCTGACTGCGGACCACCGTCGCGCCCTCTCGATGGCGATCGACCGGCAGACGATCACCGATGTGATCTACGCCGGTAGCCGTGTTCCGGCATTCTCGGCGATTCCGCCGATCTTCGCCGGCGCTCGCGACGACGTCTGCCAGAGTTGGAACCACGAACCCGAAGCGGCGCGAGAGCTGTGGGACTCGGCCGGGCCGCTCGATGAGGTCACCGTGTGGTTCAACACCGGCGGCGGCCACGAGGAATGGGTCGAAGCGGTGGCCAACATGTGGCGTGAGACCCTGGGGCTCGAGAACATCAAGTTCGAGTCGCTCGAGTTCTCCGAGTATCTGCCGTTGCTCGACAACCAGGAAGTGACGGGCCCGTTCCGCCTCGGTTGGGGACAGGACTATCCGTCGCCGCTCAACTTCCTCGAGCCGTTGTACGCGTCGTACAACGCCCCACCGGTCGGTTCGAACAACACCTTCTACAACAGCCCCGAGTTCGACAGCCTGTTGGCACAGGGCAAGGAGGCCGTTGCAGCGAGCGGTGAACTCGCGGACGGCATCCCGTTCTACAACCAGGCCGAAGATGTGCTCTGTGATGACGCCCAGATCGCTCCAATCCTGTTCCGGACGAACCAGTTCGTCTGGACCGAAGGCATCG
>CBDTXZ010000358.1:0-1928 GCA_965364515.1 uncultured bacterium
TCAGCCGCCGGAGACGGCGAACTCGGGGACGGGGTGGTTCCAACCGCCCTCGAGGTACAGGTGCGGGAGCCTGACGGGGCGGGGGCCATGGGTGTGACCTCTCGCCATGCGGGAGGCGCCATCGTGGGGCTGGGCGCGGCGGTCGAAGGTCCCCACGATCGAAGCGAGCTCGTCGAGTGACTCCACGGTCGACAACCGGCGCCGGATCTCTGGCCCGACCGGGTAGCCCTTGAGATACCACGAAGTGTGCTTGCGAAAGCTACGAATCCCGCGGTAGTCGCCGAACCAGTCGACGAGCAGCCCTGCGTGGGTCTCCATCGTGTCCGAGACATATCCGAGGTTGGGAACGGTCACGACCTCCTCGCCAGCGAAGACCTTCGCCAGGTCCCCGAACAGCCAGGGCCTGCCGAGACAGCCACGACCGACGATGACACCGTCACAACCGGTCTCGTCGACCATCCGGACGGCGTCGCTCGCTTCCCAGATGTCGCCGTTGCCGAGCACGGGAATGTCCAGAGCTGCCTTCAGCGTGGCGATCGCACGCCAGTCGGCATGTCCCGAATAGAGCTCCTCGGCCGTTCGGGCGTGCAGTCCAACGGCCGATACCCCTTCGTCCTGAGCGATCCGGCCCGTGTCGAGATATGTGAGGTGCTCGTCGTCGATGCCTTTGCGGAACTTCACCGTGATCGGGACCTCACCGGCATTGGTGACGGCAGCCCGAACGATGTCCCGGTACAGGTCGCGGTTGAACGGCAGAGCGGCTCCTCCACCATTCCGGGTGACCTTCGGGGCCGGACACCCGAAGTTGAGGTCGACGTGGTCGGCGCCGCCCTCGGTGACCAGGTACTCGACGGCTCGACCGACGTAGTGCGCGTCGGTGCCGTACAGCTGAATGGACCGCGGCGACTCGTCCTCGGGAAAGGTCGCCAGCAGACGGGTCTTCTCGTCTCCTTCGACGAGCGAGCGGGCACCGATCATCTCGCAGACGTAGATACCCGCGCCGAACTGGCGACACAGGCGCCGGAACGGCGCGTTGGTGACACCCGCCATCGGGGCGAGCACCACGGGTGGATCCACGGTCAGACGACCGATCTGTAGCTGTTTGGCGACCATGAGGAGAGAAGGGTAACCGTGACCCGGTTCGACCTCGCGAGGAGGTGGCATCATGAGCGCATGGAAATCCTCGGGAAGGGCAGGCAGGCGACGGTCTACGCCGGCCGAGATGGCACTGCAGTCAAGGTGTTCGAGGCATGGGTGGACGAGCGGGCCGCCAGACAGGAGGCCGACGTGTGTGACGCGGTCCACGCATCGGGTGCGCCTGCGCCGCGCATCCACCGTGTGATTCGCGTGGACGGGCGCTGGGCGATCGAATTCGAGCGACTCTCCGGACCGCCGATGCTCGACGAGTTCTTCGCCTCCGACGACCCCTTCGAAGTGGCCCGAGATCTCGGAGCGCTCGCAGCGCGGATCCATGAGATCGAGGGAACCGCATTCGAGGAAGTGCGTGACCAATGGCTTCGCCGAACCCACCTCCCGGAGCTCCCCGGCGTCGAAGCGGAGATTCGTGCTCATGCGCCCGCACTGCCAGCAGGCACGTCGTTGTTGCACACCGACCTGCATCCCATGAACGTCATGCGAAACCGCGCCGGGGATTGGATCGCGATCGACTGGGACGGGGCCGCCCACGGCGACCCTGCCGCAGACCTGTGCCGCACACTGTTCCTGCTGGTCGAGTCAGACCCGCCGGACGGGCCGTCGGATCCGGGTCTCGCAGAACTGCGGGAGGCCGCAGGAGCGGAGTGCCTGGCGGCCTATCAGGAGGTCGCAAGTCCGATCGACGAGACCGCGATCGATCGGTGGCGGCCGCTCATGTTGGCGGCCAGACTCGGCGAGGACATCCCCCATGAGCGCAGGCGTCTGATCGACAC
>CBDTXZ010000359.1:0-1920 GCA_965364515.1 uncultured bacterium
GTTCGTCCGCGAGCCCGGACGGCGTCGTATCTCGATTCGCCGAGACTCTCACGGATTCGGCCACTCGAGACTTCGATCAGGCGGCGATCGAACGGGTGCGGGCGTGCCGAGGTCTCCTCGGAGATTCGCTCTGCATATCCGAGCAGCAATGCAGCCCTTTCATGTTCCCCACGCAGCTCGGAGACGAGAGCGCAGAACCACGCCACGTTGGCCCGCTCCGACAGGAAAGGCATGTTTGTGTCGAAGGCGCGAGGAGCATGGAACCCGGCGATCGCACCTTCGATGTCGCCGAGCTGGAGCCGAGCCATGCCACGCTGCCACCCGATCCACCCTTCGGCGAACCTTCCTGGCACGGCTGCGGAGCGCTCGATCGTGCGGAGAGCGCTCTCGAGCCGGCCAGTCGCTCGTTCGCAGTGAGACTTGAACATGTTGAGGATGGCCTCCTCGAACTCATCCAGCATCTCTCGGCGTTCGACGAAGTCGATGACGTACTCGTAGTCCTCAGCCAGCGTCGCAAACGCAATCCTCACCACCGCTGCGTGGATTGCGGTCCCGCGTCTCTCGGCATCATCGACGAGAGGCAGTACCTCGTCCCCGAGGCTGGAGTCACTCATTATCCACGCCGTGATGAAGCGGTTCTGGACCGCTCCGTGCCAATAGGGAGCGTCCGCCTCTCTCAGCAGTCGGGTCGCTTCGGCCTCGAGACGGTCAGCGAGCCTGATGTCCCTTGTGAACTCTCTGCCCGCAAGCGAGCTGGCGAGCAGCCCTCTCGTCCGGGCGTCGGAGGCCTGATCGAAGAGCTTCTGCGCGCGCAGTTCCAACGACGAAAACGTCTCAATCGCACCGACGTTCAGGGCGACTGCCAGCGCATGGCAAACACCGAGCGGAACCAGCGTCGACGCATCGTCCTCGACGAGATCCAGTGCCCCCGTCATCCACCTGAGAGACTCCCCATGCATGATCCGGTTCCAGAAGTACTGACGCATGTTGCAGGCGAGCTCGAGAGCCAGCTCTCCCTGGTTCGACTCCGTGGCCCAGGTCATTGCCGCCCGCAGGTTCCCCAGGTCGTCATCGCCGACGTGTGCCTGCCCGAAGTCACCGTTTTCGAACGCTTCCCTGAGTCCTTCCGAGACGGATCGGAAGTGCTCGGCGTGGCGGAGTCGGACCGCGTCGGACTCGTTGGCTTCAAATAGCCTGTCCAGGGCGTACTGGCGGACCGTATCCAGCAACCGGTAGCGCGGCCTCGGATCCGGTTCGAAGATGACCAGGGACGCCTCGACCAACCGACCCAGGAGGTCGAGAATCTCGAGGCGCTCAACCGTGTCGTCCGAGCACACGTCCTCCGCGGCCTCGTAGGTGAATCCGTCGACGAACACGGCGAGTCGTCGGAGCAGAGCCTTCTCGCGGGTCGTCAGCAGGTCGTGAGACCAGTCCATCATCGCCTTGAGAGTCCTCTGCCGTTCGACGGACGTACGCCCGCCGCCCGTGAGCAACCGAAAACGGTCGTCGAGATGTCGGGCAACCTGCTCGACCGAGAGCATCTTGAGTCGGGCGGTGGCGAGTTCGATCGCCAGCGGGATCCCATCGAGGCGATTGCAGATGTCGGAGACGGCCTCTCGGTTCTCCTCGGTCACAGCGAAACCAGGCTGGACGAGCCGGGCGCGGTCGGAGAACAACTCGACGGCGGCGGCGTCCTCGTCGACCCGAAGGGACGGCACCCGCCACAAGCTCTCGCCAGTGACCCCGAGGCCCTCGCGACTCGTGGCCAACACGTGAACATCCGGACAGGCGCGAAGGAGCGACTCGACGAACGAAGCTACGTCGTCGATCAAGTGCTCGCAGTTGTCCATCACCAGAAGTGCGCGTCGAGCGGCCAGAAACTCCATGAGACGCTTTTCTGCCGGAATGCTCGAGTCCTGC
>CBDTXZ010000360.1:0-1903 GCA_965364515.1 uncultured bacterium
GAGAAATGCTCTGGGTTCTCCGAGGGTGCAATCGATTGTAGGAGTACGCTGGTCGACACGTCGCCCAGAGGAGCCTCATGACCACGGAACTGACCTTCGCCCCGTCCGAAGATCCATTCGTCGTGCAACACGGTGGTTTCTATCGCCGCTGGTTGTCGATGGTCGACGACCTCGACGAGTTGAAAGCGATCGTTGCCGAGCTCGAGGGTACGACCCAGGATCTGTGGGTGCCTGTCTGGAAGGAGGCGGGCCTGCGGCACGAGAACGAAGGCGATCGGCTCGAAGAGACCGGGGACTTCGACGGTGCGAGGCGCGAGTATCTCCAGGCGAAGACCTTCTATGCGATCGGACGCTTCCCCGCAGAGATCACCGACGTGAAGAAGGCCATCTCCGACGACTGCGCGCGTGCGTACCGCAAGGCGTGCCTCCATCTCGACCCACCGCTCGAAGTCGTCGAAGTCCCTCATCAGGGCAAGACGATTCGGTCCCACTTCCGTGCCCCGTCACACGCCTCGGCGGAGAACCCGGTTCCGGCGGTGTTGATCATGTGCGGCGCCGACGTGTTCAAAGAAGACCGTGGCTGGGCCGGCGAGATGTGCATCGATGAAGGCATGGCCTCGCTCGTCATGGACGCCCCTGGCACGGGTGAGAACCCGTTCCCGTGGGCACCGGAGTCGGTTTCGGCATGGGAGGCGGCACTCGACTGGCTCGCCGACCGGCCGGAGGTCGACGCCGACTCGATCGGCGCCTTCGGAATCAGTCGTGGCGGCTACTCGGTCATGCAACTCGCCGGTCACGCACCCGACAAGGTCAAGGCGGTTGCCGCCAACGCCGGGCACCCGTTCGGGTACGTCATGTCGGATGCCGAGATGGCCGAGTTCGTCGACCATGCCAACAAACGCGCGTCGTGGGCGTTCGGTGAGCCGGGCGGGCCAGGGTTCTTCCAGCCGACGACGGCCGAGAAGGAGCGTGAGAAGTTCAAGACCTGGGCGCTCTCGGAGCAGGGGATACTCGAGAACATCACGATGCCCGTGCTGATGGTCAACGGAAAACACGATCATCTCGCACCGATCGGCAACATCTACTTCATGCTCGAACACGGCCCGGCCACGGGCAAGGAGGCCCGGGTCTACGCCGATGCGGGTCACTGTGCGTTCAAGTACTTCGATGATTGGGCTCCCGCGACCTTCCGCTGGCTCGCCGAGAAACTCGGGGTGGCGTCATCCTGAACCTGCCCCTCTGATGGGCTTCGTGTTCGGTATCGGGTCGGCGTTCTTCTTTGCAGCGTCGTCGGTTCTGGTGAGGATCGGCCAGCGGCATCGCAAGGGCGATGATGGCGTGCTGATGACGGTGTTCGTCAACGTCGTGGTGCTCGGTGTCGTCGCCTCGCTTGCCACCCGACCTCCATGGAGTGCTTCAGGTTTCATCGCGCTGCTCGTCGGCGGCGTGGTCGGCACGGTGTTCGGGCGGTCGTTCAATCTCCGAGCGGTCAGATTGATCGGACCGAGCAGAGCGAGCGCGTTCATCACCGGCACGCCGCTGGTTGCCGCAATCGTTGGATGGTTCGCGCTCGGAGAGGAACTGACGCTCATCGAGGCATTTGGTGGCTTGCTCGTCATCGCAGGATTGCTCTGGTTGGTCCGAGTGCGGGCAGGCGCAGCCGGGCTGCTGGCAGGTGACCGGGTTCCGCTCGCCTCGTATCTCATCGCCCTGGCGGCGCCGATGTTCTTCGGGACGGCGTTCGTGATCAGGAAGTGGGGTCTTCAGCGCTTCGACAGTTCGCTGATCGGTGCGTTTCTCGGAGCTGCTGCGGCTTTCACGGTGCTGACTTTGATCGACGTGCTCAGAGGAACGATGAAAGAGCGGATCGCCGCAAACGTGCACTCCGTTCCCTGGTGGTTCG
>CBDTXZ010000361.1:0-1884 GCA_965364515.1 uncultured bacterium
TCGACCACCACCGAGCTGGCCTCCGTGGTCGCCGAGGCGATGCCCGCGGCGCTGCGACGTGCCGGCCATCCCGCCAGAAAGACATTTCAGGCCATCCGGATCGAGGTCAACAACGAACTCGAGTCCGTCCGGCGCGGCGTCGATGCCGCTCTCGACCGTCTCGTTGTGGGCGGCCGCTGCGCCGTCATCTCCTATCACTCGCTCGAAGACCGGATCGTGAAGCGCCGGTTCGCCGATGGTGCCGCCGGCTGCGACTGCCCTCCCGAGTTCCCGGTGTGCATCTGCGGGAAGGAACCGGAGCTTCGACTCGTCACCCGCAAGCCCGTCATGGCATCCGATGACGAGGTGAGCGCCAACCCCCGTGCCCGTTCTGCCCGACTCCGGGTCGCCGAGAAGGCGAAGGTCGCCGCATGACCGCCGTTCCCGAGCGTCGCTCTTCGCACATGGCCCGTCTCAGGGTCATCGCCGGCAAGCGCCGCACCCATCGTCCTCACGTCGCCCCGTGGATGGCGTTCACGATGGTCGTCGTCGTTGCGCTCTTCGGCATCGTCACGACACAGACGTCCCTCGATCAGGGTGCGTTCGAGCTTGCAGAGCTGAACCGCGAGATCGCCAAGGCCGAGACCGAAAACCAACACCTCCGGCTCGAGGTGGCGAGACTCGAGTCGCCCGCTCGGGTCGCGCCCCTCGCCGCCGATCTTGGCCTCGTCTATCCGGACAACCGCCGCACCGTCATGGTCGATGGCGTCATCGACCATGTGATCGAGCGTGACCAGCGATGGGCGTCGATAGCCGAGTTCGCCAGCGAAGAGGTGACGCCGTGATCTCGATGCGACGACACGAGCTCGCCCATGACCGGCTGCTCAGACTGCAGTCGGTGACGACGCTCTCGAACGTGAGGGGAGCACGAGGGCTCCGGACGCGGCGGCGTCCAACGCCGACGCTCACGGGTGGACGGCTCAGGACCGGAGGGATCAACACGAGGTTCCTGTCGCCCGTCGACTTCGACACGACCGAATTCTCCGTGAGGCGCGGCGTGGCGGACGCCGGGCATGACGGCCCTCTCAGGATCACCTACCCGACTGCTGGCGTCGACTGGAGCGGTGGATCACCCGATCTGCGGCCTCGGCGCCCGGTGAACTGAGCCGTGGCCGCCAGGAAGGCGGCCCGAAGCGCCGACCCGCAGCGGGTCCGATTGATCGTCCTCGGCCTCGGCCTGCTGCTGGCATGGGCCGGTCTCGGCTACCGGCTCTTCCAGGTCCAGGTCGTTCAGGCGGCCGACTTCGCGGACCGCAGCCTCGACCAGCGGCTCACCTCCATCGAGACCCCGCCCGACCGGGGAACGATCTTCGATCGGAACGGAGACGCACTGGCGATCACGATCGAGGCCCAGTCGATCATCGTCGATCCTCGCCTCGTGCAGAACGAGGTCTTCACGGCGCAGCAGGTGGCTGCGGTGTCCGGCGGGGACTGGGAGCGGATGCTCGGAGAGATCCAGAAAGGCGGCAGCTTCCGCTATCTCATCCGGCAGCTCGAACCCGCCCAGGCCCAGGCGGTACTCGACCTGGATCTGCCCGGGGTGTCGGCGATCGCCGAACCCAAGCGGGTCTTTCCCCATGGCCCGATCGCCGCTCACGTGGTGGGCATGGTGAACATCGACGGGAAGGGGATCGAGGGGCTCGAGGCGTACTACGACGACGCCCTCTCAGGCACCGGTGGCGAGGTGATCTTCGAGAAGCCGCTCAAGTCCGCAGGACCCGACGCTCCGATTGCGATTCCCCAAGCCGAGATCATGACCATCCCTGCGATTCCGGGAGACGACCTGGTCTCCACGATCGACCTCTCCCTTCAGAACGCCGCCTACGAAGCCTGCGGCCAGACCGT
>CBDTXZ010000362.1:0-1872 GCA_965364515.1 uncultured bacterium
AACACGGCGCAACGCTACCGGGGGGAGGCGACCATGGTCGCCTCCCCCCTTCGGTATTCGCGGGTCTGTGTACCGGTGTTCAGCGCCCGATCGAGGGGTCGATGAACTGGTTCGTGACGAGGTCCTCGGCGGTGAGGCCCTCGGGCACGTTGAATGCATCGATTCCCGACACCTGATCGATGATCGCGTTGATCCGGTCGAGGTCGAAGTCTCCGAGCGTGTCGTTGGGGCCGTTGGCGACGACACCCAGCGAATCCATCATGTCGACGGTGTTCGCAACGCCCTCCTCGCTCAGCACCCAGAACGAGTTCAGGTCGGTGACCGCCTGGAGGATCGTAGCGTTGGTGGCGCTGGGGTCATTCTGGAAGTCGACGGCCGATTGCTGCACGAGCGGGACGAATGCCGCGAGGCATTCCTCCGCGGCCGCGTCGAGTTTGTCGGGGCGAATCCCGAGAGCTCCCTGGTAGATCTCGTACCCCGAGTCGTGGATCAGCAGGAAGTCGACGGGCTTGCCCCAGTCCTCGAAGCTGTTCTCGTAGTTGTACGGCTCCTGAGTGGCGAATCCTTGCTGCACGAGTGCGCCATTCTCGTTGATGAATCGGGTGGGCCCGCCGTCGTAAGACGGATCGATCTGGTCGGCAGTCAACTGGCCGGTTCCGACCAGGTACTCGGTGTAGAACTGGCCCGGGAACACGTTCACCACTGCTCCGGATGCGCCGATGTCCGAGAAGGTCTCGAAGTCGTAGGTCTCCGGGTCCCACATGAGGATCTGCGGGTTCTTCTCGAGCGGCGCCATCACGGCGATCGTCGGGGTCTCCTCGAACGTGGCGATCTGCTCATCGGTGTTCACATATCCCAGGAAGATCGAGTCGTCGGAGTACAGCAACGACACCGTCGGCTGGCTGCCGATGTATGGCCCGCCCGCCCGGATTTCGACCGTGATGGACGGATCGGCGGCGAGAGGCCCGGTGAAGATGCCGCTCTCG
Organism: uncultured bacterium; assembly: GCA_965364515.1. GTDB lineage: Bacteria > Actinomycetota > Acidimicrobiia > Spongiisociales > ZC4RG35 > JAHEDH01. The sequence continues at coordinate 987 of CBDTXZ010000362.1, forward strand.
GGGTCGACCGAGCCCTCACCGGCGGTCAGGTTGTAGAGCGCACCGTGCTCGGGTTCGGGGAACCAGTCGGTCTGCATGACGATCGGATTCGGGCACTGCGACAGGTCACCTGCCGTTGCCTCGACGACGGTGGTGGTCGTGTCGTCTGGCATGGCCTCGGTCGTCTCGGTCGGATCGGTTGGTGCAGTCGTCTCCACGGGCGTCGTGACTGGAGCTGCCGTGGTCGTCGTGGTGCCTGCTTCGTCGGTGGTTTCGTCGCCGCTGACGACGACGACCACGACGATTGCGAGCACTGCCACGACCGCAAGGCCGATCAAGAGCAATCGTTGGTTCATGGGGGTCATTCTCCGTTTTGGTTGAGTTGTCCATGTGATCCCGGCACACCGGGAAACAGAAGTGCCTCCGAATCGAAGTGCCTACGTTCGACGTCGGCGTATCTGGCGTGTTGCGATCAGGTTTCCGAGCCCTCGTACCACGAGGCGGTCAGGCGGGTTCTCAGCCAGCCGAACATGACGAACACGAACAGTCCCAGCAGGGTCGAGAAGGCCAGTGCTCCCCAGAGCTGTTCAGGCTGCAGACGGTTGGCGTAGAACTGGATCAGGTTCCCGAGTCCGCGCTCACCCCGGCCGAAGAAGAAGTCGCCGACGATCGCCCCGATCACGGACAGCCCTGCCGATATCTGGAACCCGGTCATCATCGCCGGAATCGATGCCGGGAGCTGCAGCTTGACGAATCTGGTCCAGCGTGAGGCTCCGTGCAGCGTGAAGATGTCATGCAGCCCCCGTTCGGCGCTCCGGAGTCCGAAGAGGGTGTTGGTGATGATCGGGAACAGGCTGATGATCACCACGACGAGCAGCCGCGCCCCGAACCCGAACCCGAAGAAGAG
>CBDTXZ010000363.1:0-1869 GCA_965364515.1 uncultured bacterium
GGCTCACCGATCGAGACCGAAGCGGGATGGCTGGTGCTGACCCACGGGGTCGGCGCGATGCGCCGCTACGCCATCGGCGCCCTGCTGCTGGACCTGGACGACCCGCAACGCATCATCGGGCAGCTTGCGGAACCGCTGCTCTTTCCCGGACCGGACGAGCGCGAGGGCTACGTTCCGAATGTCGTTTACACCTGCGGGGGAATCGTTCACGAAGGACAGCTGATCCTCCCCTACGGTTTCTCCGACGTGGGCATTGCCATCGCCACGACGCCCATCGACGAGCTCGTGTCGCGACTCCGAGATGGATCCACGGCGTAACGGATTTGGAACTCGATCGATTGCCCGCGGAGCTCGTGGACCGGCTGACGAAGCCGTTCGCGTGGTTCCTGCGCATCGAGGCCCTCGGCGGGGGCGTGCTGCTGCTGTCCACCGTCGCCGCTCTGGTGCTTTCCAATTCGCCTTGGGCCCACGCGTTTGCGAGCGTGTGGGAGCTGCCCGTCGGCGTTCGGATCGGCTCGTTCGAGTTCGTGCGGTCGTCGCGAGAGTGGATCAACGACGGTCTCATGACCCTGTTCTTCTTCGTCGTGGCGTTGGAGCTGAAGCGCGAATTGGTCCTGGGCGAGCTGAGAAGCCCGCGCAAGGCGGCGTTCTCGATCGCGGCCGCCCTGGGTGGGATGCTCGCGCCGGCAGCCCTGTACCTGACTCTCCAGATCGGTCGAGAAGGAGTGCACGGCTGGGGCACGGTCATGGCGACCGACACCGCCTTCGTCATCGGCTGTCTGGCCCTCCTGGGGCGGCGCATCCCGCAGAGCCTGCGGGTCTTCATGCTGTCGCTGGCGATCGTCGACGACATCGGAGCGATCCTGGTCGTCGCGATCGGTTACAGCAGCCAGCTCGACTGGGGGGCACTCGCTCTCGGCGTGGTCGGCATGGCCAGCGTGCGAGGTATGGGACTGCTCGGAATCCGGAGCATTCCCCTTTACTTTCTGATCGGGACGCTGAGCTGGGTGGCAGTGGACGCCTCGGGAGTCCACGCCACCATCACCGGAGTGGTGCTCGGTCTGCTGACGCCGACGGGAAGGTGGGTGAGTGAGCCTCGACTTCAGGCCATCCTGGGACGGGTGGTCCCCGATCCATCCGAGGATCCCCGGGGCGATCAGACGCAAAGGCGCGGGGCATGGCGACTGACCGAGGTCGCGATCCGCGAGACGTTGTCGCCGGTCGAGCGCCTGGAGATGATGTTGCACCCCTGGGTGAGCTTCGCCGTCATGCCGCTCTTTGCGTTCGCCAATGCCGGGATTCCGCTGTCGGCGGCCGACTTCGGCCACCCGGTCACTCTCGCGGTATTTGTAGGATTCACGATCGGTAAGCCCGTCGGGGTTCTGACGTTCGGGTGGGTCGCGGTACGTTCCGGCCTTGCACGTCGTCCTGCCGACATGGGTTGGGGAATGCTCGCCGGGGGTGGTCTACTCGCCGGCATCGGCTTCACCATGGCGCTGTTCATTGGCGACCTGGCGCTCCCCGACACGTTGATCGACTCGGCCAAGCTGGGCATCTTGTCGGCATCGGCAGTATGTGCAGCTGCCGGTCTGGCAGCGCTGGCATGGCTGACGTCGAGAAAGCGCATGATCGGGGACAGATCATTCTGATGGACTCTTCGTGTCACGGGACTGACGAGTGTCTGCAAGCAACTGAAAGCACTCGCTTAGCAGTAGTGGCCCGGAGTTTGCGAGTTAGTCCGTCGGTGGGTCCACGTCTCCGAGGCAATGCAGCAGAGGGGAACGCAAGATCGTCGTGACTGAGAGATCGAAGCATCCACCACTGTCGAGGAACAAGCCATGAAGACGACCGGTCAGAAGAGCGCGCGAC
>CBDTXZ010000364.1:0-1862 GCA_965364515.1 uncultured bacterium
ACCATCGCCACCGGCACCAGCCATCTCTCAGACCACGCCGCCCGGAACGTCGCAGGCCAGATCCTCCCCCAGGCCGGGCGGATGACCACCGGACAGCTGCGCCAACGGCTTCGCAGGCTCGCCATCGAGGCAGACCCCGACACCGCCCGAGAGCGATACCAGCTCGCGGTCGACCAACGGAGGGTCGAGCTCGAGCCCGGCGACGACGGCGCCGCCAATCTGCTGATCCTCGACACTCCTGCAGACCGGGCCGCCGCCGCCCAGCGCCACATCGACCGGATCGCCCGCTCTCTGCGCACCGATGGCGAGTCCCGCAGCATCGACCAACTTCGGGCCGACGTCGCACTCGACCTCCTCACCGGCCACACCCCTGCCCAGGAACGGCCAACGCCGAGACGGGATGGTTCGGTGCATCTCACCGTCGACCTCACCACCCTCACCCAACTCGCCGACCATCCGGGTGACATCGTCGGCTACGGACCCGTCATCGCCGACCTCGCCCGCGAGATCGTCGATCGACAACACGACACCACCTGGCGCTACACCGTCACCGATCCCGACAGCGACCAGCCCATCGCCACTGGCGTCACCCGCCGCAGACCCACCGCACGCCAATACCGCAACATCACCGCCGTCAACCCGACCTGTGTCTTCCCCGGATGTCGCATGCCCGCAATCGACTGCGACCTCGACCACCGCACTGCGTGGGCCGAGCACGGAGCCACCACCGAAGCCAATCTCGCCCCACTGTGCCGCCACGATCACAGGCTCAAACACAACCACCACTGGCACCTCGAACGGCTCCCCAACGGGGACCACCGATGGATCAGCCCCCTCGGCCACACCCACACAACGAGCGGGCGATCACCCTGAAGTCCAGCGGCGATCGCCGCTGATCAGAACCGCAGCGCAGCGGCGGACCAGTGGAACCCTGCACCGAACGCGACCAGGACGACCAAGTCGCCGTCGGAGATCACGCCCCCGTGAACGGCTTCCGAGAGAGCCAGCGGAACGGACGCCGAGCCGGTGTTGCCGTATTTGTCGACGTTGACATAGACACGATCCGGATCGATCCCGAGGCGGTTCCCCACTGCAACGATGATCCGGTCGTTCGCCTGGTGAGGGATCAGACAGGCCACGTCATCGATGCCGTAGCCGACCTTCCCCAGCACCTCTTGGACCGCGCCCGACATTCGACGGACCGCCGATTTGAACACTTCGTGGCCGTCCATCACCAGCCGCTGGTGGTCACCTGTCTCCGCCACCTCGGCGGTGAACGGTCGCCGAGTGCCTCCCACCCCGAGTGTCAGGATGCCGGACTTCGACCCGTCCGTTCCCGCCACGAAACCGAGCAACTCGGCTCGCGACCCGTCGGGCTCGACGACGACTGCGCCGGCCCCGTCGCCGAACAGGACATCGGTTCCTCGATCCTTCCACGAGAGCAGCCGACTGATCAGCTCGACTCCGACCACCAGAATCCGCTTGGGCTCCATCGTCGCTCGCGCCCTGGCGACGTCGAGCGCCTGGACGAACCCGGCGCATCCGCTACCGCCGAGGTCATAGGCGGGGATGTTCCCGGCGCCGAGCCGGTCTTGGAGGAAGGCGGCCGTGTCCGGCGTGTAGACCTCGGGTGTGTCGGTGGCAACGATGATCTCGTCCAGTCGATCGGCGCCGATGCCGGCGTGATCGAGCGCTTGGACCGACGCCGCAGCCGCGAGATCGAGCGTCGACTGGTCGGGCGCCGCGATCCGCCGTTCGTGAATCCCGGTTCGTTGCACGATCCACTCGTCCGACGTGTCGAACATCTCCTCGAGCTCGGCGTTCGTCATCACCCGCTCGGGCACGTAGCCACCGAAGCCCGA
>CBDTXZ010000365.1:0-1857 GCA_965364515.1 uncultured bacterium
GTCCTTGCGGACACGCTCGCGTAGCGACGACACGCTCACGAAGTGAAGACACGCTTCGGCCCTCTGGGCCGGATGACACGCTGGCCCGGGCAGTGACACGCGCACACCGCAGCCGCCCCAAGACCTCGCAATCAGCGCTCGTCGCGTTGTTCCGCCGCTTCGGCGAGGGAGCGGTACACGAGCACGATGACGACGGCCATTCCGATCGTGGCGGTGAGGAAAGAGACGATCGACACCGGGATCGCCCACTCGGGACAGGTGTCGACGGTTCCATCCGGCAATTCGACCCTGCACGACACGTCCGTCACGACGTAGCCGACCCAGGCGGCGATGGCGCCCGCCACCAGGGAGGGGATGGCGATCCACGGGTTCGGCATCCTCACAGGTCACGCTCCGCGCGCCGCCCACGGTCGTCGATACCCGCAGCGTCGAGAATGTCTCGAGGAGCGAGTTCCGGGGGGATCGGCACAGTGGTCCCGGGCTCGGCGAGCGGATGGACAGCGATCCGGGCATCGACCGTCCACGCCAGAGCCGCAACTCCGAGAGCCGTGAGCGCAACGAGGGCTCCGAGTCGGAGGCCGCTGACGGCGGCGACGACCGCCAGGCCGGCGGGAATCACGAATCGGACGGCCATCAGCGATCCTGGCCCCGCTTTGCCGTACCAGACCATGCCTGCCCAACACAGCGCCGCTCCGAGCCCTGCTGCGAGGCCGAGCCCGTTCGGGGTGGCCAGCGCCCATACAGGCGGAGCGAGGAGGAGCAGCAGTGTCAGCAGTACGGCCCGCGCAGGCGGGCCGTCGGCCGGAGGGCGTTGGCGGATCAAGCCGTCGAAGCTCGTACCACCCAGACCCGCGATCGCCACGCCGGCGAGCACCATGGCCGAGATCGACCAACCCGAAATCGGGAAGACGAGTCCCAATGCCAGCATGGAGGCGCCGACTCCGAGACCGAGGCGTTTGGCCCAGCGGGAGGCGCCGGCGATCATCCCGACGATCGAGGTCGACACCGCGATCAAGAGCCCTGCTCCGAGCACGAACCGGGACGATCTCTCGTAGCTGTCGGACGTACTGGCGATACCTGCCCACAGCGACGCGGAGATGAACATGGCTGCTGCGATTGCGAGGGGACGTCTCATCTGTGGGAGCGCTCTGATCGTGGCCTGGTCGTCATGGGTGCGGACCGTCCCACTGGAGTCTTGGTGTTCGGCGGCCCGAACGCAAAACTGCCACCGATGACCCCATCAGGGACAGCCCCGTTCTGGCCGGGCGAATTCTCGTTCTGCCCCCATTGCGCATCGGAGCTGATCGAGCGTGTCACCGGGGGAAAACATCGGATGTCGTGTCCGGGATGCGGGTGGGTCCACTTCAGGAACCCTGCGGTCGGAGTGGCCGGGGTCGTGATCGAGGACGGGCGTATCCTCCTGGTGCGTCGAGGTCCGAATGCCACCCGTTCCGGTCTGTGGTGTATCCCATGCGGCTACCTGGACTATGGCGAGGACGTGCGAGAGGGCGCAGTGCGAGAGGTCGCCGAAGAAACCGGACTGGTCGTTGAGGTTGGCGATGTGCTCTGGGTCGCCTCGAACTTCCACGACCCCGCAAAGCTCACCGTCGGTATCTGGTTCGAGGCGAACGTGGCCGGTGGAGTGCTCCGAGCCGGGGACGACGCCGTCGAGGCCGCCTTCTTCGATCTCGAGGATCTCCCGCCGTTGGCGTTCGAAACCGACACCGAGCTGATCGCGTTCCTCGTTCGCTGACGCTCGACTGCCGGGCTGGCGCCCGGAGCGTGTCGTGCCGGCCTGGCGGCCGGAGCGTGTCGTGCCGGCCTGGCGGCCGGAGCGTGTCGTGCCGGCCTGGCGGC
>CBDTXZ010000366.1:0-1853 GCA_965364515.1 uncultured bacterium
GAGTTGTCCAAGGCGAGTGGAGTGCCTGCCCGCACCATCAGGTTCTACGAGGAACGAGGCATCCTGCCCGAGCCGGAGCGAACCGACGTCGGCTATCGCGACTACGACGGCCACGCGGTCAATCGGCTTCGATTTCTCCGGGCCGCCCAGGAGGCCGGCCTCACACTCGCCGAGATCCAGAGCGTCATCGCCATCCGCGACGACGGAGATGCTCCCTGCAATCACACCCGGGAGTTGCTCGAAGCGAAACGAGACGAGGTGACCGACCGCCTTCGGCAACTCACCGAGCTTCTGGGCGAGTTGGATCGGCTCATCGAGTCGAGCCGGTCGATCGGGCCCGAACAGTGCAAACCGGGCGACATCTGCTCGATCATTCCGACCGTCGCTCGGAGAGATCGGTCGAACACTCAGGGCCGGTAGGGCGCTTCGAGTTCGACGAACGTCCCGGCTTCGGATGCCGTCTCGAGAAGGTCGAGTGCAGTGTCCACGACATTGCGCTGGGTGGCGACGTTCCCGGGCGGCCCCACCGGGCGGCCCATCGGATGGCGAGTGAAGACCGCTCGCGAGAATCCCATCTCCGTGGCCACATGAGCGAACGACTTCACCATGATCGTGACCGTCGGGAGCCCTCGAGACTCCGCTTCCCTTGCGACGTGCCCGACCGACACGTGACACACTGGTCAGACGGGCACGAGCAGGAGTGCCTCGATCCCTGCGTGCTTCCAACGCTCGACCCAGTCCGGAGCCTCGTTCCGTATCCGCCCCTGGGCGCAGGCACCGACGAACGAGTACGCCTCATCGGACAGCCGGCCGATCAACCCGCGCTCCTCTGCCTCAGCGAGCAGGTCGCGTGGAAAAGCGACACCCGGGTCACGTTGGGCGGATCGAATGTCGTATCCGGGATGACGCACTCCCAACTCGTCGAGGGGCACACTGCGCGGAATCGCCGTCAGCTCCGGCCGTGATCTGAGGAAGTCGTCGAGCCGGTCGATGGCCTCGTTCTGCGTCATGGCGGTGACTCCGAAGGGGGCGGGGTCACGGTCCGCCGGGAAGTGGCCGGATGAGGTGACCAATCCCACGGTCGCCTCTGAGAGAGGCTTGTCGAGGCGGGCGAAAGGTCGATCGTCGTAGGTGTATTTGCGTTTTGCGCCAGGCTGGGGGCGGTAGGCCTTCACCTGCCACTGATACGCCAGATCGATGAGTCGCTCAGGCGGTGCTCCGTCGAAGAGCTCTCCCACCTCGAAGAGCACGAGTCGCAGGAACTCGGCCGCCTCGTCGGATTCGAGGCTCTCGAGAAACTTGAACGACAGATCATTGCGGGATCCGTAGGAGAACGAGTCCTTGAACTCGGAGAAGGATTCTTCCGTGTCGTCTAGCTCCATGTCCAATCCACCCTAGGTGGGCGCCCGACAGGCCGCCGGATCGCTCCGACGGCCTTCAGTTCGGGTGGGTTGCTCTCTTCATGCGGCTTTGACCGGTCGACGCTGCGACTGTCGGCGGGACCGTACCCGTGGCTTTGAAGCCGGTACTCGGGGGACACGGACCGGGGCCGGCGGTCGATACCGCTGTGACCGGACTGCCTGCACGTATCGATGCTGATACATGGGCTCTCCTCGATAGGTCGCGAGACTTCGGTTGGTGGCGCCGCCGGACGGCGGAGTGAGAGGAACACGGCTGGAGGACCGTCGAGGGTCTTGCCGATTCAGACGCCTGGCGGCGCCACCGAGATCAGAGGGGGAACGTCGGTGCGCAGCACGCGCAGGAGGTTCCGCCAGAGATCGTCGTTCCGAGGTCGATATCGATCATGTCTGGGTCACCTCCTTTCAGAGACGGAGAGCGAGTCTCGCTCTCGC
>CBDTXZ010000367.1:0-1848 GCA_965364515.1 uncultured bacterium
ACCTCGGTGACCTCGTCGAAGCCGGCGAAGAGGGGCACCACCGCCAACCCCTGGAACGCCATCGGCAGCTGATTGCGCACGAGGCGAGAGAGGAATGTCGCCTTGCCGTCGAGCGACAGCCGGGTGCCTTCGATCTTCTCGTAGTGCTCGAGCTCGGTCTGGAACAGACGCACCATCTCGACGGCGAGGCCTGCGGTCCCGGCGATCGCAACGGCGGAGAAGTGGTCGGTCGAAAACACCTTCTGGATGTGGCGGTGCGCCACCAGATATCCCTCGGTGGCCTGCCGGTCCCCTGCCATCACGACTCCCCCGTCGTAGCGGAGAGCGAGAACGGTGGTGCCGTGCGGTGCCTCGAGCTTCCCGTCTCCTGCAGGAACGTCGATTGCGGGAGCGTGGCCCAGCGAGGAGATCAGATCGGTGAAACTCGATCCCGGGAGGGGAGCTGTGATCGGGAGATGGCCTTCTGACGGGATCTTCATGAGTGTGATTCCAGCATCGAACCCACAGACTAGGCCCGCCCCGGCGTTGTCAAGCGCTGCGCCATCAGAGCGACTCGCGACAGCGCCGGGCAACTGTGACGGCTACTGGCCGCCCTTCTGGACGTAGTTCTTGACGAATTCCTCGGCGTTCTCCTCGAGCACCGAATCGATCTCGTCGAGCAGATCGTCGACGGCGCCGAGATCTGTCTCGATGGTCTCGTCGACCTCCACCTCGACGTCCTCGGACGTCTCCTCAGAGGAGCGCTTCCGTGCCTTTGCCTGGTCTTCGGCCATGTCAGTCTCCTAGGGCTTCGATCAACTCTGCGGCGGACTCGACGGAGTCCAGTAGGTCTCCGACGAGATCGCGTCCGCCTTTCAGAGGCTCCATCATAGGAATGCGTTTGAGATGTGGCTCGCCGATGTCGAACACCAGCGAATCCCAGTTCGCGGCGACGACGGAGTCTTCGAACTCCGATACACAGCGGCCCCGGAAATACGCCCGCGTTCGCTCTGGCGGAGCGGCCAGCGCAGCGTTCACCTGTTCGTCGCTGAACAGCCGCCGGACCCGGCCCGATCCAGCGAGGCGGTGGTAGAGGCCGGTCGCAGGGTCGACGTCGTGGAACTGGATGCCGATGGCGGCGAGCTTGGGGTCGTTCCAGGCGAGACCGTCGCGCTGGCGGTAGGCGTCGACGAGTTTCTTCTTGGCGACCCAGTCGAGCCGGTCGGCACAGGACATCGGGTCCCGTTCGAGGTCGGTGAGGATCGACTCCCACTCTTCGAGCACATCGTTCCACACGGGTTCGTCCAGCTCGGATTCGACGTACTTGGTGATCCATTCGAGGTAGTGACCCTGGATCTCGAGAGCGGTGGCAGATCCCCCGACCGCCAGTTCCAGCGGCCGGTTGAGATCGAGGTCGTGGCTCACCTGCCAGCAGGCGGAGACCGGGTCGGCCAGCTCGAAGGTGTCAGGAAGTGCACCATCTTCGATCGCTGCCAGGAAGAGGGCGGTGGCGCCGAGCTTGATGAAGTTCTGGACCTCGTTCTGGGCGGCATCGCCGATGATGACGTGGAGTCGCCGGTACTTGGCGGGCTCACCGTGCGGCTCGTCGCGGGTGTTGACGATCGGTCGCTTGAGCGTGGTCTCCAGCCCGACCTGCTCCTCGAAGAAGTCGGCTCGTTGGGTGATCTGATAGTCGACATCGGGACGGCCGTTCTCCGAGCCGAGCTTCCCGATCCCCGTATAGATCTGGCGGGTGACCAGGAAGGGGGTGAGGTGACGCACGATCTGTCCGAACGGGGTCGCCCGATCGAGCAGATAGTTCTCGTGGGAGCCGTAGCTGTTGCCCTTGCCGTCTGAGTTGTTCTTGTA
>CBDTXZ010000368.1:0-1835 GCA_965364515.1 uncultured bacterium
GGTGAGATCGGCATCGAAGATCGACGACCGGTCTCCGACACGGACGACGGGTCCTCCACCGATCGGCGAATCCGGAAAGCTCCGTGACGTCTCGATCGACAGGAGCCGGCTCCTGTCTGGAATCGTGCCGAGTTCACACGCCGCGATGGCTCCGAGCAGCCCCTCCTCCTCGGCACGGGTGAGCAGCACACCGAAGTGGTTCAGCCCGGGCTTCTTGCGGGCCTTGTCGAGTGCCGTCAGCGCAGCTGCGACACCGGCGAGATCGTCGCAGGCGGGAGCTCGCAGCATGTCGCCCTTGACACCGAGCCGGCGCTTGTCGAAGCGCCACCGGCCGATGTCACCCGGTTCGACACTCCCGCCCGCCAGGCGAATCGTGCCGACCTTGCTCTCGTAGGCCTCCACGACGCCGTGAACCTCGTCATCGGAGTCGGTGAAGAAGACGACCCGGGCGGAATCGAAGTAGGCGGGGAGGACGCCACCCATGAAGCGTGCCCGGACGGTCCGGCCGTCGACCTCTTCCACCACCCAACCGGGGTGGTCCATGTGAGCGACCGCAATAACGGGATCGCGACGCTTGCGACCTTTGATCGTGATCAGCAGATTCCCCGCTCGGTCGCGTCGGAACCGGAGATCGTCGCGACGGTTCACCCAGCGTTCCACCCAGTCGATCACCCTCGACTCGTGGCCCGACGTAGTCGGGAGGTGGGTGAGGTCTACGAGCCAGCGATGGGACGCCTTCATCGGCTCAGACGTCGAAGGGCGTGTCGGTCAACAGATCCGCCGGCCGTTTCTGCGGCGCCTTCTTCTTCGTCTCGATTCCGAGTCGCTCGCGGATGGCGTCGTAGCCGGCGTCCTCGAGCTCGTCGGCGAGCTCCGGCCCTCCGGACTCGACGATCCGGCCGTCCAACATGACGTGGATCCGGTCGGGCGTCAGGTAGGCGAGGATCCGCGAGTAGTGGGTGATCATGAGGACACCCAGCTCGGGCTTGCGAGCGGCCTCGACCGCCTCGGCGACCTGACGGACCGCATCGATGTCGAGCCCGGAGTCGATCTCGTCGAGCAGCATCATCTTGGGATCGAGGACCGCCATCTGGAAGATCTCGGATCGCTTCTTCTCGCCGCCGGACAGATCGTCGTTCACCGCACGGTCGAGAAACCGGGTCATGTCGAACCGCTTCGCTTCACGCTCGATCCGATCGAGCACCTCGTCGGTGGAGAGGCCTCGCTCCTCGCCCGCTTCGATCATGAAGTCCCGGAGGGGAACGCCGGGGATCTCCGTTGGATACTGGAAGCCCTGCAACAGCCCCATGCGTGCGCGCTCTTCGATGGACTTGTCCAGCAGATCGACTCCGTCGAGCGTCGCGGTTCCTGAGACCTCGTAGACGGGGTGCCCGGTGAGGACGTGGCAGGTCGTCGACTTGCCCGAGCCGTTCGGCCCCATGATGGCGTGGATCTCTCCGAAGGGGACTTCGAGGTCGAGCCCTTTGAGGATCTCGGTCTCGCCGACCGAGGCCTCGAGACCGTGAATCGTCAGTGCTGGTTTCATGTCGTCTCCAGTTGCAAGAAGATGGCGCCGTCCCTGACTTCGGCGCGGTAGCTCGGCACCGGACGGGTGGCAGGCAGCGAAAGGGCGTCGCCTGATGTGATGTCGAACACCGCGCCGTGGAGCGGGCATTCGACCTCGGTATCGTCGAGCTCTCCCTCCGATAACGACGCTTCGGCGTGGCTGCACCGATCGCCGATGGCGTAGACGTCACCGTCCACCCGGAACACCGCAACGCGGTGCTCGCCGAGGTCGACTCGTCGAGCAGACCCGGGGTCGATGTCTTCGAGAT
>CBDTXZ010000369.1:0-1835 GCA_965364515.1 uncultured bacterium
CCCTCGTGCCGTCGCCTGCCCGGGTGATGGGCGTGTCGATATGAGGACATCCGACTGCTTCCCTCATCCAGTTTTTGAGTTATCATTCAGAACTAGAGTGAACACTAAAGAACGTTCTCAAGCGTTCCCGGCGAACTGTCGAAGGAAACAGCGATGAGCCATTTTCGATCAAACCTCCGTGACCTCGAGTTCAACCTCTTCGACGTCCATCGAATCGACGAGTACATGGATCGCCTCGGCGAGGTCGACCGTGACACCGCCCTCGACATCCTTCGCGAGATCGAACGGTTCTCGACCGAGGAGTGGGCCGCATCGTTCGTTGAGGGCGATCGAGCCGAAGTGAAGCTGGTCGACGGCGAGGTCCACCTGCCCGAATCGATGAAGAAGAGCCTGGCGGCGCTCAACGAGGCGGGCTGGAACCTCATCGGCGTCGAGCCCGAGCTCGGCGGCACCTCCATCCCACCCAGCCTGTTCTGGGCGTGCCAGGAGCTGCTGATGGGCGCCAACCCGACCGCCATGTTCTACGGCGGCGGTCCGCTGTTCGCCAGGGTGCTGTTCGACGAAGGCACCGACAAGCAGAAAGAGATCGCCAAGCTGATGGTCGATCGCAACTGGGGCGGGACGATGGTCCTGACCGAGCCGGACGCCGGTTCCGACGTCGGCGCGGGCACCACCAAGGCGATCCACATCGAGGGCAACACTTATCACATCGAGGGCGTCAAGCGTTTCATCACCGCCGGTGAGCACGACGCAGCCGAGAACATCGTTCATTTCGTCCTCGCCAGGGTTCCGGGCGCGGATCCGGGGACCAAGGGACTCTCGATGTTCATCGTCCCCAAGTATCTGTTCGACGAGAACGGCGAGCTGGGGGAGCGCAACGGCGTCTTCGCCACCAACGTCGAGAAGAAGATGGGCCTCAAGGGCTCGTCCACCTGCGAGCTGACCTTCGGCCTCGATCAGCCTGCGATCGGGTATCTGGTCGGCGGGGTGCACGATGGCATCCGTCAGATGTTCCGAGTGATCGAGCATGCGCGGATGACGATCGGGACCAAGTCGGCAGCGACCCTCTCGACCGGCTACCTCAACGCACTCGAGTACGCCAAGGAGCGCAAACAGGGCGCCGATCTCGCCAAGGCCACCGACAAGACGGCCCCGAAGGTGGAGATCATCGAACACCCAGACGTCCGCAGGATGCTGATGATCCAGAAGGCGTATGCAGAGGGCCTGCGGGCGCTCTGGACGTACGCCGCCTACTGCCAGGATCAAGCACTGGTCTCAGACGACCCCGAGAAGTGGGAGAAGCGGTCCGACTTCCTGCTGCCGCTCGTGAAGGGCTACTCGTCGGAGAAGGCATACGAGCTGCTGGCGCTCTCGCTCCAGGTGCTCGGCGGGTCCGGCTACACCCAGGACTACCCGATGGAGCAGTACATCCGCGACGCCAAGATCGACACGGTCTACGAGGGCACCACCGGAATCCAGGCGCTCGACCTGTTCTTCCGCAAGATCGCCCGGGATCAGGGCGTCACGGTCGCTCAGCTGTCTTCGGACATCACCGAGTTCGTGAAGGGCGGCATCGGCGCCGACGAGCTCAGCGCAGAGCGGGAGACGCTGGCACGGATGCTCGACGACGCCCAGGCCCATCTGGGAGTCATGGTGAACCACGCGATGGAGGCGATGTCGGGGCAGCCTGACGAGATCTACAAGACCGGTCTGCACGCCACGCCGCTCCTCGAGTCACTGTCGGAGGTCGTCATCGCCTGGCAGCTGCTGCGCCACGCCGAGATCGCAGTGCCCGGTGCAGACGAGGATCCATTCCTCCAGGGCAAGGTCGCTTC
>CBDTXZ010000370.1:0-1825 GCA_965364515.1 uncultured bacterium
GGGCCGGCAACCATGTTCGACACCGTGGCAGCATTGACCGATGTCGGCGTCGGCGCCGTCGGCGGTGGCGTGGACATCGACGAGGCTCAGTCCCCGGCGACCCGAACGATCGGTGCGATCACCGTGGGGGTTCTGGCATTCGATGCCACCGGAGTCGGCCCAGCGGCCGGACGTTCGACGCCCGGTGTCGCGATCTGGGACGACTCGTCCTCCCCGTCGTTGGTTTCCCGCCTCAGGGAGCGAGTCGACCTTCTCGTGGTGTCGATCCACGGTGGCGCGGAGTATCTCGTGACGACGGATGCCTCGATGCGCCGCATCATCGAGAGCCTGGCCGAGCTCGACGTCGACATCGTGTGGGGCCACGGACCGCACGTCGTGCAAGAGACGAAGGTCATCGACCCTGACGGCAACGGTCGCCGCACCGTTGCCGCCGCCAGTCTCGGGAACCTCCTGTTCGATCAGGCGAGAATCCGGACAGATCGAGGAGCGTTGCTCGAGGTGATCGCCGATCGGGGCGGCGTGAAGGCGTACCGGCTCGGGGAGACGATCATCACCGATGGAAGGGTCTCCTTCTCGTCTTGGATCCTTCCCGAAGGCCCGGCTGCGCTCGTTCGCGGCGAGTGGTGGGCGCTGATGGTCGAACCCAGGGTGTCCGAGGCGACCGGCGTCGATGTCAGCGGCTTTTCACAGGGCGATGTCGTGCATGCAGCTGCCGGGGACGTCGACCTCGACGGTGACGCAGAGCTGGTCGTGTCGTTTCGGCGCCCCTTCCGTCGAGCGCCGCTCAACGAGTTGCTGGATGACGTGGAGTGGATCGATGCCGCCGGGCGCTCGGCCCACCTGGGCGTTTTCGAGACCGGCTGGAGGCCGGTCTGGGTCGCGTCAGCAGTCGTTCGGCCGGTGCGCCAGACGGCAGTCTGCGACGGCGCGGTTGCCGTTGTCTACTCCACCCTCGACAACGAGACCTCCACCGGCGCAGGCGGATGGACCTGGACCGGATTCGGGTGGGATGAGGCCCCGGACCTCGAGGGGATCCGGCCCATCGGCTGCGCGGATGTCGATGGTGACGGGAATCGCGACCCGGTGGTCGGATCGCCGTCGACTGATGAGCCGTAGTGCTCTGGTCAGGGGTCGGCGAGCCCCATAGCATCGATCGAGGTGTGACCGGCAGCAAGCTCCGGTCGCTCAGGTCGGAGGCTCTGATGAAGCGGATGTCCCTATCTCTCCTCGCACTGCTGGTTGTCGTCGGCTCATGTACGCCGGCCACGGATTCGACCACGTCCCGGCCCTCCGAGACGACCGTCCCGATCGACACCACCGTCACGACGGGTCCGGCGACGACCCAGACCACCACACCTCCTGGTGTCGAACTCGACGTGCGGCCATTCGGCTCGCTCGTCGACATCCCGCTGCTGTCGGATTCCGATCCGTATGCCGGGCCGGGCACGCCGGCGTCGCTGACGAACGTGACGGTGCCCGCACCGTTGGGGGAGGAACTCGCCGACCCTGCGTTGCGCAGTCGCCTCGAATCGCTCGGATTCGCCGTCGTACCAGGCGAGGCTCGCCTGTTCCACCATGTGTACGGAGTCAGCGAGTACGACCCCTACCCGGTCTTCGTGACCACGGACGCAGCACTCAATGCCTGGCATCTCGTGTTCGACAAGGTGCTGCGTGAGACCGAGGAGCGCCATCTGCTCCCGGCTCTCGAACGTCTCGTTCTCGGCCTGGTCGAGGAGGCGCGCGCCCAGCGCGAGGAACTCGCCGGGACCACGCTCGCGGACCCGGCCGACCGTGCCGTCCAGTTCTACGAGGCCGCCGCAACCCT
>CBDTXZ010000371.1:0-1817 GCA_965364515.1 uncultured bacterium
GAGCGGATGCGGACGGTCGACGTGGTGCTGTTCGACAAGACCGGGACCCTCACGACGGGCCGTCACGCCGTGACCGGAATCACCTCGGTGGATGGCGACGAGGACCGGGTTCTGCGGCTGGCGGCTGCAGTCGAATCCGACAGCGAGCATCCCCTCGCCCGGGCGATCTTCGCAGCCGGCAACGAACTGGGTGACGTCCCACCTGCATCGCGTTTCAGCGCCATGAGCGGACGCGGGGTGGAGGCCGACGTCGACGGGACACGGGTGGCCGTCGGTGGCCCGGCGCTGATCTCCGAGCGGAGCCTGGACACCAGCGGGCTCGATGAGGCGACAGAGGATTGGGTCACCCGTGGTTCGGCGGTCCTGTACGTGGTCGCGGACGGCGAAGTCATCGGTGCGCTGGCACTCGAGGACGAGGTCCGGGAAGAGTCTCGACAAGCGGTCGATCGCCTCCACCAACTCGGCGTGCGAGTGGCGATGATCACCGGTGACGCCCGCCAGGTCGCCGATGCCGTCGGTGCCGACCTGGGGATCGACGAGGTCCTCGCCGAAGTGCTCCCCGAGGACAAGCACTCGAAAGTGGAGGAGCTCCAACGCCGCGGCAATCGAGTGGCGATGGTCGGCGATGGCGTCAACGACGCGCCCGCCCTTGCCCAGGCCGACGTCGGGATCGCCATTGGCGCCGGCACGGACGTCGCCATCGAGTCGGCCGGCATCGTGCTGGCCTCCGACGACCCCCGCGGCGTGGTCGGCATACGGCGGCTCTCCCGGGCCGGCTACCGCAAGATGCTCCAGAATCTCGGCTGGGCCGCCGGATACAACGTGATCGCCATCCCTCTGGCCGCTGGGGCGATGGCATGGGCTGGGTTCGTGCTGCCCCCAGCGGCGGCCGCAGCGTTGATGAGTGCCTCCACTGTGATCGTCGCCGCAAATGCCCAGTTGCTCCGCAGGGTGGATCTCTCCCAGACCTGAGCGAGCCCGATCGGTCGCCGGGAGGCGGCCGATCGGCGTCCTCGACCCGGCATCGGGGGTACGACCATGCGACTCCAGCCGTCGGCGTCAACGCCTGAGGACGTCGATCTTCGCCGACGCCGTCCAGCGGTAGGGTGCCGCAATGCGAACCCGGTCAGCAGTCCTCGTCGTTGCCTTGACCCTCGCTGCTTGCGGGGGAGGGGGCGACACGGCTGCGTACGTCGAGTCGGCCCCCGCCGATCTGCTTGCCACAGGTGGGGATCTGTACGAACAGACGTGCGCCGAATGCCACGGCATCGACCTCCGCGGCACCGACAAAGGGCCTTCGCACCTCTCGATCCTCTACGAACCATCCCATCACGCCGACGGAGCCTTCCTCATAGCTGCGCTCCGAGGCGTCCGAGAACACCACTGGAACTTCGGAGACATGCCACCCGTCCCGAACCTCGACACCGAAGACCTCACCGCCATCACTGCGTATGTCAGATCCGTCCAGCAACGCGAAGGATTCGAGCCCTACCCGCCTTGAAAGGCGGCCGCGGCAACGGTCCGGCCGAGGTCCCAGATCAGGCCCATGCTGCGGACCCGTGGAGGCTGGTCGAAGACCCCGTTGCGATTGTCGGTCGCAGTTGACGGGGTTCCCTCCGAGACTCAACCGGCGAGGAACCCGAAGCAGCGGTTCTCCAGCTCGACGCTGTCCACGTCCAGCAGTTGCAGCTTGCCGCCGCCGAGCTGCCACCGGCCGGCAACGACCGTTCCGGCTCCCACGGTTCGAACACGTCGTCGAGATGGGCGGCGGCAACCCCCGTCTCGGCCGGAGGTGTCTGGTGGTCGAATCAACGCCG
>CBDTXZ010000372.1:0-1814 GCA_965364515.1 uncultured bacterium
ATGCGCTGCTGGAACTGGCGCACGGCGATCTTGTACTTGTCCTTGTTCTTGTTCGAGCCCTTGCTCAGAGGCATCGCCGGTGGCTTGACCAGCGGAAGGGTGTACTTGGCAACATCGCCGGGAGCGAGCGAGCCTCCCGGGATCTGGAACAGGATGGGCCGTCCGGCCGGACCGATCTTCATCATCCACCCCGGTGCGATCATCACCGCGGCGGACGTCAGCGCAGAGTTCTTGAGGAACTCTCTCCGTGTTTGCATCCGTCGCCTCCCAGCGTCAGCGCGAGCAGACGGAGCCCGCAACCCGCCCCCGACTCTGTCCCGGATGTAACTCTCGAGGACGCGGGCGACCACCGGCGAAAGCCCCTAGAACCAAGGTCGGTTGCGTCGTCCGTCACCGATCAGACAGGAAGTGCCTGAGGCGAAGCCAATCGCGGGCGCGATGGACGTCGTCTGTTGAGCGAATTCGGCCGGTCGATCCCTGCCAAACCAGGGATCTATGCGAAGGCGTTCAGCCCGGTGATGGAGTTCCCGAGGATCAGCGTGTGGATCTCGTTGGTGCCTTCGTAGGTGAACACCGTCTCGAGGTTGGCCATGTGGCGGAAGACCGGGTATTCCAGTGTGATCCCGTTGCCGCCGAGAATCGAGCGAGCGGTTCTGGCCGTTTCGAGGGCGTTGCGGACGTTGTCCAACTTACCGAAGCTGATCTGCTCAGGTGTGAGGCTGCCCGAATCCTTCATCCGTCCCAGGTGGAGCGAGACCAGCATCCCTCGGTTCACGGCCACCATCATGTCCACCAGCTTCTGCTGCGTCAGCTGGAAACCGGCGATCGGGCGATCGAACTGGGTGCGCTCGCCCGCATAGGACAGGGCCGACTCGTAGCACGCCCTGGCGGCGCCGACGGCGCCGAACAAGATGCCGAACCGGGCCTCGTTGAGGCATGACAGCGGACCCCGCATCGAGGCGACGCCGGGAAGTGCGAAGTCGTCGGGAACGCGCACGTCCGTGAAAGCCAGTTCCGCGGTGACCGAAGCTCGGAGACTCGCCTTGTGTTTGATGGCGTGGGCCTCGAAGCCCTTGGAGTCGGTTGGGACGATGAACCCCCGGACACCCTCCTCGGTCCGTGCCCAGACGATGGCGATGTCGGCGATGGTGCCGTTGGTGATCCACATCTTCGATCCGTTCAGGATCCAATCCGAGCCATCCCGCCTGGCATTCGTCCGCATGGACGACGGGTCCGAGCCGGAGTCGGCCTCGGTGAGCCCGAAGCACCCGATAACGTCTCCAGCCGCCATCTGCGGCAGCCAGGTCTCCTTCTGCTCCTCTGAGCCGAACTTCCAGATCGGGAACATCGACAACGAGCCCTGGACCGACATGAAGCTCCGAACGCCCGAATCCCCGAATTCGAGCTCCGTGCAGGCGAGCCCGTAGGCGACGTTCGACGTGCCTGCACAGCCGTAGCCCTCGAGGTGCATCCCGAACAGCCCCAGTGAGGCCATCTCCTTGGCCACCTCACGGGGGAACACGGCGTCCTCCCACCATTCGGCGATGTCGGGGAGGATCCGATCCGAGACGAACTGCCGGACGGTGTTCCTCAGCATGATCTCCTCGTCGTCGAGGAGCGCGTCGATCGCCAGGAAGTCGGTGGGGGAGGGGCGGGTGAAACTCAGCTCGGACATGAGCTCATTGTCGCACACCGCGGCTCGCCCGGACGAACCAAAGCGGTCACCGGATGCCGAGGATCTCGTAGACCACGCCCCGCCACGGGAGCTCGGTGATCCGATCGGTCTCGGCGTCGATGATGACGACCGACGAACG
>CBDTXZ010000373.1:0-1804 GCA_965364515.1 uncultured bacterium
GACCGGATCTGACGGCATCGAACGCAATCCACGACACGACGGCGACCACCGGCAGGACCGGGAACCAAGGCGATCCCGGCGACTCCCGCCGCTCGGGTTCGGGAATCGACACTTGAGGAAGCGCAACGACCGTATCCGGAGTCACGTCGACATCGGTTCCGCCGGACTCTGCAGTCACCTGGCTCGTCGAGGTCGAGGCAGAGCCTCCGACCAGAACACCTTCGTTGTCGCCGGAGGTGGATGCCGACAACCCAGCCCCGGCGATGCCAGCGACGTGGTCAGCGAGGGCCACGATGTCGGCGGTTCCGAGCTTGGAGCCGAATCCGGCCATCGAGCCGGTGCCGTGTGTGATGATCAGCCGAATCTCGCTCGGTTCCAGTCCCGAGCCGGCAATGGCGCCACCCGAGCCGCCCTCGCCGTGAGGGCCGTGACAGATGGCACAGTTCTGCATGTAGAGAGTGGCACCATCGGGTTCGGTACCAGGAACAGTGGTGGTGGTCGTCTGGGCGGTTGCACGCAGATAGTCGGCGACTGCCGCTATCTCCTCTGCGGGTATGCGACCCTTGAAGCCGGGCATCGAGCCGGTGCCATCGGAGATCACGGACACGAGCTGGGACCGGGAGAGCGTCGTGCCGGCGACGTTGCCTCCCGCAGGGCCGTGGCACGCAGCGCAATCCGAAGCCCAGACGGCGGCACCGCTACGCGGCTTTGTGCCCGGCGCTGTGGTCGTCGTGGCGGGGGGAGCCGAAGACGTACTCCGGTCGATCACATAGGTCGCGAGCGCCTGGATCTGCTCTCCGCTCAAAGACGTTCCGTATCCGGGCATCGCAGCCCGACCGTTGGTGATGACCGATACCAGTTGATCCGATGCCAGCGACGTCGGCACCAGATTCCCACCGTCCGATCCGTGACAGCTCGAGCAGGTCGAGTTGAACAACGAGGCGGCATCGATGGGTTGCGGAGGTGTCCCTGGTGCAGCCGTGGTCGTCGTGGGTGGAGGCGCACCGGTCACATAGGCGTAGATGGCTGCGATGTCGGCCGTTGACAGCGAAGCGCCGAAGGCGGGCATCGATGCTCCCTGCCCGCTGGCGACGACGCTGACGAACTGAGACTCGCTCAGCGCCGTGTTGGTCAGGTTTCCCCCACCGGGACCGTGACACGCGGAACACGATGCTGCGTAGAGCGCCTGCCCATCGGGAGGGGCGCCGGGCTGGGTCGTGGTGGTGGTGACCGTGAGCGGTGTGCTCGAAGGATCCCCTGGGAACGACAGCGCCACGATCTCGACGCGATTGGAGAAGCCATCGCGGTCCGAGTCGAGATTGTCGATGGCCAGGTAGTTCTTGTCGCCGCGCTCTTCCCAGTCTTCTCCGTACGGGTTGCGGTCGTCGTTGTCGTCGCTGGGACTGGGAGAGGTGTGACACAGGAGGCAGCCGTTGAGCGCAGACGCAGCCGACTCGGGGTACGCCTCGGAGAAGCCGGGAAGGAACTTGGGCTCGGCGGAGGCAGGCGTGCCGGCGCTCAGAGCCGTCCACAGCAGACCACAGACAATGACTGCGGCGGTGAGGGATCCCCTGACGACCCATCGGGCATGGCCCCTGCGCTCGGTCATCGATGACACTCCTGCGTCGCTCATCTCAAGCTACGAAGGAGACGGCCAACGCCAGGCAATGCGCACCCTAAGCGGGGGTTAAGGCAGGCAAGATCCACCCACAAAAGGACTTTCGGCCCGGGTCGAAAGCGCGTGTTCGATCGAACTCGCAGGCGTTCGGGACTCGGTGTCCATGCGTTCCAGCCTTCCCTCGAC
>CBDTXZ010000374.1:0-1801 GCA_965364515.1 uncultured bacterium
CGAAGAACATGACGGCGGTGGACATCATCCGCGCGTCGCCCCAGTCCCAGAACGTGCCCCACACGGGGTAGCCCCAGATCATCCCCGTCAGGAGTGCCAGAGCCGTGAAGAAGACTCCGACCTCGGCCGAGGCGGCGGCAATCCGATCCCAACGGTCGCTCTTCCGCCAGAGCCAGAGGAGCCCGCCGGCGAGCGTCACGCCGAAGGCGAGGAACGCCAGCCAGGCCGAGGGGACGTGCACGAACATGATCCGTGCGAAGTCGCCTTGTGTCCGTTCGCTGGGAGCGCTGACTGCCGATGCAAAGCCTGCGGTGAGCGCCAGGACCGCCGCCAGGTTGAGGGCCAAAGCCGATCGTCTCATATCGCCGATTCCTCCAGTGGTCTGGCGGTGGCGACGCCGATCACTGACATCGCCAGATTGATCGCAAGCAACAACAAGACCCAAACGACGATACTCTCGTCGTTCCGCAGCGCGTCGACGATCTGGCTCGACGCCAGCAGCATCGGCATTGCGAGCGGCGCGACCAGGAGCGGCGTCAGGGTGGCCCGGGTCTTGAGCCCGAGCGTGACCGTGCCGGCCAGGGTTCCGACGAGTGACAGGCCCAGCGCCAGCAGCACGATCACGGCGACCAGCCAGGGCCATCCGTCGATGGGGCCCGGGTTGTACAGCAAGATCGTGACCGGGACCATGACCAGCTCGAACGCGACGAGGAGGATCATCGACGCGAGTGTGCGGCCGATGAACTTGGCTGCCGAGTCGGTGCCGAGCAGCACGAGCAGTTCGCGCTGGGGGAGCGTGTCGGTTGCGGTCTGTCGAAACGCCACGAGCATGCCGAACAGCAGTGCCACCGCCAGGAACATCCCCGGCCCCACCTGGGCCAGTAGCGGCTTGTCGGTCCCGATTGCGAGCGGGATCAACATCAGGGCAACGGCTCCGAACGGAACCGTGATGTACATGGCCTCGCCGGCCCTTCCCTCCACCATGAGATCCTTGCGAGCGATCTCCTGCGCCTGGCGCCAGAAGCCGAGTTCGATCATGGCGCACGCTCGGTCGTGAGCAATGACCCGGACTCGAGCACGTAGGTGGAGTCCACGAGCGGGAGCATTCGATCGGGTTCGTGAGAAACGAGAACGACGCCCCCGCCGCGATGGCGGACATCGTCCACGGCGATCTCGACCAGAGCCTGTGCAGCGTGGTCGAGCCCCGCATGCGCCTCGTCGAGAAGCAGCAGGTCCGGACGGGTGAGCAGCGCCCTGGCGAAGTCGACGCGTCGCTGCATGCCATGTGATGAATGATCGGCGCGTCGCCCCATGGCTCCGCCCAGTCCGACCTGCTCGAGGATCTCGACCACGCGGTCGGTCCCGTGTCCGGACAGACGGGCGATGAACGTGAGGTTCTCGAACAGGGTCAGCTCTCCCCATAGGGCAGGCTGGTGCCCCAGGAGCGCCAGCCTGCGACGGATGGCGGTCATGCCCTCGTCGCCGAGTTCGACTCCGAGGACCCTTGCTGTCCCCAGCGTCGGGCGCATCAACGTGCCGAGGATGCGAAGCAGGGTCGTCTTGCCTGAGCCGTTCGGTCCGATCACGCCGACGACCTCTCCCGGCCGGACCACGAGGTCGAGGCTGCGAAGAACCGGCATGCGGCCGAACCGGACCCCCACTCCCTGTAGTTCGGCGATCGTCGTCGGCTCAGCCATGTCTGCGGAGTGTATGCGTCGGGGAGGTCCCTGGTAGGGCCACAAGAAAGGGTCCAAATAGGGCCATTTGTCAGCAACGCGTCTCGAACTCGCCTGCTAACAAG
>CBDTXZ010000375.1:0-1764 GCA_965364515.1 uncultured bacterium
CGTCGAGCACGGCGAGCATCGTCCGGGCCGAGAGCCACACCGTCCCAGGGGCCCAGGCGTGCTCGTTCGACTTCGTATACGCCAGTGGTGGAAGCAGCCAGAGGTCGAGCTCATCGCCGAACCGCTCCACCAGCTCCTCTGCCACTCTCGTCGGGATCACCAGATCTGTGTTGTATGGCAGATGCGGGCCGTGCTGCTCGGTCGCACCGACCGGTTGGATCAGGATCGACGACTCGGTGATGCGGTCGATCTCGGACAGTTTCAATTCGGCCATTCGGCGGGGCATCTTCACCTTCTCGTAACGTTTCCGGCGGGTGGTGCGCCGGGCCCGAACGCTACACTCGCCAGCCTGCGATCCCCTGGCCCCCAATGAACACTTCCGCCGGTTCCACACTCATATTCGATGCCGTAGGCATGGTCTACCCGGACGGCACCGAGGCTCTCCAGGACATCTCCTTCACCGTCTCCCCTGGGGAGTTCGTGACGGTGGTCGGCCCATCGGGATGTGGCAAGTCGACCCTCCTGAAACTGGCATCCGGCCTCCTGAGCCACACGTCCGGAAGCGTGTCCGTCGATCGAGACCGCATCGGATACGTGTTCCAGGATGCCACCCTTCTCCCCTGGCGCAACGTGCAGAAGAACGTCGAGCTGCTCGCCGAGCTTCACGACATCGACCCGGCCGAGCGAATCCGACGCGCCCAGGAGGCCATAGATCTGGTCGACCTGACCGGATTCGAGAACCACCACCCCAAGCGGCTCTCCGGCGGGATGAAGATGCGTGTCAGCCTGGCCCGCTCCCTCACCCTCGACCCGTCGGTGTTCCTGTTCGACGAGCCGTTCGGTGCGCTCGACGAGATCACACGGGAACGACTCAACGACGAGGTGCTGGAGCTGTTCGCCCTCAAGCGGTTCGCCGGCCTCTTCATCACCCACTCCATCTACGAGGCGATCTACATGTCGACCAGGGTGCTGGTGATGTCGGCCCGTCCTGGCCGTGTGATCGCCGAGTTCGAGGTCCCGTATGGCTTCCCCCGCGATGAGCACTTCCGGTTCTCGCCCGAGTTCGCCGAGCTCTCCGGTCAGGTGTCGGAGGCGCTGAGGATGTCGTATGCGTAGCTCGCTTCGCTCGCCGGTATCCGCTATCCGCTATCCGCTATCCGGCATGCTGCATGCGGCATACGGTATGCGCGCTTCCGAGTCGGTTGGTGCTCATGACTGATACGCACTCATCGGTCGAATCGGCAGACGCGTCCGTTTCGCATCGACAGGGAATCGACACGGCGAGCCCAATTGTCATCTGGATTCCTCCGACTTCGGGCTGGCGGGAAAAGCTCAAGCTGTTGGTGGGGCCGTTGGCGGTGTTCGGGGCGGTGATCGGGGTTTGGTATCTGTTGTCGTGGCGATATCTGGCGCCACTGCTGGGGCGTGAAGGCGGCGCCGAGGCGGCGGAACGGCTCCGCAACACGTTGCTCCCCTATCCACACGACATCGTGAGTGAGTCGTTCCTGAACGGGGAGAATCTCGCTGAGCTGCTCGGGGGACTGTGGCTCGACATCCGGCTCTCGTTCATCGGCCTCGCCATCGCCGCCATCATCGGCATCTCGGGGGCGGTGGCGATGAGCCAGGCGAAGTGGGTCGAGCGCTCCTTCTATCCCTATGCCGTCTTCGTCCAGACGGTGCCGATCCTCGCACTCGTCCCGCTCATCGGCCTCTTCTTCGGGTTCGGGTTCGGGGCGCGGCTGCTCGTCGTGGTGATCATCAGCC
>CBDTXZ010000376.1:0-1756 GCA_965364515.1 uncultured bacterium
CTCTGGAGGTTCTCGAGCAGTTCAGCCGCTGAG
Organism: uncultured bacterium; assembly: GCA_965364515.1. Classification (GTDB taxonomy): domain Bacteria; phylum Actinomycetota; class Acidimicrobiia; order Spongiisociales; family ZC4RG35; genus JAHEDH01. The sequence goes on from CBDTXZ010000376.1 coordinate 34, forward strand.
CGTGGCCAGTGCCTCCTCGAGGAGTTGCCTGGTGTACCCGGGGTTGTGGACGCCGAGGCTTCCATCCTCGTGTGCGACGTAGATCCAGTTCCACAGCGCCGCCGCTTCGGCGGCCGGAACCTGTTGCACGATTGGATGGCCTTCTTCGTCGAGCCAGCCCTTTTCGATCAGCTGAGCCTCGACCTGGTCGAGCAGCTCTTGCACCTCGGTCTGGGTTCCACCGATGTCGAAGTCCTCTGCGCCGGAGTGGCAGCCCTGGCAGACGGCTATGTCTGGCTCCCATGTGTGGGAGGCGTTCTCGCCCATGTGGCATCCGGTGCAGGTGTTCTCGACCTGCTCATAGTGGGTGCTCGGGCTGCCTTCCAGGCTGAGCCCGTCTGCGCCGACCCCAGCGAGACCGAGCAACATCGAGCCCTGTCCACCATGGTGCGGACCCCAGTGGCTGCTGGTGACCTCGATGTTGCCGTCGACGACTTCGCCGATGACTCGTCGTGGCTGATGGCACTGGGCGCACAGGTTGCCGTTCCCTCCGTCGTAGGTGGCGCCTGCGAGCGCATAGAACTCCACGGGATCGGTGCTGGTCAACGCGAAGTCCTCGCCGGTGTACGAGGTGTGGATCTGGTGACACGTCCGGCAGTCCTGGCGGGTGGGGTTGGGATCCCCGGCCTCGACCTCACTCGGGTTGAGCCCTGCCTCGATCCTGGCGACGAAACCGCCGCCGGAGTGACATCCGGCGCAACTCGCGCTCGTGCCGCGAACAAACGCCCCACCTGAACCGTGACTCGTCGTTTCCCACGCCGTCTTCTTGCCCGTGATGAGCGTCGTCTCGTTGTGACACTCGGTGCAGGAGAGATCGGCGATGTCGATCACCGCCTGCTCACCGGGAGGCCCTTGGGGGCCGGCCGGGCCGGTCGGGCCGGCCGGGCCTTCGGGACCCGCCTCGCCCGTACACGAGGCAAGGGCGAGCATTACCCCCACCAGGAAACTGAGTCTCAGTACACCCTTGATGCTCATCACTGACCTCCAAATACCAGCGGACGGCACGTTGCCTCGCCAGGTCCATGACATGGTCCCATGTCGTCGGTCATCCTTCACGGGCCAAAAGGCCCTAATCGTGCCCAAGGAATGATCAAAACCGGCGGGAAGAGCCAGTCGCCACCATCACCTGTGGCCGGTCGGCGGCAAGGTCGGAATGCCTCTTCGCGCACTGCACACGACACTGTGATCGAGAAACGGGGCATTCGTGCGGAAGTGCGGTCTGGGGCGTGAGCGAGCTTCACAGCCTCGGTTCGCGGCCGGCGAGGACGTCTTCGATCGCCTGAACCAGCGTCGGCGCGCTCAACTCGCCCTGGATCCTTCCGACGACGATGCCGTCGGCGTCGACGAAGAAGGTCTCTGGGACGCCGAACACGCCGAGTTCGATCGTGGCTCGGGAGTCCGGATCGACCACATAGCTGTAGTTGGTGCCCCGTCCGAGTTCGTCCAAGAACGCGATGGCGGCTGCCGGCCTGTCCTGATACAGGATTCCGATGAAGTGGACGCCGCGGTCCTCGTAGACCTCGGATGCCATCGTGAGGGCCGGGTGCTCGACCCGACACGGGACGCACCACGACGCCCACACGTTGATCACGAGTACCTGGTCTCGAAGGTCTGAGAAGTTCAGCGAACCCTCGGCTTCGAGGTAGTCGAGGCTGAGCTCGGGGAGTGGCTTGCCGACGAGAGG
>CBDTXZ010000377.1:0-1738 GCA_965364515.1 uncultured bacterium
CACCGAGAGCGCTCTGGCCTGACCGTTTCGCATCTCGGTCCCGCATCGCTCTGGCTGAATGTAGGGTCGCCTGAGTCGAGCTGAAGGTCGTTGATGCGTCGTTTGTTTGCCGGAGGAACAGTCGTCCGCCCGGATGGGTCCGGCTGGCGAGCCGATGTGGCCATAGAAGGCGAACGAATCGTCGATGTCGGGTCAGGTCTTGACGCCGACGAGTCGATCGACGTCTCGGGAAAGCATCTGCTCCCCGGACTCTTCGATTGCCACATCCATCTCGGCTGGTCACACATCGACATCCAGCGCTTTCTCCGGACCCCACCCGGCCTCCTCTACTACGAGGCGATCGCAGGGATGCAAGAGACCCTCCGATGCGGCATCACGACCGTACGCGACGCGGCGGGCGCAGACCTTGGAACGAAACGAGCGGTGGAGCGCAAGCTCATCGCCGGGCCCAGGATGCAGATCGCCATCGGAATGCTGAGCCAAACCGGAGGCCACGGAGACGACTTCCTGCCGTCCGGGGGGAATGCGTTCGGTCGGCCAACGGCGGCGCATCCGAACACCGTCGTCGACGGCCCCGACGAGGCCCGAAAGGCCGTTCGGGAGCTCGTGAGGGCTGGCGCCGACGTGCTGAAGGTGGCTACCTCTGGCGGCGTTCTCTCCCCCGACAGCGATCCCAGGCATGCACACTTTCAACCGGACGAGCTCGAAGTGATGGCGGCCGAGGCCCGAGCAGCCGGAATCTTCATGATGGCCCACGCCCAGGGGTACGACGGCGTCAAGAACGCGATTCGGGCAGGCTTTCGCTCGATCGATCACGGCGTCTTCCTCGATGATGAGGCGATCGAGTTGATGCTCGAGAATGGAACGTGGCTCGTCCCGACCTTGCTCGCGCCCCAGGGCGTGTTGTCGGCTGCCGAGAACGGTGTGTCGATCGCCCCGGAATCCCTGGCGAAGGCCAAGGATCTGGTCGAAGTCCATCGGGCATCGATCACCAAGGCCGCGGCAGCGGGCGTGAAGATCGCAATGGGAACCGATTGCCCGGTTTCTCCGCACGGGACGAACCTCGGCGAGCTGTCCCTCATGATGGAGTGTGGCCTCACCGCCGGCGAGGCGCTCTACGCCGCCACCCAGAGCGCCGCAGACCTCATGGGCCTCGGTGACGAACTCGGCTCGATCGAGGCCGGAAAACTGGCCGATCTCGTGATCGTCGATGGCGACCCATCGGACTTCGAGAACCTCAAGGCGAACATCGAACAGGTTTGGAAGGGAGGGACCCTCCAGGCGCTCGACTGACGTGCGAGGTGGGGACTGTCACGGGACAGCTCCGAGCAGCGTCACGCAGGTCGAGGTGCGTCGCCAGGTGTGGACACGTCTTCGAGTGCTGCCGTCATCTCATCTCAGCCAAGCGTCACGGTCATCTCTCCACGAGAAGACCGTCCCGAGGTCGATTGACCGCGACGGGATGGGCCCTGTGTCGCAGAGTCCTCCTCAGGCTGATGCGCTCACTCGATGCCTTCTATCAGCGGCAGATCGTCCCATGCCGTTGTATTTCCACGGGCCCGGACGGCGTCGTCCTTCGATTCGCCGAGACTCTCACGGATTCGGCCATTCGAGACTTCGATCAGGCGGCGATCGAACGGGTGCGGGCGCGCAGAGGTCTCCTCGGAGATTCGCTCTGCATAACCGAGCAGCAATGCAGCCCTTTCATGTTCCCCACGCAGCTCGGAGACGAGAGCGC
>CBDTXZ010000378.1:0-1729 GCA_965364515.1 uncultured bacterium
CGCCCGCTGCGACCCCGCCGCTCTCGAGCACTTCGCGGGCCCGGCCCGGACGGACATCTGCCACGGCGGTGGCCCGCATCCCGTACATCTGCTCCATCTGAGCGACGAGACCCTCGCCCATCTGCCCGGCCCCGACGAGGCCGACTCCGATCGACCGCCCCTCGGCCTCGAGCTTCTTCAATTCAGGTAGCAACATGTGTCACTCTCCAGCAATGATCCGAATGTGCGTGCCCGGTTCGATGGTCGGGGCGTCGCCCGCCGTCACGCTGACCTCCCCGGGGAGCTCGGTCTCTGTGAGCCCGTTGTATTTCACGACCAGATGGCCGAGGTTGCGGAGGTTGTCGTTCGCCACGTCACCGACGCCGGTGACGACGGATTCCGCCTCACCGATCGCAAGCCTGTCTCCGGGAACCACGTCCTCGTCGTTCGGGGTGTGCTCGTGGAGAATGGCGAACTCGTGCAACTCCTCAGGCGCGTTGGTGCCGAAGAACACGAGGATCCCCTCCGCGGCGAATTCGACCGCCATGGGTCCCACGGCAGTGACCGTCGTTTCGTACTTGATTCTCATGTGCGAGCCCATGGAGGGCCCGTGACGGGCCCTCCATGACTCCTCATTCGTCCACCACGGTGATGTCGTTGACTCCGACGCCGGAGACGAAGTTCTCTTCGTTGATGAACCTCATCAATGGACCGGCAGGGCTCGCTCCGTGGATGTCCACGGTGGGAACGCCCTTCATCGGGTAGACGCCGATGCGAGCGGTGCCGCCGCAGTCGATGACCGCGACCGCGATCTCATGGAAGTCCGCCTTCGACTTGAACCCGTCGAACGCCTTCCCGCCGGTGAGATCGGCGATCCGCTGGGCGACTGGATGGATGCCACCACCGGTGACCGAGTAGATGAGGTCTTTGCCGGCCTCGGGCTTGACGTCGAGTCCGTTGCCCCAGCCCCGTGCGCCGGGGCTGATGTGCACCTTGCGATAGGTGCCGGGCTCGGGCGCCTCGGCTGGCGCGGCTTCTTCGGCGGCCTCGGTCGCCTGCTCGGCGACGTCCGACACGGCCTCCTGGACGGTCTCGGAGACGGATTCGACCACGTCGTTCGCCTTCTCCGCGACCTCCTTGGCCGCATCGCCTCCGTTCTTCTTGAATCGATCGAACAGCGCCATCGCCGTCCTCACCTACCCTTTCGCTTCTAGCTGTACAGCCCGAAGCTGAACAGCCAACCGATCACGACGGCCAACGGGCCTGTGATCATGCGGCTGAACAGCACAGCGGGCACACCGACCTCCACAGTTTCGGGCTCTGCGTCTCCCAACGCCAACCCGACGGGGATGAAGTCACAGCCCACCTGCGGATTGATCGCCCACAACGCCGGCAGTGCCAGCGCCGGATCGAGGTCGCCGGCACCGATCTCCGTTCCCAGCAGGACACCGATGATCTGAGCGATCACGGCTCCTGGGCCGAGTAGCGGTGACAAGACAGGCAGACCGATGATCACGGCCAACAGGAGCAGGCCGGGCAGGCTGGACGCCAGACCCGAGAGCCCATCGGCGAGCCATTCGCCCACACCGGTCTCGAGAATGAGCCCGATGACGAAGGCGATGAATGCGATGAACGGCAGCACGTTCTTGATGACCATGTCGATGGCATCACGACCTGCTTGATAGAGGACGCCGACGACGTTGCCGACGGCTTTTCCGAGTCGAGTGATGAATGCGTTCATACGTCCTCC
>CBDTXZ010000379.1:0-1712 GCA_965364515.1 uncultured bacterium
GCCAATCAGCACGACGACTACGTCATGATCCACGAGTCACAGAACGAGGCCGGCTACCCATCCGATCTCTACGTCGGCGCCGAGGCGAAGCGCTTCCTCACAGAGATGTGGCCCGATTTCAAGACGGACAGCTGCGACGTCGTCCTCCACGAACACCGCTCCGGGTACGCCGGCACCCACATGGCGATGTGGGGGCTCGACCAGAAGTGCCGACAGTGGGGCGTCAAACGTGTGTACGGCGTGTCCGTCACCGGATACACCCTCGACGCAGCCGGGGCGGTCACTGCGGTGGAGACCGATCAGGGCTCGATCGAGTGCGATCAGGTGGTCGTCGGCGCGGGAGCCTGGACACCGCAGCACTGGGCGTGGCTCGGAGGGCCATCGACGCTCGACGTCGTCTACCCGGACGGCCACGTCGAACGCGACGCCGACATGTGGACCTACTGGCGGCTCCTCGAAGGCGAGGTCTGGCTGCCCGAAGGCGTGGACTTCCGCACGGCAGACGGGAAGGACTCGCCGGTACTCCACGTCGAGCTGATGGACACCCCCGTCAACGACCAGCATGGCAACGAGATCCTCGACCACTTCTATGCGTACGTTCGGTATGCGGCAGAACGTGTCGGAGGGCCGGGCCTCCAGGGCGGAACCATCCCGATCAAGCTCGGCCCGACAGCCCAGGTCGAGCCGTACGGTCACCTCAACGATGCCTACCAGGCAGACGAGTGGTTCGCCGACTACTTCTGCTCGGCGCTCGGCATGCTGTTCAAACGATTCGAGAACATCCGACCGTATTTCAAGGACCGCCGCAATGGTGGGATCGGAGCCTTCACGCCCGACAACGTCCCGGTGTTCGATGCGGTCACCGACAACGCCTTCGTGATCGCCGATTCGAACCACGGCTTCAAGATGATCGGCGTCGGCAAGCTGGTCGCCCACCTGCTCGTCCACGACGAGACACCGGAGGAGTTGAAGCCGTTCACCTTCGCCAGGTACGCCTCGGGAGCGACTTTCGGAAACCGCAACTCCAACTCCCCCTGGGTGTAGCTACGGCTTGACCACCAGTTTGGCAGGGGCGTGGCCGCTGCCCAGCAGCTCCACCGCTTCGACGGTCTGTTCGAGGGGGAAGGTCCGATGGATGATCGGCGTGATCGAGCCGTCGGCGACCCACTGGCCGATCTGATCGAGATCCTCTCGTCGGGTCTCGGCGGTCATCGTCTCGGCCCGTTTGGTGCCGAACATGAATCGGAGCTTCGAGCGGACGATGTGTCCGACCGGTCCGATCAGCTTGCCCTTCTTCGGGCCGGTGATGATCACGACGACGCCATCGGGCTCGAGCAGCCGGGCGAGTTTCGAGGGACGCTGACTGCCGGCGTTGTCGAAGATGACGTCGAACGTCGAGCCGAGTCCGGTCACGTCGGTCGTCGTGTAGTCGATGACGTCGTCGGCACCGAGCGACCGCACCATCTCGACGTTCCGGCTACTGCAAACCGCCGTCACGTGGGCGCCGAACAGCTTGGCGATCTGGACGGCGTAGGTGCCGACACCGCCGGCCGCACCGTTGATCAGCACTCGCTGGCCGGCCTTCACCTCACCGACGTCCCGTAGCCCCTGAAGTGCCGTGACGGCTGCCACGTTGAATGTGGAGGCTTGGTCGAAGTCGACTCCCTCGGGCAGCGGAAGCGTGTACTCGGCCTTGGGCGCCACGAACTCGG
>CBDTXZ010000380.1:0-1699 GCA_965364515.1 uncultured bacterium
TTCTCGGGTGCGACGTTGGGCGGTTCGTCGATCTGGGATCCGTGGCCCTTGTTGGGGGCCATCGCAGTCTCCACCAGTCGCATCGGTGTCGGTCCGCTCGTGACCAACGCGACGGTGCGACACCCGGCGCACCTGGCGGTCGCGTCCGCCACGCTTCAAGACCTCTCGAACGGGCGGTTCATGCTCGGAATCGGTGCCGGGGCCGGACCCGGCTCGCCCTTCGCCGACGAGGTGGTGATGGTCGGGGGCGATCCCCAGTCGGACGCTGTGCGGCGAGCGATGGTCGGAGAGTCGATCGAGGTCATCCGTCGGTTGTGGTCGGGTGGCGGCGACTTCGACGGCGAGTTCTATTCGCTCGACGGTGCCGTTGGTTTCCCGAGGCCCGCAACGCTCCCGCCGATCATCGTGGGTGCCAATGGCCCGAAGATGAGCGAGATCGCAGGGGCGGTCGGAGACGGAGTGAACCTCCACTCGGGTGAGGAGGATCTGGCAGGCCTGGTCGCCGTCGTCAGGGCTGCGGCTCCCGATTCCCAACCGCTGATCACCGTCGAGGCGCCGATGGAGCCGCCGTGGCTCGATGGGCACGCCAGGGCGGAGATGGTCGATCTCGGCGTCGACCGGCTGATCTTGAAGTGGCGCGGAGCGGTCGGCGATCTCGAGGCGATCTTCGCAGCGGGCGAGCGGATCGCCCGAGGTTGAGCGGGGTCAGCCGAGGCTGACCCAGGTGCTGCCGTCGGTGAGGCGGCCCCAATGTGGCGGAGCATCGACCCAGTCGTCGTCGTCGAGCTGGTCGACCACCGTGATGTCTTCGGTCTCCGGCGTCGCCCAGTGATCCTCAGGATCCCACTGACTGAGGAAGACCGAGGCTGCTCCGAGCGCCGCGGCGGCCAACAGCGATCTGGTCCGATCGCTGCGGTTCACGAAGTGCTCTCCATGGGGCAACGATACGACACGCGCAGAGTTGTTCACACAAACCGACCAACGACCCTTGCCGTCTTCTTCGTCCGCTCCCACGATGTGGTCGAAGGAGGGATCCATGACTGCACTCGACCAGCGGCCCCGGGAAGCGCCAGAAACGTCTTCCCTCACGTCCGAACTGAGCCGGGCGCCGGATGGGGTGGAGTGGACCGGAGGCCGGACACATCTGTTCGCTTTGGCGATTCTCCTCGCCGTACACGGTCTGGCCCATTTCGTGGGTGTGTTTGCAGCATTCGAGGCGTTCGAAGCGAACGAGCCGCTCGAGTACCTCGGGGGCACGTGGATGGTCTCCAACGACCTGCTGATCGGATTCCTCGGCGCGTCGTGGGGGGCGATCGGAGTCGGATTCGTGATCGCTGCAGTCACGGTCATCACCGAGTTCCGAGGATGGGAACGCCCGCTCATCCTGCTGGGAACCTTGTCGACCGCTCTCTGCATCCTCGCACTGTGGGCTGCGTGGATCGGCCTGATCGTCAACGCCGTGATCGTGACAGTGGCAATCGTCAGTGCCGGCGAGCCGAGGCTCGGGCCTCCGCGGCCGGCCGTCTGACAGCTCCCGATTCCGCGCCCGGCGGCGGAGTCGTGCGCGTCCGGCCTCACGCCAGGATGTGCTCGATGTTCGCTTCCGCGGATGCCAGGACGTATGCGACCGTCGGCACCTCGATCGTCTTCTCCACCAACTCGTGCATCTTTCGAGAGAATTCGGTCGTGTCGCCGTCGG
>CBDTXZ010000381.1:0-1693 GCA_965364515.1 uncultured bacterium
GCTGACACATGTCGGTGATCCGACCGCAGACGCAACAACGGAGCCGTCGTGTACTGCGGCTCCGATTGGTGGTCAGGGGCAGGATCGAACTGCCGACCCCCGGTTTTTCAGACCGGTGCTCTACCAGCTGAGCTACCTGACCAGAACGCCCGGACCGAGGTCCGAGCGGTCAAAATCTGGCGGGAGCGACGGGATTTGAACCCGCGACCTCCGGCTTGACAGGCCGGCGTGAACTCCAGACTTCACCACGCCCCCGCGGGTGCCCCCAGGGGAATTCGAATCCCCGTTGCCGCCTTGAAAGGGCGGAGTCCTAGGCCGCTGGACGATGGGGGCAGGGCGCCCGCAAGTGTACAGAGCCGGACTGGCTACGCCCGGGCAGTATATGGGCTCAGTACCGCTCTCATCCACCGGATTGACCCCCTGAACAACCGCTGTAGGGTCACCTCGTGGACAACGACGAAACCATGGCTCCCGAGGCTCCGCCGCAGGTGAATCTCCATCAAACGGTGGTGCGTCTGGTCGCGGGTGCGATCGGCGAGGGCGTCGACCGGCTGATGAAGGTTGCCTCGGATCTGGACGCAGCCGATGTCGAATCCAACGACGCCACGCTCAAGCCGATCAACGCCGATCCCCGGCTCATGGCGCTGGTCGGATGGACCTCCGAGCTTCCGGAGTTCATCCGGCGGGTGTCCGACTCGACCGCCCGCATGACGTACCCGCTCGTGCGCGCGACGGGCGCGGCGATCGACACCGGTCGTCATATCGCCGACATCACCGGACTCTCCCAGATCGTCCACGCCGCGGTGGGCCCGTTCGCCGAAGCATGGGCCGACGAACGGGAGCGCCTGACCGCGGTTGGTACCGCCGAATACGGCAGAGGTCGGGTCCTCGCTTCCCGCGTGTTCGAGGAATCGGTCGATGGCATCGTCGACCTCCTGAGCGAGTCGGAGGAACTCGCAGACCTCGTGCGCGAACAGACGATCGGTATCACCGGGTCGGCCGTGCAGGAGATCAGGGAAACGGGTGCGGCTGCGGACGGCCTCACCGAGGGCATCTTCAGGCGCCTCCTGGGCCGCGACCACGAGAAGCTCCCTCCGAAGCCCGCACCGAAGTCGTGAGCAAGAACGACCTCCACGTCCTCAACGGTCGCACGGCAGGGTTCGTGACGAGGCTCTTCGCGTACGTCATCGACGTCGCCGTGGTCGCGGGGATCCTCGCACTGGGCGGCTGGCTCGCCGTGCTCGTCGACAACACGATCGAGCAGGTTGGATTCGACCCGAGGATCGACCTCGCCACGATCTATGTCGGGATGATCCCGTTCATCATCGCCCTCTACTTCGTGATGTTCTGGGCGCTCACGGGGCGCACGATCGGCAAGTGGTTCATGGGCCTGAGGGTCGTCAACGCAGACGGACGATCCCCCACGGTCGGCAAGGCCATCGTGCGAATTCTCGGGTATGCGGTGTCGACGGTCGCATTCTGGGGCGGATTCCTATGGGTGCTGGTCGACCAGAACCGTCGGGGGTGGCACGACCACTTCGCGAGGACATGGGTCGTGTACGACTACTCGCGTAGCGCCGACGTGGACCCGTTCGAGGCGTACGCCACCTCGGAAGAGGCCTAGACGTTCCCGAGCGTCCGGATGTCCGGAGCACCCATACGCGCGGCATCTGCCGTGTGGTCGTCATCCTTG
>CBDTXZ010000382.1:0-1691 GCA_965364515.1 uncultured bacterium
CATGGATGTCACCGTACGAATACGAGAGGTCTGAGACCTCGATTGCCTGGTCAGCCATCACTGCTCCCGAGTCGTTGCCACCACCTCATCCTGACATTCGGATGGACGGCCTGCTCCCGCCAATGGTCCCAATCGGTCAGGAGCCGGGCGTGACCAGACCGGCTTCGTAGGCAACCACCACGGCCTGTACCCGGTCCCTCAGATCGAGCTTGGTGAGGATGTGCGACACGTGCGTCTTCACCGTGGTCTCGGATACGAAGAGCTCGCCGGCGATCTCGGCGTTCGACAACCCGCGGGCGATCAGACGCAGGACTTCGGTCTCGCGTTCGGTGAGTTCGTCGAGACCCTGCACCGGCCGCTCCTCACGCCGGGCAGCGAACTCTGCGATCAACCGCTTCGTCACTGAGGGAGCGATAAGCGCATCACCTCCCGCGACCACCCGAATCGCCGCGATCAGGTCGTCGGGGGGAGCGTCTTTGAGCAGGAACCCGCTGGCTCCCGCCCGCAGCGCCCCGTAGACGTAGTCGTCGATGTCGAACGTGGTGACCACGATCACCTTGACCTCGGGGACTGCTTCGAGCAGCTGTCGCGTGGCCTCGATACCGTCCATCTCGGGCATGCGAACGTCCATCAACACGACGTCAGGTCGTTCTCGCCTCCCGACTCGCACCGCCTCTGCACCGTTCGACGCCTCTGCGACGACCGCCAGGTCCGGCTCGGACTCCAGCACCATTCGGAGCCCGGCCCGGATCATCGCCTGATCGTCGACGAGAAGGACTCCGATCACGCCGGGACCGGGATCATGGCGTGCACCTCGAATCCGCCGCCGGGTCGGGGGCCGGCGCGGAGTTGGCCGTCGAGCAGGGCGACCCGCTCTCGCATACCAACGATGCCGTGCCCGCCTCCCTGCCCGTTCAACGAGGATGCGGCTCCCCTGCCATCGTCGACGACGTCCACTTCCATTCGGTCGGGCAGATACCTCAATGTGACCGACGCCGTGGCCCCTGGTCCGCCATGGCGGAGGACGTTCGTGAGTGACTCCTGCACGATCCGATAGACGTTCACATCGACGCCGGGAGCGAGCTGACGGGCCGAGCCCTCCAGATTGATCTCGACCATCAGACCGGCCTCCTTCATCTGGCCGACGAGCTCCTCCAATCGATCCACGCCGGGCTGAGGCGCCAGATCCACGTCATCGGGGCCGGTGCGAAGCAATCCGACCATGCGCCTCATCTCCGAGAGCGCCTCGTGGCCCGCTCCGCGAATCGTGTCGAGCGCATCGAGCACTCGGGGATCGCCGTCCCGGGCAACCCGTCGGGCACCTTCGGCCTGGAGTGTCATCACCGTCATCTGGTGCGCCACGACGTCGTGGAGCTCACGCGCGATCCTGGCTCGCTCCTCTGCAACCGCTCGCGCAGCTTGTTCCTCGCGTTCCCGTTCGGCCCGCTCAGCCCGTTCCTCGAGGCGCTCCAAGGTCTGGCGACGCTGATAGACCTCTCTGCCGAGTGCAAGCGGGACTGCAGTGGACAGGAACGTGAAACCCACAGAGTCGAAACCCACAGAGTCGACCGTCAGTGCCCCGAGGAAGGTGAACCCCGCGACGAACAACGTGATCGACCCGCCGAAGCGCAGCGAGGTCTTGCGATCCAACTCGCTGCCGACCGCGTGGATGCCGAGGATCAGGCCGGCAG
>CBDTXZ010000383.1:0-1690 GCA_965364515.1 uncultured bacterium
CTCGGCCTTGGAGCCATGACGTCCCGGATGGGCCGTGGGACGCCATCGTGATCGGCTCGGGGATGGGCGGCATGACGACGGCGGCGATGCTCGCGAAGCTCGGCCAGCGAGTGCTGGTGCTGGAACAGCACGTGATCCCGGGGGGATTCACCCAAACCTTCAAGCGCCCCGGATACCACTGGGACGTCGGTGTGCACATCGTGGGCGAGATGACCGAGCGAAGCTTCGCCGGTCGACTCCTGGCGGACCTGACGGATGGCCGCCTCGAGTGGGAGTCGGTCGGACCGATATACGACGAGTTCAACTTCCCTGACGGGTTCACGATCCAGTTCCCGGACTCGCCCGAAGCGTTCCGCGAGACCCTGATCGACTACTTCCCCCACGAGCGTCAGGGCATCGACGAGTACCTCTCGCTGGTCCGAAGGGTTTCGCGAGCCTCCGGACAGGACCTTCAGATGAGAGCGGTGCCGTGGTATCTCGCACCCGGAAGGCGGAGAAAGGCGGGCGAAGCGGCCAGGCAGTACTACGAGGCCACGACACGGAGCGTGCTGGAGTCGCTCGTCGACGACCCACGATTGCGGTCGGTGCTCGCTGCCCAGTGGGGGTATTACGGCGTCCCACCGTCTCGGTCCTCGTTTGCGATGCACGCGCTGATGGTGCAGCACTTCCTCCGTGGCGCCTACTACCCGGTCGGATCGGCGGCCGGCATCGCTCCAGCACTGCTCCAGACGGTGGCCGACGTCGGCGGGTGGACCGCCGTCCGTCGGACCGTCGAAGAGATCGTCGTCCGACGTCGCCGGGTCACCGGGGTGAGACTGGAAGACGGCACCGAGATCGACACGAAACGGGTGATCAGCGCAGCTGGGGCCATCCCCACAGCATCGATGCTGGGCGACTCCGCACCGGAGGGGTGGTCGGACTCGTACCGCGAGCCGGGTCCCGCCCACCTGAGCCTCTATCTCGGTTTCTCCGGCGTCGACGTCGCCGCACATGGCGCCGAGAGGTATTGCCAGTGGTACTACGACTCCTGGGACACCGAGACGATCGGATGGGACGTCCACCCCGATGCGAACCCGGGTGCGGCTCCCGTGGTCTTCTGTAGCTTCCCGTCGATCAAGGATCCCGCTCACGACCCCGGTCCCGAGCAACGGCACACAGGCGAGGCGATCACCTTCGTGCCGTGGGAGCCGTTCGAGAGATGGAAAGACGCCAGGTGGAAACGGCGAGGTGCCGAGTACGACGAGTTCAAGGGCAGGCTGACCGAAGCCCTCCTCGGCCAGTACCGGGATCTGTATCCGGGACTCGGGCCGCACGTCGAGCACGCCGAGATGTCCACCCCCGTATCGACCCACCACTTCACTTCGGCGCCTGCAGGCTCGATCTATGGTCTGGCAACCGAACCCGGCCGGTTCGAGGACGAGACGCTGCTGCCCGGGACCTCGATCTCAGGTCTGTACCTCTCCGGTGCCGACGTCAGCACTCCAGGGGTGGCCGGCGCGCTCATGGGTGGTGTGCTCGGAGCAGTTGCGTCGTCACCTGTCGCCGGAGCGCGATACATCCGAGGACTGATGGGCCGGTGAGGGTGACGAGCGGCTCTGCCGGGCGTCCCCCCGAAAGACGTAGCTTGAAGGCGTATGGACGGCTCTGTTCCTCCTGGCGAAGCATCTGATCGGGATCCGCCAACCGCTTC
>CBDTXZ010000384.1:0-1687 GCA_965364515.1 uncultured bacterium
AAGTGCGCCAACCTCCCCTGGACCACCCTCACCCAGGCGCTCGACCAGCCGTAGCAGCTACAGGCCAGCGACGTTGCGAAGGACGCGCCACGCCGCACGCCACACGCCGCACGCCGATCCTCCTGAAGGAGTTCTTGTTGGGAGGTGCGTGTTCCCGCAACCCCTGAACACGTGGGGACAAGGCGGTTGCGCGGCCGACTGACAAGAACGACGGTCGAACACCCAACCCGCGGCGGCAGCCCTCCGGCGAGACCGTGACCACGAGACCCACGCCGCGCGGCGCGACCCGCTCCGGAAAGGAGTTCTTGTTGGGAGGACAGATTCGGCCGGGGCCGCTCCCCGCAGCACCGGCTTGGGACACTCCGACTGACAAGAACGACGGTCGGACGCGCAGCTGGTCGGCGGCAGCACTCCAGCGAGGCGGTAACCACGTTTCCTGTTCTTGTGGCAGTCCCCGAGTCCGACCGTTCGTCAACCCGTGGCGTCAACCAGTGGTGTCGCTGCCACAAGAACGCACGTACTCCAGAGAACGCGCAACCCGCCTCGTCGGCTTGTGCGGCCGCTACGAAACGCCGCCCTCGGTCATCTTCTTCAGGTCGAGTGCGGCCTCGAGCACGACGTCTCTGACGGTTCGTCCCTCGGCGAACGCCCGTTTCGCCGCCTTCGATCCGGCGTCGTACCCGATGTGGGGGTTGAGCGCCGTCACGACGATGACGTTCTTCTCGAGCAGGTGACGGGCCCGCTCGGCGTCTGCCTCGATCCCATCGACGCACCGCTCTGCCAGGTTCCGGCAGGCTGCTCCCAACAGCTCGATCGATTCGAGGAGGTTCATGGCCATCATCGGCATCATGACGTTGAGCTCGAAGTTGCCGTTTGCTCCACCCCAGGTGATGGAGGCGTCGTTGCCGACGACCTGAGCGGCCACCTGCATCGCCATCTCGGGCATCACAGGATTCACCTTTGCCGGCATGATCGACGAACCGGGTTGAAGCGCCGGGAGCTTGATCTCGGCAATCCCGGTCACCGGACCGGACGACAGCCACCTCAGATCGTTGGCAACCTTGAACAGCGCACCCGCCGTCGTCTTGAGGACTCCGGACACGTTCACGACGGCGTCCTTCCCGGCCTGGGCCTCGAAGTGATTCGTCGCCTCGGTGAGGGGCGCGCCGATCCTCGATCCCATCTCCTCGATCACTGCAGCCGCGTAGCCCTCGGGGCAGTTGATGCCGGTGCCGACGGCGGTCCCGCCAAGCGCCAGCTCGTCGATCTCGGGAAGGACCTTCTCGACCCGCTCGATCGCCTTGCGGAAGTGGGCCGCGTATCCGCCGAACTCCTGGCCGAGCGTCACGGGTACTGCGTCCATCAGGTGGGTGCGGCCCGACTTGACGACGTCGGCGAACTCGTCTGCCTTCGACTCGAGCGACGATGCCAGCTTCTCGAGGGCAGGGAGGAGCTCCTCGCGCAGCGCCTGCCCGGCAGCGAGATGCATGGCGGTCGGGAAGGTGTCGTTCGACGACTGACCGAAGTTGACGTGATCGTTGGGATGGACCAGCTTCGAGCCCTTTTCGCCTCCCAGGATCTCGGTTGCCACGTTGGCGATGACCTCGTTGGCATTGGTGTTCGTCGAGGTGCCGGACCCGGTCTGGAACACGTCGACGAGGAACTGGTCGTCGTGGTCCCCGGCCAT
>CBDTXZ010000385.1:0-1672 GCA_965364515.1 uncultured bacterium
CGGTCGGATCGACTCAGTGAGATGATCGCTGCCCTCGACGCTGCGATCACAACCATCGATCGAGGAGACACCATGACGGACAACGACGTGAAGAGGGTCTTCGACGGGTTCGACCCGTCCGAGCACGAGGAAGAGGTCCAGGAGCGGTGGGGTGACTCCGACAGCTTCGCCGAAAGCAGGCGCCGCACCGGTTCCTACACGGCCGAAGACTGGGAGAGACAGCGCCAGGAGTCGGACGGCAACGTAGAGACCTTCGTCGGCCTCCTCCGCTCCGGGGTGTCCGCCGACGACCCCCGGGCACGGGAAGCCGCAGCCGAGCACGGAGCGATCATCGACCGGTGGTTCTACCCGCTCACGCCGGACGCCCACCTCGGACTCGCGAGGCTGTACGTGACCGATCCCCGCTTCGAGGCCTCGTATGAGCGGAAGGCGACCGGGCTCGCCCGATACGTCAGCGATGCGATCGAGGCACTCCACGCCGGGTGACATCGGTGACCATGGACTCTCGCCGCAGCGCCCGAGGTGCGAAATCGTGGCCGGAGAAGGAGTGCACGAGTGTTCGATGATCGCCGGGATGCCGGCCGACACCTGGCCGGGGCAGTCGGCCACCTGAAGGGACCGAACACCATCGTTCTCGGGCTGCCGAGGGGCGGGGTCCCGGTCGCTGCAGAGGTAGCCGCCGCCCTCGATGCACCGCTCGACGTGATCGTCGTCCGCAAGCTCGGCGTACCCGGCCACTCGGAGCTCGCCATGGGAGCGATCGGCGAAGGCGGCGTCGAGGTGGTCCACCGCGACATCGTCGACAGGCTCGGGATACCAGACGGTCAGATCGAACGGGTCAAGCGGCGCGAAGCGATCGAGCTCGATCGGAGGGTGCAGGCTTTCCGGGCCGGAGGTTCCCGACCGGAGCTGACCGACAGACAGGTGGTGATCGTCGACGACGGCATCGCCACCGGCGCGACCGCCCGAGCGGCATGTCAGGTCGCACGGGCAATGGGCGCAGAGCGCATCGTGGTGGCCGTCCCGGTTGCGCCCGTCGGATGGGAACGACGCTTCGAGGACGTTGCCGACGAGATGATCGCCGTGCGCACGCCGCGGCGTTTTGGGGCGATCGGCGCGTTCTATCGCGACTTCAGACAGACCTCAGACGAAGAGGTGACCGGCCTGCTCGCCTCGTCGCGATGACCGAACAGCGCTGCGACGCCTCATCATGACGAGATACCGGTTCGAAGCCGAGCTCTGGAGGCATGACGGGGACGCACCGTGGCATTTCGTGACGCTGCCATCCGAGGTCGCCGAGGACATCGAGGAGACGACGGAACCCCGACCCTTCGGGTCGGTCGCGATCCGAGCGACGCTCGGGGAGTCGACATGGGAAACCTCGTTGTTCCCTGACAAGGGCGGTGGTACGTATGTCCTCCCCGTCAAGCGATCGGTCCGAGCTGCCGAGTCGCTCTCGATCGGCGATGTGGTGGTTGTGGAACTGGAGAGCCGATACGAGCGCTGACAGCACCGACGAAGCGCACACCACCCTGGTCGACCGGCGCCAGGATCGGACCGATACGCTGGTCCCAGGGAGGTCGACGCGATGACACCGATTCGATCCGACAGAGACACGACGGGGACCGTTCGCTCGGCTCGTCGGCGAAACGTGCGACAGTCGTGACCGACG
>CBDTXZ010000386.1:0-1655 GCA_965364515.1 uncultured bacterium
CGCTCGCGGACCCGGCCGACCGTGCCGTCCAGTTCTACGAGGCCGCCGCAACCCTGCTGGAACTCGACGTGGGACCCATCGGATCACTGGCCTCGGACGAGGTCGCTCTCGCCCTCGGAGCCGAGACGGTCGGAACCTCCCCGACGCTCGGAACCATCGAGTGTTCCAGTGAATCTCCGGGAAGCTGCGTCTTCTACGAGCTCTTCAAACCTCGTGGGCACTACACCCGCACGCCCGAGCTCGAACGCTATTTCCGGGCGATGTCGCTGCTCGGCAACGGCCCGATCACTCTCGACCCCGACTCGCTCATGGTCGGGATCATGCTCGCTCGCCCGCTGGTCAGCGACCGCGCGCTGGCCGAAGACTGGCAAATCATCTATGAGCCCACCTCGTTCCTCGTGGGGGCCGCTGACGACTACACGCCCTTCGAGCTCGCCGCGGCGGCAGCAGAGGTCACGCCCGATGGTGTGACCGCGCCGGTCGAGCTCTCGGACCCGGCCGTGCTGGAGGAGATTGCTGCTCGCTTGCGGGCCCGGAGACCCGTCGAGATCAATCCGGAGGCTGCATCGGTTCGGATGATGGGCGTCCGCCTCACGCTCGATTCGTTCATCATCGACCAACTCGTATTCCCGAACGTCGACCGGTACGTGGCTTCTGTGCGTGACGTCGCCGCCGCATTCGGGTCCGACTGGGCGCTCCGCTCGATGGAAGCCGACGGATACGCCTCCTATGAGGGGTACGCAGAACAACTCGAAGAGCTGAGGGGAGCGGTCGATCGGCGAACGATCGAGGACTGGTCTCGCACTGTCTACGACGCATGGCTGTACGCCCTCGACGCCACATGGGCGGAGCGCGGAGCGGCGTTCCCGGACTTCATGCAGACCGAGGAGTGGACGGCCAAAGCCCATCAGGCCGGATTCGGCTCGTATGCCGAGCTGAAACACGACACCATCCTCTACACGAAGCAGGCGATGGCGGAAGGAGGCAACGGGGCAGAGCTTCCTCCACCTCCCAAACACTGGGTCGAGCCGGATCCGGTCGTGTTCGAGCGGCTCGCCGCGGCCGCCGAACTGCTCAGGGAGGGCCTGGATACGAGGGAGCTGATCGACTCGACGATCAGTGGCGTGATCGTCGAGTTCCAGGACGGGATGGCACTGCTGTCCAGGGTTGCGAAGTCCGAGCTCTCGGCTGAGCCCATCACCGAGGAAGACAACCTGAGACTGCAGCGGATCGGCTCGTGGCTCGAGGGCATCTGGCTCTACACGAGCGATCTCGATGTCGTCGGTGTCACTGGCGGTCCGGACGAGGAAGCTGCGCTGGTCGCCGACATCTTCCGATCGGTGAGCGAGGGAGCGCTCGAGGTCGCCACGGGCAGGGTCGACTCCATCTATGTCATCGTCCCCGATGGCGACGGCGGATTCCAGGTCGCCAAGGGCGGAGCGTATTCGTTCTACGAGTTCTGGCAGGATCCGGCCGACCGCCTGACAGATGAGGAATGGCGCGCGCTGCTCGACGCCGGCGCGGCGCCGGATCGACCCGATTGGGCAGATGTGTTCCTGGTTCGGTGATCGTGATCTTCTTGGAATGGTTCAGGTGCGAACCCGAAGGCGACCGGGGTGACGGAGCGGTAGGTTCCTCCCGATGGATCTGATCGA
>CBDTXZ010000387.1:0-1650 GCA_965364515.1 uncultured bacterium
CCGACTACCTCGGCATCTCCGGGAACAACGAGCAGTTCTTCCCGTTCCATGTCGGTCTCTTCATTCTTGCGCTCGGGGTGGCCGTGTCTGCGTGGCGAGCGATCGAGGACGAGCGTCTCCGTCCCCACTCTCGCACGAGTGATCGACGGCGGGCCGTCGTTCTGTTCGGGGTTGCCACCTTCATCCTCGTGGGTCGGTGGTTGCCGGCCCTGGTCGAATTGGTCGCCGGGTCGCCCACCGTCTCCGAGTACCTCGAGAACCCCACCTCGTATCTGCTGATCGGGGTGCTCGATCTCGGGATCGTCGTTCCCGCCGCCGTGGTTGCCGGCTTCGGTCTTCTCCGGGGCGCCCGATGGGCTCGCAAGGCCGCCTACGCCGTGATCGGCTGGTTCGCCCTCGTGCCTGCCTCGATTGCTGCAATGGCCATCACGATGGAGCTCAACGGAGATCCTGCGTCTCAGCCGACCACGATGTGGGTCTTCACGGTCGCCGGTGTGATCTTCACGGTCGGTGCAGCGCTGCTGTTCCGGCCGCTCTTCGGACACGATCACTGACCGTCGTCCGGATCGGGGGCACGCCGGTAGGATTGCCGTCATGGCTGCCGGCGTGTTCGAGGACTTTGCGCGCTGGGGTCGCCACGCCACCGACTCGCCGCTGTACCAGGCGCTGGCGGAGCAGGTGTCCGAGGATCGAGATCTGTTGGCTCTGGCTGAACGTCTCGAACATCTGCCTCGCCCGAACATGCTGTTCGCAGCCGTTCAGTTCCTCCTCGGTCCCGACGACGAGCTCTCGCAGTTCTATGCCAGCCGAACCGAGACGCCCGGGCCGCCGGACGAGTCCTTCCCGCTCTTCAAGTCGTTCGTGCTCGCCCATGCCGATCAGATACTCGAGATCGGGAGAACCAGATACATCCAGACGAACGAGGTCAAACGGGTTGCAGCCCTGCTGCCGACCCTCATGCGTGAGGCTGATCGTCTCGGAGAGCCGGTCCATCTGATCGAAGTCGGGTCGGCGGCCGGACTCGGCCTCTGCCTGGACCGATTCCAATACGACTTCGGTGGGCTCGAATTCGGTCACTCCGACGTCGTGCTCCGTGTCGAGCTCGACGGCGACGTCGACGTCCCGACGCGGGCTCCGTACGTCCAGCGTCGCGTCGGGATCGACCTCAACCCGCTCGATCTCAACGACCCCGACGATCTCCGCTGGCTCGAGGCGTTGATCTGGCCGGAGCAAACGGAACGCCGCCGTCGGTTGCGCTCAGCGGTCCGGATCCGGGCGACCGTCCAGGTGGACATGGTGCGTGCGGATGCCTCGTCGGCGATCGGGGGCGTACTCGACCGGCTACCGACTGCAGGCCCGGCGATCGTCTTTCACGCGTTCACCCTGAATCAGTTCCCAGTAGAGGCCCGATCCCGTTTCGACGGAGCGCTCCGAGCGGCCTCCTCCCGCCGCTCGATCTCACGAATCGGGCTCGAGTACTGGGAGGGAACCGAGGACTGGCCTGAGGTTCGGGTCGGCCTGACCGAGTCGGACCTCGTGCCCGTGATGCAGGCTCATCCCCATGGAGATTGGATCAAGGCGATCCCTGATCGCCGATGAGCGTGCAGAGCGACAGGTAAGGGAGGGACTTGAAGAAGGTCACACGATTGG
>CBDTXZ010000388.1:0-1629 GCA_965364515.1 uncultured bacterium
CCTGCCCATCGGCGTCTGTGGCGAGCATGGTGGTGACCCCGACTCGATCGACTTCTTCCTCAGCCGAGGTTTGGACTACGTGTCCGTGAGCCCTCCCCGCGTGCCGGTTGCGCGGCTGGCTGCCGCACAAGCGGAGCTGCGGGCCCTCGATCGCGGAGCGTCGATCAGCTGATCAGCGACCGCGCCGCCGTCCAGGGATCGACCTCGCCTCTGGCCACACTCTCAGTCACGTTGGCGGGGACGTCGAGGCGGTCGAGTCCCGAGATGAGCTCTGCTCTGGCGGCCCGCCTGATCAACAACTCGAGCTGACTCCTGCGCCGGGCGGCTCCTCGACCGTCGGAGTCGAGCCAGCGTCGATGGCGAAGCACCTCGGACCAGATCTCGTCGGTCCCGGTGTGGTCGAGCGCACTCGCTCGTACGATCGGTGCCCGCCACCCGATGTCTGGTCCGAGTTCGAGCATGAGGTTGAGGTCACGCTCGACCTCTTCGACACCGCCGAGATCCGACTTGTTGATCACGAACACATCCGCGATCTCCAAGAGCCCCGCCTTCGCCGCCTGGATTCCGTCTCCCCATCCGGGGGTGACCACGACGATCGTCGTGTCCGCGGCCTCGGCGATCTCCGTCTCGCTCTGTCCGACCCCCACCGTCTCGACGATGATCACGTCGAACCCTGCTCGTCCGAGTACGACCAGCGCTCGGGCCGTGGCATCCGACAGGCCGCCGAGGTGTCCCCGGGTGGACATCGAACGGACGTACACACCGGGATCGGAGACGTGTTGCTGCATCCTGATGCGATCACCGAGGATCGCTCCCCCGGTGAACGGACTGGACGGGTCGATGGCGACGACTGCCACGGTGAGATCACTCGATCGCAGGTGGGTGATGACATCCGAGACCAGGCTCGACTTGCCTGCGCCCGGAGCTCCGGTGATGCCGACGACGATCGGACGGCCTGCGCCGCCGTAGAGGGAGGCAAGCAGCCGGTCCGCCTCTACCCGGCGGTCTTCGACGATCGAAATAGCCCGAGCCAGCGCTCGACGGTCGCCGGCACTGATCTGATCGACCAGGAGGTCTACGTCGGACGGGATGGGCACACCGTGAGGCTAGACAGCCGATGCGCCCCGGCCGGTCACGCCTCGGCGTGTACCTCGGTGACTCCGGGGACCCGCTCGACGAGGATGCGCTCGATGCCGGACTTGAGAGTCATCATCGACATCGGGCAGCCACCGCAGGCACCGACCATTTGGAGGTTGACGATGCCGTCGTCGACGCCGAGCAGCACGATGTCGCCTCCGTCCATCTGGACGGCGGGGCGGATGTAGTCGAGCGTCGCCTCGAGCTTGGACATGTCGATGTCGCCGGGCTCGACCGGGGCGCTGCTCTTGATGGATACGGGAACGGTGGTGTCAGTCATAGGAAGGAATTCGGAGCGTACTTGTCGCTCTGGTCAACACGTAGTCGCCGGATGTTGTTCCCGGGTCGCCAGAGCCTGTTTGTGCCTCGCTTCTGGCGATCTCTCGCCGACCAGAAGATTCCTGTGTAACACTCTCGAACGGGCAGGTACTAACCTGATAGCGCACAATATGACTAGTTACTTGGTCGCTTGGAGTGACCAACGTGTGCCAG
>CBDTXZ010000389.1:0-1628 GCA_965364515.1 uncultured bacterium
GGCAGAGGTGAGAACCAGCCCCTCGAGCTGACGAAGGAAGCCGTCCACGTCGGCAGGGCTCGCCGGAACCCCTGATGCATCGAGTGCTTCGACAACGGCCGGCCTCAGAGGCTCGATCGCAGCGGCAACGTCGATCGTGGTCTCGGATCCGGCCGGTGCCGCAGCTGCTTCCACGATGTCGGTCACGACGGATTCGATCGCGATCCGAGCGGGGGCGGACATTGCCACGCCCCTGACCACGGTCTCGGCGGCCGTCTCGGGAACACCAGGGACGGACAACGCCTCCGCCAGCACCCATTCGGCGATCTGATCGGAGACGGCGTCTGGATCGACCACTGCGAGAGCGGAGCTCGACAGGGTGGCGGTGTCGTTGGCGACCGACCTGCCCCACACACCGACGAGCAGCGTTGTGGTCGCGAGGCCGAAGGCCCACAGGACGACAGCGAGTGTGAAGGCGCGAGCGCGCAGAGATGAGGAGGGGAGTGATCGAGAGGTCATGATCGGAGGCGTTCGACGCCCACCCGACAGTGTACACCGCCCCGAAACGACCACGATCCAACGCCGAACCCGGGCTGCACGGGATTTCTCCTACGGCCGTAGTGAGAAGTACCCTCCGATTACCGCAAAGACCCTTGGGAGAACGCCTGTGAACGCGCCAGATCGGTCCATCTTCGACCGGATGATCGAGCAGCTCGATGACACATCGAGAGCACGTCGAACTGCCGCATTCGAACGCTTCGATGCTGCCGCGATGCCGACTCAGAAGAACGAACAGTGGAAGTACGTCGACCTCGGCTTCGACCTCAAGGAGGTCCCGGTCGCGACCGAATCCGGCGAGCAGCTCGCACCGGGCCCGTTCCTGGGCTCGATCGCCGATCGGGAGGCCTCCGTCGTGATCATCGATGGGACCGTCACCGAGCTCAGCACCGGTTCCGAAGCCGACGTTCGCAAGCTCTCCGATCTCGACGAAGCTCAACTCGAACGAGTCGACTCCCTCATCGACACCGATCGGGACATCTTCGCCTCCGCTCGAACCGCCTTCTCCACGGATGCCGTGGTTGTCACCGCTCCGAGAGGGGTCACCGTCTCCAAGCCGGTCGTGATCGACCTGCAGGCGACGGCTGCGTCCTCAAGTTTCCCGCGGGTGTCGATCGTCGCCGAGGAGAACTCCGAGATCGGCGTCATCGTCATGTTCAGGAGCGCACCCGGCGAGGCCGCCGTGATGGTTCCCCAGATCGGGCTCCACGCCGACACGGGTGCCCGCATCCGCTACGTCGCAGTCCAGAACGTGGCCTTCGAGGCGACGGCCGTCGTCCACCAGAAGGTCGAGATCGGCCGGGACGCCACCGTGAGGACCGGCGAGGTGGGACTGGGTGGCAAGGTGGGCCGCCTCGACCTCGATGTGGAGCTCGAGGGGCAAGGTTCTTCTGCCGAGGTCCTCGGTGTCTACTTCGGGGAGTACGACCAGACGCTGGACTACCGGATGCTGATCCACCACATGGGCAAGAACAGCAGCTCGAATGTCTTTCTCAAGGGTGCGGTCGAGGACGATGCCCAGTCGGTGTTCACCGGTCTGCTCAAGATCGACAAGGGTGCCGAGCGCACCTCGGCGTTCGAGACGAACCGCA
>CBDTXZ010000390.1:0-1621 GCA_965364515.1 uncultured bacterium
CGCACCCAGCCTCCACGCATAGAGATCGAAGCCCTGCTCCGCTTGCTGTTCGGCGATCACGGGTCGTCCCAGGACCTCAACCGCGCCCTGGACGAACTCGAGTCCGACATCGGAGAACATCACCAAGCCATCGTCGAACTCATGGGCTCCTACCTCGACGGAGGACACCCCTTTCCCCAGCGAACGCACCTCTCTGTGCTGTTCGCCACGTTCCAGATCGAGATGTTCAAGACCATCGAACGTTGGATCGAGTTCGCCCGTGGCGAGATCGACGAGTGGCCCACCACCCGAGACCTCGGCATGACCCCGCGTATCGAGCACCTCACCCGCATGCTCGCCAACGACGAATCACCCACACACGAGTAGCGAGGGGGCACCTCGGTGCGAGCGACGGAGGCAACGTCTTCTCCCGGTCCCCCGGCCATCGTCCCTCACATGCCGGGCCCGGGACCGACAGAGCGCTGACCACGAGCAGATGAAGGGCTACGAGCCTTCCGATGGAATTCGGCGTCGGCAGCGAATCGCCTCCGAGATCGTTGCGACTCCGTCGAACGGGCGCCTACGTCTGAAGCGCCCGCACTGCTGATCGTGACAGGTCGGTCGAGCAAGCGACATCTCCAGCTTCTCGTATCGTCAGTGGATCTCCAGGAAGGCGGAGATCGCGTCTGCCACTGCGGACGGTCGCGTCATGGATGGGACATGACCGGCGTCCTCGAATATGACGAGCTCGGCGTTCGGGATCGACTCGGCGAGCTGCTGTGCATGCTCCAACGGCACTGGCACATCCAATCGGCCGTGGATCACCAGCGTTGGATGCAGAATCTCCGGCAGACGCGGCCGGATGTCGACCTCCGGACTGGCATTCGAGAGAGCAACCGCATCTTCCGGTGCAACGCGATTGAGAATCTTGTGGCCCCACGCCTTGATGTGATCAGAGTCGGGCTCGGGCGTGCAGTCGTCGACGAACTGCGTGGCCCAGGCCCCGTAGGAGGTCAGCAGATACCGTTGCCAGTCATCGAGGCCCGGGCCGGACGACGGTTCCGAGTGGTAGAGGCCGTCGACGATGACGAGATGCGACACCCGGTCGGGGCGAGCCAGGGCGGCAGTGAGTGCGGTGAGCGCACCAGAGGATTCAGCCGCAATCGCGCCACGCTCCACGCCATAGGCGTCCATCACAGCGAAGAGGTCATCGACCAGATTGTCGAATGTGATGCTGCTCGTCGCTGCAATCGATGCCCCGGCCCCACGATGGTCGTACGCAATGGTCGACCACCGATCGCTCAGCTGAGCGAATGGCTCGGCCCACAACTCGGAGCTCCCGACGAAGCCGCCGATTCCGACGATCGTGGGCTTGGTTCGGTCCCCATGGCGCAGGGCGAACAGCTTCCCGTCGGCCACGTCGATGAACATCTGATGCCGCCCTCCGCTGGGTCCCGGTAGCGGCACGAGCGTAGCCCACACCCGTAATGCCACTGAGGGGTGCGAGACGGCTCGGGTCCTACCGAGCGAGTGCCGTTCAGGAGGGTCGCGCTGAACCCCTGCGAAGGAAACTCGGAATCTCGAACTGACCGGATCTGACGGCATCGAACGCAATCCACGACACGACGGCGACCACCGGCAG
>CBDTXZ010000391.1:0-1608 GCA_965364515.1 uncultured bacterium
TGGCACATGACGACACCGGGGGAGACGGCCAGTTGATCCTGCTGCTTCCCGGGGCCGGCGATCTCAGGAGCGAGCATCGGTTTCTGTCGTCGCTCCTCGCCGCTGAGGGATTCCGGGTCGTGACCGCCGATCTCCCGGGGCACGGTGATTCCGCGCCGGCCGCCGAATACACCGTCGAAGCGACAGCGAAGTCGATCATCGATCTCGTCGATTCACTCCACGCCGGGCCAGCGGTGGTGGCGGCATGTTCCTTCGCTCCGGTGGCTGCGGTCTGGGCGGCGGCAGAGCGGCCCGAGTTGTTCGCCGGCGTCGTCGCCATCAGTCCCCATCTCCACGCCGATGACTCGTTCAGGGCGAGAGCGACTGGTCTCGCCATGGAGCTACTCCTGCGCGGGCCCTGGGCGGGCGGCGTGTGGGCCAGCTTCTACCGGGGCTGGTACAAGACCAATCCACCCACCGATCTCGATCGAGAGCTGGCGCAGCTGAAGGCCATGTTCTCCGATCCAGCTCGCCGAAAGGCGGCACGCCAGACCCTCACCGCCCATCGAGACGGTGTTGCGGAGCGGATCGAGCGACTCGCCCTGCCCTCGCTCACGGTCTTCGGCTCGATGGACGATCACTTCGAGGATCCCGCCGGCATGGCGGAGCGCACGGCGGCCGAACTGGGCGGCGATCGACTGGTGGTCGAGGGGGCCGGCCACTATCCGCACGTCGAGCAACCGGACGTCGTCGCATCCGCCGTTGTGGCGTTCGTCGACGGTCTGAGCTGATGCCTCGAGCCGGTCTGGACCGAGCAAAGGTGACCGCGACGGCTGCCGTCATCCTCGACGAGGAAGGGGCCGACTCCCTGAGCCTGGCCCGGGTGGCGGGAGAGCTCGGAGTGAAGTCACCGTCGCTCTACAACCACATAGACAGCCTCGATGGCCTGATCCGGAGCATCGCGCTCGACGGCATCGAGGGGCTGGCCGAGGTGTGCCGGACGGCGTCGATGGGGCTGGCCGGACCCGATGCGCTCCGCTCGCTCCTCCGTGCCTATCGAGAGTACGCAGCCGAACACCCTGGTGTGTATCCGCTCACACAGGTCGCGCGCCCCGACGACGAGGAGTTCGTCGAGGCAAGCGCCAAGGCACTCGAGCCCGCGCAAGCGGTGTTGGCTTCGTTCGGAATCGAGGGAGAGGACCTGATCCACGTTGCGAGAGCGGTTCGAAGCGCCGTACACGGGTTCTGTCTGCTCGAGACGACCGGGGGGTTCGGTCTCGAGCAGGATCCCGAAGCTTCGTTCGATCGATTGATCGACCTCCTGTCTGCCGGTCTGTCGAATCAGGCTTGACTGGCGGCTCTGCATATCGGGCGCTCCGCCGAGCAGCTCCGACGGATGGCGGGTCGCAAAGGGCCAACGAGCCCCTGAACGCCAGCTTCCGCGGAAGGCCTGCCGGGGCGGAGGTGAACGTGACGCTCACAGCCACCCCGCAGGGTTGAACTGGACGTCGTCCCAGCACGAGGCGGCAGCCCTCAATCGCCCGTCTCGTACAGTCGGTCGATGTAGCGGAGGAGTAGATCGGCGACGGCCACCCTTGCGGGGAACGTCGCCGCCATTCCGTACATCGG
>CBDTXZ010000392.1:0-1604 GCA_965364515.1 uncultured bacterium
GATGTCCTGGCCCGACCGGAACGCCTCGACCAGGCCCTCGTCACCGGACAGGTGTCCGAGGATGCGTAGCTCGATCTGGGAGTAGTCGGCGACGATGAAGCTCCAGCCCTCCTCGGGGATGAACGCACGTCGAATCGTCATTCCCGACTCGGAGCGCACCGGGATGTTCTGGAGGTTGGGCTCCTCCGAGGACAGCCGGCCGGTGGCCGCCGCCATCTGGTTGAACGTGGTGTGGATCCGTCCGTCCTCGCGGATCAGCGGGAGATACCCGTCGACGTAGGTGCTGCGCAGCTTCTCGAGCTCGCGGTACTTGAGCAGGTGGTCGACGAGCGGATGATCCAGCTTCTCGAGGACGCTCGCATCCGTCGACGGCTTGCCCGTCGATGTCTTCTTCGAGATCGGCAGCCCGAGATTCTCGAACAGCACGGTGCGGAGTTGGTCGGTCGAGTTCACGTTGAATGGCTCGCCGTTCAACTCGTGGATCTTCTTCTCGAGCACGGCCAGTTCCTCACGGAGCCGCTCGCCGAGATCCTCGAGGTAGGGACGATCGATCCGGATCCCGGTCTCCTCCATGTGGGCGAGTGTGAGCACCAACGGCAGCTCGATCTCCCGGAACAGCTCCAGCTCGTCACGATCCGCCAGCTCGGTGGCGAGTTGAACGGACAGCCGATCGATTGCCACGACCCGTCTCGCCGCCGCCTCGAGGTCGGGGCCGTCGGAGAAGTCGAACGCCCCCTGCCCCCCGGCCTCGGCGCCGTCGTCATCGGGTGACTCCAGCTCCATGCCGAGGAACTTGAACGCCACCTCGGTGAGGTCGTAGGCGCGGGTCGCCGGGTTGACGACATAGGCGGCGAGGGCGGTGTCGAAGCCGAGACCCTTGACGTCGAACCCGTACTCGAACAGCTTCTTCACGAGCGGCTTGCCGTGGTGGACGATCTTGGGGACGGCTTCGTCGGCGAGTGTCGAACGCAGCGGCTCGAGGTCGTCGATCGACACGAGCGAGGCGGTCTCCTCGCCGGTCAGCACGGCGATCCCGGAGAACGAACCGTCGTCGACCCAGTCGATGACCATCCGGTCGGTGCCGAGCGCCTCCACGGCGGAGGCACTCGTGGCGACGACGCCTTCTGCCTCGACGACCTCGATGGTCCGCTCGGATCCGGGTTGGACCTCCAACATGTCCTCCCAGAGGGAATGGAACTCGAGGCTGACGAAGAGCTCCTTGGCCTCCTGGCGATCCCATTCGCCGCGCACCAGGTCGTCCGGCTCGGCTCCGACGTCCAGATCGGTGACGAGTTTCATGAGCCGGCGGTTCAACATCACCTGGTCTTCGTTCTCGCGCAGGTTCTCGCTGAGCTTCGGGCTCTGATCGTCCACCGCGGCGAAGATGCCCTCGAGCGACCCGTAGGCGTTGATCAGCTTCGCCGCAGTCTTCTCCCCGACCCCGGGGACGCCCGGGAGGTTGTCGGAGTTGTCGCCTCGCAAGGCGGCGTACTCGACGTACTGGCCCGGGGTGATGCCATACCGCTCTTCGACGTAGTCGGCGTTCGCACGGACGACGTCTGTGATGCCCCGCCGGGTGTACAGAACGGTCACGTCGTCGTCGA
>CBDTXZ010000393.1:0-1569 GCA_965364515.1 uncultured bacterium
GTCGACGATCCGGTCGAGCGACGCGTCGGCCTGTTCGGCGTCCAGATGGAATCGAGCATCCAGCATTTGCGGGCCGGCCCCGAAGCCGAGCAGATCCATCGTCGCCAGGCCATCACCGGTGAACAACATTCCCCGCTCGGGTACGTGGAACATCACATGACCCTCGGTGTGGCCCGGCGTGTGGATGACGACCGGCCGGCCGGGGAGATCGATGCGATCGCCGTCGCTGAAGGTGTCGACACCGTCCACGTGCTCGAGCTGCATGATCCCGCGCACAACCATCGTGAGGAAGTTGACGAGCACGGCGGGCCGGAAGACCGGCAACTCACGAGGCGTGACTGCGAACCGTCCCCGATACCTGCCGGTTGCCCGGGTCTCCTCGTCGGTGTGGACCGATACGTCGATGTCCGCCTCGGTGAGCTTCTTGGCAAGCCCGAAGTGGTCGGCGTGAGCGTGTGTCACGATCACACCCTCTACCGATACGAGCGCCACCCCGGCGGCTTCCATGGCTTCGAGCAGGAGGCCCCACTCACCGGAACACCCGGCGTCGACGATCGTGACACGACCGTTCTCGATCAGCAGGTAGTAGTTGTGGGCGCGGGACCCGACCCGCATCACTCCGTCGGTGACCTGTTCGATCATTCGTGTTCTCCCGTTGCGACTGCCATCACCATGGCCGTCACGTCGGTGTGGGTGATGGTGACGTGGATCTCGGTGACGCCGAGCATGTCGGCGCGCCGTTTGGCGGTGCCGAAGAGATTCACGGTGGGCTTCCCGCCACCGGTGATCTCGATGTCGGTCCATCGGATGCGCCGCCAGCCGGTGCCCATCGACTTCATGACGGCTTCTTTGCCGGCGAAGCGAGCTGCGAGACGGCGCGCCGGCTTGGCGTAGCGCAAGGCGTACTCGCGTTCGTGCTCGGTGAAGCACCGCTCGGCGAAACGCGGATACTTCTCGACCAGGTCCTCGACGCGATCGATCTCTGCCAGGTCTACCCCGAGTCCGATGATCCGCATGTGGCCAACCCTAGAGGGGGTGGGCCCGGGGGCGAGCCCGTCAGTCGTCCAGACCGAATCCGAAGTCGAAGGAACCTTCGTCGATGAACGACACCTGGTCGGCCGGCGGCGGCTCGATGACGATGTCCGCCCCGTAGTCGTAGATCTCATAGACCATCGTCATCCGCTCGAAGCCTTCCCCCTCGGGAGCGTCGATCCCGGTGCCGTCGATCTCGAAGAGGATCTTGTAGAGGTATTTGTCGTCCATCCAGACGTCGACGACGACTTCGTCGCCGAACTGCTCGAGTTCCTCTTGCATCTGGGCTCGCTCGCCCGCGGGGGCGGAGTCGAGCAAGGCCTGCTTGTCGTAGGTGATCTGGTAGTGGGTCGTCTCGACGCCCCGCACCAGCTCCTGGCCGACCTCGACGACCTCGCCGTTCCCCTTCTGGAACGGGTCGAGCAGCTCCGACGGATCCGTCGGCGCTCCCTGCAGGAAGTCACCGGCAGGGTCGTCACTCGGCTCGACCGGTGAAGCGACCCATTCCGTTCCCTCGCCGGCGAAGGAGGCGAGGAA
>CBDTXZ010000394.1:0-1568 GCA_965364515.1 uncultured bacterium
GTGCGATCCCGCCGTTCTTCCAACCCGAGTACGCCTGGATCGACGGAAAATGGGAGGAAGGAGCCTGGGCGCTTCCGGTCGTCGAACCATGACCGCATCGGCCAGGACGCGGAGGTTGGCGCGACTTGCCGACCACGACGGCGTCTTCCGCGTGTTGGCAATCGACCATCGTGACTCCCTCAGAGTCGTGCTCGATCCCGACCAGCCGG
The DNA here is from genome assembly GCA_965364515.1 of uncultured bacterium. Classification (GTDB taxonomy): domain Bacteria; phylum Actinomycetota; class Acidimicrobiia; order Spongiisociales; family ZC4RG35; genus JAHEDH01. Next base: position 210 of record CBDTXZ010000394.1, read on the forward strand.
ATACCGTCGCCCGAGACGTGCTGCGGCGGATCAAGATCGACCTCGCCGGTGCCACCGGAGGTGTTGCCACTGGAGTCATGCTCGACCCGGCAGTGGGGATGGATGCGACCGTGGTCGGAGCGGTGCCGCCCGACGTCGGGATCATCGCGGCCGTCGAAGCCCAGGGCTATCTCGCAGACGACTCGGTGACCCACACCACCCTGCTCGAGGATTGGAGCGCCGGGATCGCCTCCTCGGCTGGAGCGGACGCCGTCAAGCTGCTGTCGCTGTGGTCGGGCGGGCAGCCCCCTGCACAGCGAGCGGTGATCGACGCCGGCATCGCCGACGCCCACACCGCCGGGCTCCCGCTGGTGCTCGAGCCGTTGCCTCGGGGCCTGCCCGGGTCGGGGCCATGGGTGCTCGACTGGGCGGAGGTGAACGCCGACTCGGGTGCCGACCTGTTCAAACTGCCGTTTCCGGGCACGGCCGACGCCTGTCGGGCGCTCACTGCGATGCTCCCGGCACCGTGGGCGATGTTGTCCGCCGGTGCGGGTTTCGACACCTTCCGCGACCAGCTGTCGATGGCCATGGACGAAGGTGCCTCCGGGTACATCGTGGGACGGGCGGTGTGGCGGGAGGCGGCCGTCATCGACGATGCGGCGCGTCGCGACGCCATCACCGAGTTGGTCGTTCCCCGGCTCGAGACACTCGCTCGCATCGCATGATCGACGTCGCCGTGGAGCCCAGCGCGCTGCTCGGAGAATGTCCGGTCTGGAGTGTCGCCGAATCAGCCTTGTACTGGGTCGACATCGACGGCCGAAGGCTCCACCGCCTGGAACCGGCAACCGGGGCCCACACCAATCGGAACCTGCCCGGCCGTCCCGGCTCGATCGCGCTCTCCGGTGAACCGGGGCGACTGCTGGTTGCGATCGAACACGAGCTCGCTTGGTTCGACTGGGCGGCGGAGACGTTCGAGCCCTGGGTCGCCGTGGAGCCTCCTGCCACCGGCAACCGACTCAACGACGGACGGGTCGACCCGGCCGGCCGGTTCTGGGTGGGAAGCATGTTCGAGCGACCTGCCGAGCGCCGGGCAACCGGGATGCTGCACCGCATCGACCCCGACGGCTCGGTGACGACGCATCGGAGGGAGGTCGGCGTGTCGAACTCGTTGGCGTTCTCGCCGGACGGTCTCACGATGTACTGGTCCGACACTCATCGACTGGCCGTGTGGGCCCACGACTACGACCCGGACTCGGGCACACCGGGGGCGCCACGCCTTTTTGCCGACTTCACCGGGCTGCCGGGTGCGCCCGACGGTGCCTGCGTCGATGAAACCGGGGCAGTGTGGGTCGCCGGCGTCGGAGGCGGCGCCCTGCTCCG
>CBDTXZ010000395.1:0-1558 GCA_965364515.1 uncultured bacterium
CATCGTGCGCTTGTTGAATCGGTTCATCTGCTGGTTGGACAGAAAGATCTGTACCGACCAGACGAGGAACAAGGCAACGACGATGGCAATGGTGGTTGGTTCGAACATCAGGACACTCCGGTCAGGTCGTTGGGTGCATGGTTGAGAGCGAGGATCGCCTCGGCGGCGACGGAATCGGTGACGATGACATCGAGGTAGCCACCTCGTAGGGCAGCGAGAATCGCAGCCGCCTTGGCTGCCCCGCCGGCAACGCCCACGACGGTCTTGATTTCGGCGAGTTCCTCCGGTCGAAGCGCCACGACCTTGCGGTTCTGGGAGATGTCGAGAACGACGCCGTTCTCGTCGAGCAGGAAACCCATCAGGTCGCCAACGACACCGTTGGCCCTGAGCTGATCCAGTTCTGAGTCATCGAAGTACCCCGCCCGACGGAGGCCGGAGAGGCTCGAGTCAATGCTGCCGATTCCCGTGACCGCGACTTCTGCACTGCGGGCCATCGCCAGCGTGGCCGAGATGGTCCGGTCGGCCAGCAGGGACTGGGCAGTTCCTTCTCGGTCGACGAACAAGGGCGCAGCCAGCGATCGGAAGTCACCATTGAGCCGGGTCGCCATCCTCCTCGCGAGGTCAGCCCCGTCGATGGCAGGGTCTCCGTCCCCGACCGACCCCATGACCTGCAGCACCATGACGTCGACCAGTTGGATCTCCGGCATCGCCTTGGTGACGGAGTACAGGGCTGCACCCCATCCGACCGTCACTCGCATCTGGGAGTGCAACCGTCGCTCGAGCGCTCGTGACGCCAGACGTCCGAGCCGTCGCATCATGCCCTCGTAGTCGAGATCCTGCGTGGCAGCCAACACTCGGGCGTGCTCGAGGCCAAACGTCGCCTGAAGCTCGTCCTCGAGCAGGGTGTCGCGACGCAAGGGGTACCTGACCCGGAACTGGACGAGGCCTTCGTCGCGCGCCTCACGCAACAGCCTCGACACCATCGATCTCGATTTGCCGATCTTGCGACCGATCTCGATCTGATCGAGATCATCCTCGTAGTACCACGCAGCAATCTGCCCGAGGTATTCCAGCCGATCTTCGCTGGCCACCGTTCTCCTCCAACGAGCCAATGGGGATTTGACTCGGGGGCGAAGCTATGCGTCGAGAAGGATCGGCGCAACCAGTTCATTCACATTCGTGAAAAGCGGGTGCACGGAGTTTCGATTGTGTCAGTAGCCGCCGAGGTCCTTGGCGTATCTGACTTCGTAGAGTTCCGTCGAGATGATGCGTTCGAGTTGCCGCCCACCGTCCGGCTCCCAACCGGCGGCCTCATAGAAGGCACGCGCCCTGGCGTTGTCCTCGAGCACCCACAGCATCGCCGACGAGAAACCGAGCTCGACCATCGTCGTCTCGGCGGCGATGATCAACTGCCGCCCATGTCCGCGCCCCCAACGATCGGGATGAAGGTAGATGGCGTAGAGCTCTGCCACTTCTCCGGCATCCAGATGCTCGTCGCGGGTCGGACCGACGTCGACGAAGCCGCTCACCTGCCCGTCATCGACGACGAGGGTGGCCG
>CBDTXZ010000396.1:0-1556 GCA_965364515.1 uncultured bacterium
TGGCGGACTCCATCGCGTCGGCGGTGGTGTATCCCCGGGCGATGATCTGGCCGGTTGAGCCCTGGCGGAGCACGATGGTGGGGAACCCGTTGATGCCCCAGGAACGGGCGAGTGAGAAGTCCTGCCACGCCGCCTTGATGGCATCCTGCGACCCGAACGCGTCGAGGAACTCCGAAGCGTCCACATCGAAACCTTCGATCAGCTGCTCGTATGCGCCCGGATCCCACACAGGTCTGCCCTCGGCGTAGAAGGCCCGCTGGAGTCGCTTGAAGAATCGGAACGTCTCGTGAGGGGCGAGCTCGCGCATCACCACCACTGCACGGCAGGCCGGCTCGGTGTCGTACGACCAGCCGTGACGCTCGAGGAGCGTGCGATCGAACGGCTGTCCCGACCGCGCCTCGACCTCCTCCCAGTGATGGGCGAGGAAGCCGGCGAGCTCCGGCCCGACCGTCTGTGCGTTCGGTCCGGGCCGCAGACCGCCGACGACGATCCGCAACGGAAGATCGGGGAACGACGAGACGAGGCTGTCCAGCTCGGGAGCGATCCCCCAGCACCACGAGCACATGGGATCACCGACGTAGATGAGCTCTGTGTCAGGTGGCTCTCTCGTCATCACCCATGGGCAACGCCGTCAGGTCCGCCCTCATTCCTCCTCATCCGTCGCCCGGTCGGCGGAGCGCCCGTCAGGCGCGGGATCGGCGATGATCACGCGGACGACATCACCCAGCTTTCCCGCCTTCGAATGCCTCATCTCCGTCTCCCGAGGAAGAGATCGAGCTCCACGTAGAGCATCGCCTCGGCAGGGATCGGTGCGGCGAGCAGCTCGAAGGTCTCGCGTGGCGTGTCGACGAACGCCGTGATCTGCCCGGGGTCGCGGGAGCGAAACCACCGGGCGTCGTCGAACGCCACCATCGAGACGATCTCGCCGACCTCTGCGCGGTAACCATCGGTGTGCTCGACGACCTTGCCACTCAATGCGACCTCGACGACCGCCCTGAGTTCGTGGGCGCCGAGGTCGGGGAGCTTGTCGATGGACTTCCAGGCGAGGACACCGCATGCCGCCGATGCGCATGCCACTCGCTCGTGAGGCGTGTCGGGCCGACCGGTCGGGCACCCGGGTCGGAGCATCGGTTCGGTCCAGGTGTGATCTCCGTCGTGCACGACGTCCCCGACGACCTCCAGAAGGGAGTATCCCGGGATTGGATCCGGAGACCAGCTGGGCCCGTCCAGGGCTTCGAGCCTGTCTATCAGGTCGACCAGTAGTGCCTCAGCTCCGTGAAAACAGCCGAGCACCTCACCCTCCAGGCGGTCGCGTTCCTCGATGAGCTGGTCGATCTGTTCGTTGAGATGGCGCATCCGCATGCGGCGTCGCAGAATCGAACTGTCGAGCCGTTCGATCTCATCGACGCCGTCAGCTCGCCTCAGCCGACGTTTCAGCGTGTCGTATCGGAGTCGAAGTCGGTTCACCCGCTCGACGGTTTCCTCGAGATCGTTCGACGTCCATTCCATTCGGCAAGACTCCCACGTCGAACATGTGTTCGCAAGCGGTTCCGTTG
>CBDTXZ010000397.1:0-1544 GCA_965364515.1 uncultured bacterium
ATCAAGAGCGTCGAAGGCACGAAGAAGATCACCCGCGCCATGGAGTTGATCGCAGCGTCACGCATCCCCAAGGCCATCGCCCGAGTGACCGCGTCGAAGCCGTACATGGCCAAGCTGGTCGAAGTGATCGACAACGTCGGGGCGGCCTCGGCCGGCTCGTCGGAACCGTTGCTCGAGCGACGTGGTGAGATCGAGACCGTCGGGATCCTGATCGTCTCGTCGGACCGTGGGTTGGCGGGCGCGTATGCCGGCAACATCATCAAGTTGGCGGAGGATTCGATGCGCCGTCACCGTGCGGCGGGCCGTGACGTCGTGCTGTTCGCCGTCGGGAAGAAGGCGAAGGCCTATTTCGAGTACCGCAAGTGGCGCGTCGAGCGCTCTTGGTTGTCGGTCACCGACACCCCCGGATACGGCGACGCCCGTTCCATCGCCAACACGGTCATCGACGCGTTCGTCTCCGGCCGCATCGACTCGGTCGAGGCGTTCTACACGAGGTTCGAATCGGCGCTCACCCAGACGCCGGCGCGATACGAGTTGCTGCCGATCACACCCAGCGAGGGTTCGGAGCGGGAGGCCGGTGCGGTGTCGTACGAGTACGAGCCCTCGCCCGGGGACATCCTCTCGCGTCTGCTGCCACGGTATGTCGAAGGTGCCGTCTACAGCATGCTCCTCGAGGCGTCGGCCTCCGAGCACTCCGCCCGCCGCCGGTCGATGAAGGCGGCCACCGACAACGCCGAAGAGCTCATCAAGAACCTGACGGTGAAGGCGAACCGTGCCCGTCAGGCAGAGATCACCACGGCGATCACCGAGATCGTCGGAGGCGCCGAGGCGCTGTCCAAATGAACGGTTCGGAGATCACCGAGAACACCAGTTGGAGGAAACGTGGCTGAAGCAATGAAAGCGTCCGGCCGAATCATCAAAGTGGCCGGACCGGTCGTCGATGCGGAGTTCCCGCCGGAGGAGCTCCCCGAGATCCTCCATGCGATCGAGATCGAGTTCGAGCTCGGCGGCGAGACGCAGCGTGTCATCGCAGAAGTCGCACAGCATCTGGGTGACAACAAGGTCCGCGCCATCTCCATGGCACCAACGGACGGTCTGACGCGTGGCGCGCCGGTCTACGACACCGGCGGACCCATCACCGTTCCAGTCGGCGACCAGGTCCTGGGGCACATCTTCAACGTGTACGGCAAGTCGCTGGACGCTCCCGATCTCACCTTCGACGAGCGCTGGCCGATCCACCGTGAGCCCCCCGCCTTCGAGGACGTCGAGCCTCAGCGAAACGTCTTCGAGACGGGAATCAAGGTCCTCGACCTGATCTGCCCCTACCTCGAGGGCGGCAAGATCGGCCTGTTCGGCGGCGCCGGGGTCGGCAAGACCGTCCTCATCCAGGAGATGATCAACCGGGTTGCCGGCCAGCACGGAGGTGTCTCGGTGTTCGCCGGCGTCGGTGAGCGCACCCGCGAGGGCACCGACCTGTTCCTCGAGATGAAGGAAGCCGAGGTTCTCGACAAGACGGCGCTCGTGTTCGGGCAGATGGACGAGCC
>CBDTXZ010000398.1:0-1540 GCA_965364515.1 uncultured bacterium
ACTCACAACCTGCGGATTAACAGTCCGATGCTCTGCCGATTGAGCTACCCCGGAAGGAACCTAGAGGATACCCCTCTCGGCGATTCGGCGCCAATGACCACCTGCGGATCCTCGAGCTCCGGCGACACTCGACCGACGCTTTCTTGACTTCACATGCGAACGCGTTCACCGGTCGGGTCGTACATCGGCCGAATCGACGCTCGAGCCGGGAACCGCTCCCCCGCCACCTGGATCTCGAAGGAGCCGTCCCGAACCACCTCGGCGGTCACGCCGTCGGGACGCTCGACGTACCCCATCCCCATCGCCCCACCCAGGGTGTGCCCGTAGTTGCCCGAACGCAGGTACCCGACAGGCTCACCGTCGAGGAAGATCGGCTCCTCTCCGAAGAGCAACGGCTCGGGATCGGAGACCAAGAACTGGAGCAGGCGTCGAGTCGGCGGTCCGGCCTCCCGTTCGGCGAGGAGTGCATCCCTCCCGACGAAACCCCCGGGCTTGTCGAAGTCGAGAGCAAACGAGAGCCCCGCTTCGATCGGTGAGTCGGTGTTCTCCATGTCGAGTCCGTAGTCCTTGCGTCCTGCCTCGGTGCGGGTGGACTCCAGCGTCACCATGCCGGCGCGTGCGAGACCCAGGTCTTCGCCTTCGCGCACCAGGGCGTCGTAGACGCCGAGCGCAAACTCCGCAGGAACATAGAGCTCCCAGCCCAACTCGCCGACGAAGCTCATCCGGAAGGCCCATCCCAGGGCGAACTCCAGATCCATGTGCTGGGCCGTGAAGTACGGGAACGATTCGTTGGAGAGGTCGGCATCCGTGATCCGGGACAGCAGTTCACGAGATCGCGGTCCCTGGACACTCAACAACGTCGTACCCGAGGTGCGGTCGGAAACGTGGACCCGATCGTCGGGGCGAATTGCCCGGCGCATCATCGTCTCCACTCGTCGGTGGAATGCTTCTGCCACGACCACCGAGAACCGATGCTCACCCAGCCGGGTCACGGTGAGATCTGCCAGGACCTTTCCTCGAGGGTTCATCCATTGGGTGTAGACGCATCTGCCGACCTCGACGGCGACGTCGTTTCCACCGAGGTGGTTCAAGATCCGCTCGGCGTCGGGTCCCTCCACCGAGAAGATCGACATCGACGACATGTCGTAGAGAGCGACCGCCTCGCGTGTCGCCCGATGCTCGGCGGCGTGATGCTCCCACCACGGCGGCCGGCGATAGGTTCGAACGTGTGGAATTTCCTGGTCGACGGGCCCGAACCAGGCGACGTTCTCCCAGCCAGACGACTCCTCGAACCTCGCCCCCGCCCCGGCCAGACGATCGTGCAGGACCGACCGGCGGACGTTTCGGGCGCGCTCCGGTTGGGAATGCGGCCACGAACCGGTCGAGTGGAGTCTGCCGAGGAGCTCGACCGTTCGATCTCGCCGGAACCGGCTGGTGGCCTGAAACGGATGCAGTCGGGCGATGTCCACCCCGGTCACATCCACCGGCGGGGCGCCGTCGACCATCCAGTTGGCGATGATGCTGCCCGCTCCGCCGCCGA
>CBDTXZ010000399.1:0-1526 GCA_965364515.1 uncultured bacterium
CCGCAAACCATCTGGTCGTGATGGACAGATTCTCCGCTGCCAACCCGACCGATCTGCGCGAGACGACCGCGATGATCGCCGTCCAGGGTCCTGACGCGCCGGCCATGCTGGAGCGTCGTCTCGGCTTCGAAGGCCCCAGGTTCTCCGCCAGGCGGTCAGGAGCGGTCGACGGCGCGCTCGTGGCCGGAACCGGCTACACGGGGGAGCGAGGAGGCGAGGTGATCGTCGACGTGGGCGAGGCCGAGCGGGTGGCTCGGATGATGCTCGACGAGGGAGCCGCTCCGTGTGGACTCGGCGCCCGAGACACGCTCCGGCTCGAGGCGGCGCTCCCGCTCTGGGGGCAGGACATGGACACCACAACCGATCCGTACGAAGTCGGTTTGGGATTCGCCGTCGACCTCTCGCACGACTTCGTCGGACGCGATGCGCTGGACCCCGAGCGTCGGTCGCGCAGGCGGCTGTTCACCACCGGGAACCGACGGATCCCGAGAGCGGGCCAGGATATGATCGATGCGGAAGGGAGACGGATCGGTCGAGTGACGTCGGGGTCGTTCAGTCCCGTCCGTTCAGAGGGGATCGGCATGGGGCTGGTCGAAGAGGACTCGGACACGTTGGCGATCGACATGCGAGGGACACCGGTCCCGGTCGAACTCGTGTCGCGTCGCTTCATCTGACGAACCGCGGCCCTTCGTCGAACCGACGACTTCCGGTTCACCAACGCAGCGAGTGGTGACCGTCTGCGGGACTAGGCCGAAAGCCTATGCTCGCTCAGTCGGGCAGATGCGCCTTGATCCATTCCAGTGCGTCCGCCACGATCTCTGGACCCTCTGGTTCGTTGTAGATCTCATGACGAAGATCCGGGAGCACGCGCCTCTCTACGCACTCCAACTCTCCGAGCTCCTCCGAGGCGGAGGTGGGGACGATGGTGTCACGTTCACCATGCATGACGAGGGTGGGAATCGCGAGTTTGTCGAGGTTCGCATTCACCCGCGTCTGAGCATCCAGATACGCAGCGGCGAAACGCATCGTTATTGGTTGATGCACCAGCGGATCAGCCAGGAATGCCTCGCCTACCGACGGATCGCGGGACAGTTGCTCGGGTTTGACCGGCGCGCGCATTGCAAAGGTGGGGACGAGCTTGCCGAGGATCGGGATGACCGGCCTCAATACTCGAGTCCGCATGTCGTCCTCGACGTGCAGCGCAGGGGCGCTCAAGACCATGAGGTCCGGGCTCGGCCGTTCGGACAGCACGTAGTCCAGGCTGATCAGGGGGCCTGACGAGTGGGCGAGAATGACCGTGGGACGCCCGGTTGCCTGTGCATCGCGGATGTGGATCTCGAGCTGGTCGAGAAACATTGTCCAGTGCTCGACGTCTCCGCGACGACCGCCGGTCGCACCATGTCCGAGCAGGTCGTAGCTGCGAACCGAAAGGCCGCCTTCTGCCAGAATCGAGCCGACGTGCTCGTAGCGGCCGGAGTGCTCGCCCTGACCGTGGACGATCACCACTTCCGCAAGCGGTTCCCCGG
>CBDTXZ010000400.1:0-1515 GCA_965364515.1 uncultured bacterium
CGGATTCGATCAGGTCGCCGGCTGCACCCGCCGTCGCCGCCACGAGGTCGGCCGATGGCACGTCCCGATCGACCACGAATGCCAGATCGAACTCCGATCTCGGGAACACACTCGGAGTCTCGAGTTGAGGTTTCGCAGTCGCAGCCACGAGGTCGGGAAGATCGAGCTCACCGGCGGCAACCCGACCAGCGAGGTCATAGTGTTTCGCAACGCTCGGGTGGACCTCGCCGACATGACCGACGACATGGCCATCCAGGACGACTTCGGCGCACCGACCGGGGTGGAATCCCGGATAGGTGCCCGCATGCAGAGTGATCTCGAGCTCCAAGACCTCGGCGATGAGGCGGGCGACGGCGGTGGCCGTGTACGCATCGGTCGGGCGGCCCGACCCGCCGAGTTCCAACCCGCCCGAGACCCCGAACATGGCGAAGCCGAGACGCAGCGGTTGATTCGGAATACGAGGGTCGGCTTCGTCGGGGTCGGCGAAGAACACGCGTCCCGTCTCGAACAGTCCCCCATGCGAGGCGCCGTGGCTGGCGTTGTATCGCAGTGAGGCCAGGAGGCCGGGCAGCAGTGTCGTGCGGAGCACTCCCTCCTCTTCCCGCAAGGGATTGCGAACCCTGACCACGTTTCGAGCTGGGTCTGCCGCCGGGTATGCGAACAGATCCAGGTCGTCGGGATCCATGAAGCTCAAATGGACGGCCTGGTGGAGCCCGGCGCCGATCAGCGCGGCGCGCAGCTTCCGTTCGCGGCGCTGTTCAGAGGTCAAACCCGCTGCAGACCCCCGGGGCAGGCTCTCGCCGAACCGATCGAACCCGTGGAGTCGAGCGATCTCCTCGACCAGATCGATCGGGCGTTCCAGGTCGGGACGGAACGTCGGCACGACAACGGTGAGGGGGTCGCCTCCAGACACGTCGAGCTCCAGTTTCTCGAGGAGACCCGCCACCTGGTCCGCCGGGAAGTCACGACCGAGAGTCCTCGTCACCAACGAAAGCGGAAGCTCGAGCGTTCTCTGTTCGACAGGAACGGCCACCTCGTCGACCAGGTCCTCGAGCACCGTCGCACCGGAGATCTCCGCCAGCAATTGGGCCGCTCTGGACGAAGCACGGAGCGGAAGGCCGGGATCGACGCCTCTCTCGAATCGTGAGGACGCTTCGGACCGCAGGCCATGGCGTCGAGACATCCACATGATCGTGGGGGGATCCCAGGTGGCCGCCTCGAGAAAGACCCTCGAAGTCGTCTCGGAGACCTCCGAAGTCGCACCACCCATGGTTCCGGCGAGCGAGATCGGGCCGGTCGTGTCACAGATGACGAGGTCGTCGTCGGTGAGCGTCCGTTCGACATCGTCGAGTGTCGTCATCTTCTCGCCGGCTTCGGCCCGACGGACGATGAGATGCTCACCTTCGATCCGATCCGCGTCGAACGAGTGGAGCGGGTGTCCGAGCTCGAGCATGACGTAATTGGTGACGTCGACGGCGTTCGAAATCGCCCGGACGCCGGCAACTCGAAGCCGCT